>NZ_BMVN01000020.1:0-161086 GCF_014650735.1 Streptomyces canarius
AAGGAACGGTCGCTTCCTTTGTACTCACCCTCTCGGGCTTTCCTCCGGGCGCTTCCCTTCGGTCTTGCGTTTCCGACTCTATCAGATCTTTTCTCGATCCGATTTCCTCGGTGCTTTCCAGGTTCCCGCTCTCGCGTTTCCCTTTCCGGCGGTTCCGACTCTATCAGATCCTTTCGGCGTCTGATCCCCAGTCAGTGGGGCTTGTCTTCCCGGCCGTTGGGCCGTTCCGACGAGTGAGACTTTAGCGGATTCCTGGCTCCCGAACCAATCGGGGGCCGGCGCCCTTTCGAACGCGGATTCCTCATTTCGCAAATACGCACGCCAAAGCAGCCGACACCGGTGGTGTCGATTGAGTGGGTGGTGCTCGCGGAATGGCTGTCCGGGGACCGACCGGGGTCGGCGCTCACGTCGGACAACTCGGAGAACAGTACGTATCGGCGTGGGGCGTGTCAACTCGCTGCCGCGAGGCACTCCGGAGGCGTACCGTGGAGGGCGTGATGACGCGTACGTGTACCCAGCTCTGGTGGGCCGCCTGACGGCGGCCGTACTCACGTATGCACTCAACGGCCGCCGCTTCGGCGGCCGTTCTCGTATCTCCCTCCGGATCTCGGGGGGCCGGCCGCAGGGGCGGCGGTCCCGACCAGAAGGTGGAGTGGAGATGACTCGGGTCTTCAGCGGGATTCAGCCGACCGGGCACCTGACCCTGGGCAACTACCTGGGGGCCATGCGGCGCTGGGCCGAGGCGGACCAGCATCGGGCGGAGTCGCTGTTCTGTGTGGTGGATCTGCACGCGCTGACCATGGACCACGATCCGGCGCGCGTACGCAGGCTCAGCCGGCAGACGGCGACCCTGTTGCTGGCGGCCGGGCTCGACCCCGACGTGTGCACGGTGTTCCTCCAGAGCCACGTCGACGAGCACACGCGGCTGTCGTACCTGCTGGAGTGCGTGGCGACCGACGGTGAGATGCGTCGGATGGTCCAGTACAAGGAGAAGGCCGCGAAGGAGCGGGACCGCGGTGGGAGTGTGCGGCTGTCGCTGCTGACGTATCCGGTCCTGATGGCGGCGGACATCCTGGCGTACGGCACGGACGAGGTGCCGGTCGGCGAGGACCAGGCGCAGCACGTCGAGCTGACCCGGGATCTGGCGGTGCGGTTCAACCAGCGCTACGGGCAGGCGTTCGTGGTGCCGAGGGCGACGCTTCCGCGGGTGGCGGCGCGGGTGATGAACCTCCAGGACCCGGCGAGGAAGATGGGGAAGTCGGACGACTCGGGTGCGGGGGTCGTCTATCTGCTGGACGAGCCGGACGTGGTGCGCAAGAAGGTGCTGCGGGCCGTGACGGACAGCGGGCGGGACGTCGTCTACGACCGGGCGGAGCGGCCGGGCCTCGCGAATCTGCTGGACATTCTCGCTGCGTGCACGGGCGGGAACCCTGAGTCACTGGCAGACGTTTACGACTCGTACGGCTCTTTGAAGAAGGACACCGCGGAGGCGGTGGTGGAAGTGCTGCGGCCGGTGCAGGCCAGGCACCGGGAGCTGTGCGCTGATCCGGCGTATGTCGAGGGGGTGCTGCGGGATGGTGCGGAGAAGGCGCGGGCGTTGGCTCGGCCGACGGTCGATACGGCCTATAGGGCGATCGGGCTGCTGCCGCCCGTGGCGGAGCCTTCGCTGAGCGCCGCGCGTTAGCCGGGCGGCGGTCCGCGGGCGGCGCTCTGCCCGGGTCGGTCCGCGGGCGGTGGGTGGGCCGCCGCCCGTGGACCGGCGTGGGGCGGTCGGTTCAGTCCTTCTTGCCGGAGGCGAGTTCGCGGCTGCGGTCGCGGGCGGCTTCGAGGGCGGCGATGAGGGCGGCTCGTACGCCGTGGTTCTCCAGTTCGCGGATGGCGTTGATGGTGGTGCCGGCCGGGGAGGTGACGTTCTCCCGGAGCTTGACGGGGTGTTCGCCGCTGTCGCGGAGCATCACGGCGGCGCCGATCGCGGACTGGACGATGAGGTCGTGGGCCTTGTCGCGCGGGAGACCGAGCAGGATGCCGGCGTCGGTCATGGCTTCGACCAGGTAGAAGAAGTACGCCGGGCCGGAGCCGGAGAGCGCGGTGCAGGCGTCCTGCTGGCTCTCGGGGACGCGGAGGGTCTTGCCGACGCCACCGAAGATCTCCTCGGCATGTGCGAGGTGCCGTTCGGTGGCGTGGCTGCCGGCGGAGATGACCGACATGGCCTCGTCGACGAGGGCGGGGGTGTTGGTCATGACTCGGACGACGGGGGTGCCCGCGGCCAGGCGCTCCTCGAAGAAGGAGGTGGGGATGCCGGCGGCTCCGCTGATGACCAGGCGGTCGGCGGGGACGTGCGGGGCGAGTTCGTCCAGGAGGGTGCCCATGTCCTGCGGCTTGACCGTGAGGATCAGGGTGTCGGCGGTCTTGGCGGCCTCGGTGTTGGTGACCGGGGTGACTCCGTAGCGGGTGCGGAGTTCTTCGGCGCGTTCGGAGCGGCGGGCGGTGACCAGGAGGTCGTCGGGGGCCCAGCCGGCCCGGATCATTCCGCTGAGCAGGGCTTCGCCGATCTTGCCGGTGCCGAGGACTGCGACTTTCTGGCTCATGCGGTTCAGTCTGGCACCGGGGTGGGGGTGCGCGGGCGGCTTGTCCGGTGGGCGGGACGTCGGCCGGTGGGGCGCCCGGTCACGCCGTGCGCCGTCGTAGCGTCGCCGCGCCCAGGCCCAGGACGAGCAGCGCGCAGCCGGCCACGATCAGGCCGTCGCGGACGAAGGTCGCCGTCATGTCGGCGTGGCGGAGGACCTGGTTCATGCCGTCGACGGCGTAGGACATCGGCAGGACGTCGGAGACGGCCTCCAGGACGGGGTGCATGTCGGAGCGGGGGGTGAACAGGCCGCAGAGGAGGAGCTGGGGAAAGATCACCGCGGGCATGAACTGGACCGCCTGGAATTCCGAGGCCGCGAAGGCCGAGACGAAGAGACCGAGGGCCGTGCCGAGCAGGGCGTCGAGGAGGGCGACGAGGAGGAGCAGCCAGGGGGAGCCGGTGACGTCGAGGCCGAGGAGCCAGACCGCGAGTCCGGTGGCGAGGGCGGACTGGACGATGGCGAGGGCGCCGAAGGCGAGGGCGTAACCGGTGATGAGGTCGGCCTTGCCGAGGGGCAGGGCGAGGAGGCGTTCGAGGGTGCCGAAGGTGCGTTCGCGCAGGGTGGCGATGGAGGTGACCAGGAACATCGTGATCAGCGGGAAGATGCCGAGCAGCGAGGCGCCGATGGTGTCGAAGGTCCGCGGGCCGGCGTCGAAGACGTAGCGCAGCAGGATCAGCATCAGGCAGGGGATCAGGACCATCAGCGCGATGGTGCGCGGGTCGTGGCGGAGTTGGCGCAGGACCCGGGCCGCGGTGGCGGTGGTGCGGGAGGCGTTGAGGGCGCTGGGGCCTGTGGCGGGGGCCGCCGGGGTCGTCGTCTTCACCGTGGTCAGGGGGCTCGGGCTCATCGGGTGCTCTCTCTCGTGCGGCCCGCGGTGGCCTCGTCGACCAGGCGCAGGAAGGCGGCCTCGACGGTGTCGGTGCCGGTGCGGGTGCGCAGGGCGTCCGGGGTGTCTCCCCCGGCCTCCGGCCGGGAGGTGCCCCCAGCGAGGATCTCGCCCTCGCGCATGAGGAGGAGGCGGTGGCAGCGCTCGGCCTCGTCCATGACGTGGGAGGAGACGAGGAGGGTGGTGCCGCGGGTGGCGGCGAGGTCGTGGAAGAGCTGCCACAGGTCCCGGCGGAGGACGGGGTCGAGGCCGACGGTGGGTTCGTCGAGGACGAGGAGTTCGGGGGTGCCGAGGAGGGCGACGGCGAGGGAGACGCGGCCCCGCTGGCCGCCGGAGAGGTTGCCGGCGAGGGCGTCGGCGTGGCGGGTGAGGTCGACGTCGGCGATGGCCCGGGTGACGTGCTGGTGGCGGCGGTCGGCGGCGGCGCGGCCGGGGTCGAGGATCGCGGCGAAGTAGTCGAGGTTCTGACGGACGGTGAGGTCGTCGTAGACGGAGGGGGCCTGGGTGACGTAGCCGATGCGGCTGCGCAGGGTGGGGTGGCCGGCCGGGTGGCCGAGGACGTCGAGGGTGCCGGTGACCTTGGCCTGGGTGCCGACGATCGCGCGCATGAGGGTGGATTTGCCGCAGCCGGAGGGGCCGAGGAGGCCGGTGATCCGGCCGCGGGGGACGGTGAAGCGGAGGTGGTGCAGGACCGTGCGGGGGCCGCGGGTGACGGTGAGGTCGTCGGCGTGGATCGCGGGGCCGGAGGCAGCGGGGGGTGGAGGGTCCGGCTCGTAATTCATCATGTGATGAATACTTGGGCTGGAGGGGTCGGCACGTCAAGGGGCGAGGGGCGAAGAGGCAGAGGGCGAAGAGGGAGAGGGCGGGAGCCGGTGAAGGGTGTGGGAGGGGCGGGAGGTGGGGTCAGGGCTTGCGGGCGACCAGGAGCCGGACGTCGTAGGTCTCCTCGACCGTGCCGTCCGGGAAGACCTCCAGCAGGTGGGCGCGCTCCTCGGCGAGGAAGGCGGTCGTGCGCTCCTCGGGGCTGGTGAGGAAGGCCGAGTGGCTGCCGATGTTGGCGAGGTGGGTGTCGACCGGGACGCGACGGCTCCAGCGGACCGTGCGGCGGACGAAGTCCAGACGCCCGCTGGGGTCGGCCAGCTCGATGCGGTCACCGGCCTTGCGCGCTTCGGCGGCGACGTCGACGCCCAGGAAGCGGCAGACGCGGCGGGCGGCGTCGGCGATCCACCCGACGTCCAGCGCCTCGGTGTTCCACCACAGCGCCAGCGCACCACCCGGGCGCAGCACGCGCAGCGCCTCCGGCACCGAGTGGGCCGGGTCGGTCCAGTGCCAGGCCTGGGCGCAGGTGATGAGGTCGGCGTGGGCGTCGGTGACGGGGAGGGCGTTGCCGTCGCCCCGGACGAGCGGGATGTGCGGGAGCGCGCGGCGGAACTCGGCGGCCATGCCCGCGCCGGGTTCGACGGCGAGGACGTCGGCGCCCCGGGCGTGCAGGAGGGCGGTGGCGATGCCGGTGCCCGCGCCGACGTCCACCGTCCTGGCACCCGCGAGGGGGCGGCCGGCCAGTTCCTCGACGGCGTCGAGGAGGGCGGGCGGGTAGGAGGGGCGGTTCGCGGCGTACTGGGCGGCGGCGGTGTTGAAGGACGCGGCGCGGGAGGCGTGCGGGTCGGCGGGCGACGGCTCGGTGACGGTCATGGGTTCCTGTCTACGGCATCGCCGCGCGCCTGCCGTACCCCCTTTTCCGTCCTGCCGTCGCGGTTCCGCTGTTGCCGTTCCGCTGGTGCCGTCCTACCGGCGGCGCTTCTTCTTCGACGGGTTGCCGGTGCGGCGGGTGGTGCGGCGTGCGTGGGCCTCGCGGGCCTGCTCGTACTCCTCGCGGTGCAGCTTCTCGCCCGGTGCCTCGGTGAAGGAGCGGAAGAAGTAGGCGAGGAGGGTGCCGACGAAGCCGATGGCGAGCAGACCGCGCAGGGAGGCCTGGCGCTGCGGGTCGTGGCGCTTGCCGAAGCCCTCCCAGGTGTTGCGGAAGGCGAGCGCGCTACAGATCGCGAACATGGCGACGACCAGCACGGTCACGAAGGAGCCGGACTCGGCGATCCGGATGCCCTCGTAGGCGAGGCGCAGCACCAGACAGGAGACGGCGGCGGCGGCGAGGGAGCCGACGGCGACCCCGGCGCGGCGGGCCGCGTAGCCGTTGTCGTGGTTCACCCAGGAGGTGCCGAAGAAGCGCAGGGGCTCGGGGCGGGGGCCGCCACCCTGCGGCGGCGCGCCGTCGCCCTCGGCCGCGCGGCCGGCGGAGCCCGCCGAGGTGTCCGGGGTGCCGGTTTCGTCGCTCACAACACGATTATGGCGCCGACGGCGCACGGGCTTCCGGGCGGGGTGCGGTGCCGGCGGGGCGGCGGTTCCGTGTCGGCGGCCCCGTCCCGCCGAGGCATGGCACGAGGCATGGCCCCGGCGGGACGGGAGGGCTCACGGCGCCGGCCGTGGCGGGTGCGGTCCCGGCCGTGCACAGTGGGTGCGGGCCGGGGTCGGTGGGTGCGGGCCGGGGTCAGCCGCAGCGTGGGGCGATGTAGCCGTCGGTGCCTGTGTGGACGTAGGCGTCCGAGACGTACTCGCCGCTGTCGATGAGGTCCCAGATGTTCGTCGTGCCGTAGGTGCCCGTCACCGTCGTGCCGGGCGTCTGGCAGTAGATCGGCACCCGGACGTCCTCCGGCAGGACGCGGACCAGGTTGTACTGGGTGCCCGGGCCGCTGCGGACGTTCAGCCGGACGCCGGGCGCGACGGCGTAGGTACGGACGGCTGCCGCCGCCTGCGTCACCACGTCCTCGGCACCGCCGGTGCCGTTGACGCCGTCGTCGATGGCCTCGGCCTCATGTGCGCGGTCGACTGACATGAAAATGGTCCTCCCCCGTTGTCTTCCCTGAACTCGGCGCGAAACGCAGGTGCGCGACTCGCACCCAGACGCTAGCAAGCCGCCTCTGTCTCGTACGAGTCATCGACTAGGCTCCGTGCGTCGCGCGCGCGGACGAAGAGCACGGGGGTGGTCCATGGCGCCACAGCGCAACACCGGAGCGGGCGCGGAAGCGGAACTTCCCGAGTACGCCGGGCACTACCGGCTGGAGTCCTGCCTGGGCTCCGGCGGCATGGGGGTCGTACACCTCGCCCGGAGCACCTCCGGGATGCGGCTCGCGGTGAAGGTCGTACACGCCGAGTACGCGCGGGATCCCGAGTTCAGGGGCCGCTTCCGGCAGGAGGTGGCCGCCGCGCGCAGGGTCAGCGGGGCCTTCACGGCACCCGTCGTGGACGCCGATCCCGAGGCCGAACGCCCCTGGATGGCCACCCTGTTCATCCCCGGGCCGACCCTCTCCGACCATGTGAAGCGGAAGGGTCCCATGCCCACGGAGCAGTTGCGCCGGCTGATGGCGGGGCTCGCCGAGGCGCTGCGAGACATCCACCGGGTCGGGGTCGTGCACCGGGATCTCAAGCCCAGCAACGTGCTGCTCGCCGAGGACGGGCCGAAAGTCATCGACTTCGGCATCTCCCGGCCGAAGGACAGCGAACTGCGCACCGAGACCGGAAAGCTGATCGGCACTCCGCCGTTCATGGCACCCGAGCAGTTCCGGCGGCCCCGGGAAGTCGGCCCGGCCGCCGACATCTTCGCGCTGGGTTCGCTCATGGTGCACGCGGCCACCGGGCGCGGGCCGTTCGACTCCGACAGCCCGTACGTCGTCGCCTACCAGGTGGTCCACGACGAGCCCGACCTGACCGGCGTACCGGAAGGGCTCGCACCGCTGGTACGACGCTGTCTCGCCAAGGAACCCGAGGACCGGCCCACGCCGGACGAGCTGATGCGGGAACTGCGCTCGGTGGCGGCCTCGTACGACACCCAGGCGTTCATACCGGCGCAGCGGACGGGTGCGGAGCAACGGGCGAGCGAGGACCGGGCTCCTGCGGAAGCCGAGGCTGGGACAGAGGCAGGGGCTGGGACAGAGGCAGGGGCTGGGGGCACTCCTGCTGGAGCCGGTCGTTCCGAGGGTGCCGGTCGTTCCAAGGGTGCCGGTCGGCGTAGGGGCCGGGGCCCGGGGCGTCGGCGGGTGGTGGCGCTCACGGCCGGAGGCCTGGGGCTGGCGTTGCTCGGCGCGCTCGTCTCGGTGTGGGCGTCCGGAGTAAACGATCCGGCGCCCGAGAGGGGGAGCGAGCCGGCCCTGACGGCGGCTTCCGGCAGCACGTGGACGGTGCGGCCGGCGGTCGGCGGCGAAGGCATGCCGCACTGCGCGTACGGGGCCGGGAAGGTCTTCTGCGCGCGGCCGGGCGCCGTCTTCGCGCTCTCCGCGAGCGACGGCGGGCTGCTGTGGCGGCGCTCGGTCGACACCCGGTCCACGAGCGGGCCCCCGGCCCTCTCCGGCGGGCTGGTCCAGCCGTACACGGACGGCGGCTCACGGCTCGCCGGGCTGGATCCGGCCACGGGCAGGCAGGTGTGGCAGCGGCGGCTTCCGGCCGGGACCACCGTGCGGTACGCCGGTGACACGGCCCTGCTCACCAGCACCGACGGCACGGTCACCGGCGTGGACGGCGCGAACGGCGCCACGCGCTGGCGGAGCACGGTGCCCGGTCAGGGCATGCCGGCCCTCGACGCGTTCCCCGGCACCTCGACGGCCTTCGCGACGCGTACGTCCGCCGACGGGACGAGCACACAGGTGACCGCCATGGACCCGGGCACCGGCCAGGTGCGGTGGGACGTACGGCTCGGTGGCTGGCTCAAGCCGTTCGCGGCGCAGGACGGTTCGGTGTTCTTCCTGGCCGTGGACAGCGCGTACGGCGCCAAGGAGATCGTCCGCTACACCCCCGGCACGGGCGCGACCCGGCGCGTCGCGCTGCCCGCCGTCCTCGACGGCGCGCACGCGACGGTGCGCGGGAACGTGGTGTACGTGCTGGCCACCGGTGGCTCCCTGGACGCCGTGGACATGGAGTCGGGGCGGTCGGGCAGGCACCTGTGGCACCTGGAGACGTCGGTGAGCCGTGGTTCGGCGCCCGTCGTGCGGGGCGGGCTGGTGTACCTCACCGCGAGCGACGGCCGGCTGCTCGCCGTCGGCGCCGGGAACGGCAGGCTCGTCGGGCAGACGCCGGCGCGGCTGGGCGCGAACTCGGCCGCGGTCATGAGCACCCCGCCCGCACCGGTACCGGTCGACGCCCGCGTCCTCGCCACCACGCCCGACGGCACGGTCTTCACCGTGGACGGCGGGAAACCGTCGGTTCGGTGACCCCGGACGCGGGGGGAGAGAGGCCGGGCGGCACCGGGGGGACAGCGGACGGCCCGGTGATCCGGCGAGGGCCCCCCGTGGAACGGCGAAGGCCCCGTGGAACGGCGAAGGGCCGCCCCCGTCGGGAGCGGCCCCTGCTGCCGTGGGTCAGCCCAGGCGGGACACGTCGCGCACCGCGCCCTTGTCCGCGCTCGTCGCCATCGCCGCGTAGGCGCGGAGGGCGGCGGAGACCTTGCGTTCGCGGTTCTTCGGGGCGTAGACGCCGTTCAGGGCCTGCTCGCGGCGGGCCAGCTCGGCCTCGTCGACCAGCAGCTCGATCGTGCGGCCCGGGATGTCGATGCGGATGCGGTCGCCGTCCTGGACCAGGGCGATCGTGCCGCCGGAGGCCGCCTCGGGCGAGGCGTGGCCGATGGAGAGGCCCGAGGTGCCGCCGGAGAAGCGGCCGTCGGTGATCAGGGCGCAGCTCTTGCCGAGGCCACGGCCCTTCAGGTACGAGGTCGGGTACAGCATCTCCTGCATGCCGGGGCCGCCCTTGGGGCCCTCGTAGCGGATGACGACGACGTCGCCGTCCTTGACCTCCTGGGTCAGGATGCGCTGAACGGCCTCCTCCTGGGACTCGCAGACGACGGCCGGGCCCTCGAAGGTCCAGATCGACTCGTCCACGCCGGCCGTCTTGACCACGCAGCCGTCGACGGCGAGGTTGCCGCGCAGGACCGCGAGGCCACCGTCCTTGGAGTAGGCGTGCTCGACGGAGCGGATGCAGCCGTTCTCGGCGTCGTCGTCCAGGGCCGCCCAGCGCTCGGACTGGGAGAAGGCCTCGGCGGAGCGGACGCAGCCGGGCGCCGCGTGCCACAGCTCCACGGCCTCCGGGGACGGGGAGCCGCCGCGGACGTCCCAGGTCTTCAGCCAGTCGGAGAGGGAGGGGCTGTGGACGGCGTGCACGTCCTCGTTGAGCAGGCCGCCGCGGTGCAGTTCGCCGAGGAGGGCGGGGATGCCGCCGGCGCGGTGCACGTCCTCCATGTAGTACGTGCGGTTCTTGGCGACGTTGGGGGCCACCTTGGCCAGGCAGGGCACGCGGCGCGAGACGGCGTCGATCTGGTCCAGGCCGAACGGGACGCCCGCCTCCTGGGCGGCGGCCAGCAGGTGCAGGATCGTGTTGGTGGAGCCGCCCATCGCGATGTCCAGGGCCATGGCGTTCTCGAAGGCCTGGAAGGTGGCGATGTTGCGGGGCAGGACGGTGTCGTCGTCCTGCTCGTAGTAGCGGCGGGTGAGGTCCATGACCGTGCGGGCCGCGTTCTCGTACAGGGCGCGGCGCGCGGTGTGGGTGGCGAGGACCGAGCCGTTGCCGGGCAGGGAGAGGCCGATGGCCTCGGTCAGGCAGTTCATGGAGTTGGCGGTGAACATGCCGGAACAGCTGCCGCAGGTGGGGCAGGCGTTCTCCTCGATCCGGAGGATGTCCTCGTCGGAGATCTTGTCGTTGACGGCGTCGGAGATCGCGTCGACCAGGTCGAGCGTGCGGACCGTGCCGTCCACCAGGGTGGCGCGGCCGGACTCCATGGGACCGCCGGAGACGAAGACCGTCGGGATGTTCAGGCGCAGGGCCGCCATCAGCATGCCCGGGGTGATCTTGTCGCAGTTGGAGATGCAGACCAGGGCGTCGGCGCAGTGCGCCTCGACCATGTACTCGACCGAGTCCGCGATCAGGTCGCGGGAGGGCAGGGAGTACAGCATGCCGCCGTGGCCCATGGCGATGCCGTCGTCGACGGCGATCGTGTTGAACTCGCGCGGGATGCCGCCCGCCTCCTTGATCGCCTCGCTGACGATCCGGCCGACCGGCTGGAGGTGGGTGTGGCCCGGCACGAACTCGGTGAAGGAGTTCGCGACGGCGATGATCGGCTTCCGGCCGATGTCCGCACCGGGTACACCGGAGGCGCGCATAAGGGCGCGGGCGCCCGCCATGTTGCGGCCGTGGGTGACTGTGCGGGACCTCAGCTCGGGCATCGTCGCTCGCTCCTTCAGACGGATGTGGCTGTTGTCGAGCGTACGCCGGTCATCCAGTGGGCGGGACAAGGTGTCCGGATCGCGGGACGCGCGTTTCACGGAGAGGTCAGATGCCCCTGAACGACGGGGGCGACGCGGGCGATGATCCGCTCCAGGTCCGCCGACGCCAGCGGCTCCACCTTGATCACGTAACGGAGCATGGCACAGCCCACCAGCTGGGCTGCCGCCAGCTCGGCGCGCAGTTCGGCGTCCGGCAGCTCCAGCCGGGCGGCGATGCGGCGCAGCAGCTGGGTGGCGATCAGGCGGCGGAAGACGGCGGCGGCCGTGTCGTTGTTGACGGCGGAGCGCACGATCGCGAGCAGCGGGGTGCGGGTGGTGGGGTTCTCCCAGATGCCGAAGACGAACCGGGTCAGCCGCTCGCCGACGGCGTCCGGCGGGCCCTCGGCGACCGCCTCCGGGGCGTTCAGCGCCGGGGCGAAGGCGACCTCGATGGCTGCCTCGAAGACCTGCTCCTTGGTGCCGAAGTAGTGGTGGACGAGCGCGGAGTCCACGCCGGCGGCCTTGGCGATGCCGCGTACGGACGTCTTCTCGTAGCCGCGCGCGGAGAACTCCTCGCGGGCGGCGGTGAGGATACGGTCCCGGGTGCCGGCGGACTCGGTGCGCGGGGGCCGGCCCCGGCGCCGGGCGGGCGGCTCGGGGGCGGTGTCGTCCGCCGGCGGGGTGGCGGTCATCGGCGGGCCACCCGCACGGCCGCCGCGGCCAGGTGCTTGCGCGTGTACTCCAGGGCCTCGGCGAGGTCGGCCTCGCGCTCGGCGCCGGACATCGCCCGCCGGGTGTTGACCTCGATCACGACATGGCCGTCGAAGCCGGTGTGCACCAGGCGCTCCAGCAGTTCGGCGCAGGGCTGGGTGCCCCGGCCCGGCACCAGGTGCTCGTCCTTGGCGGAGCCCCGGCCGTCGGCGAGGTGGACGTGCCCGAGCCGGTCCCCCATGCGCTCGACCATGCCGAGGGCGTCGGTGCGGGCCGTCGCCGTGTGGCTGAGGTCGATCGTGAAGTGCCGGTAGTCGTCGTTGGTGACGTCCCAGTCGGGGGCGTAGGCGAGCATCTCGCGGTCGCGGTAGCGCCAGGGGTACATGTTCTCGACGGCGAACCGCACGTCCGTCTCGTTCGCCATCCGCCAGATCCCGTCGACGAACTCCCGGGCGTACTGCCGCTGCCAGCGGAAGGGCGGGTGGACGACGACGGTGGAGGCGTCCAGCTTCTCCGCCGCCGCCCGGGCCCGCTGGAGCTTGACCCAGGGGTCGGTGGACCAGACGCGCTGGGTGATCAGCAGGCAGGGGGCGTGGACGGCCAGGATCGGGATGCCGTGGTAGTCCGACAGGCGACGCAGGGCCTCGATGTCCTGGCTGACCGGGTCGGTCCACACCATGACCTCGACGCCGTCGTAACCGAGGCGCGCGGCGATCTCGAAGGCGGTCGCCGTCGACTCGGGGTAGACGGAGGCGGTAGAGAGCGCGATACGCACGTCTGCGTCCCTTGGTTCAGCCACGTCCGTCACCATACGGCGTCGGGCGGTGCCGGTGTCCGGTACCTGTTCGCCGTTGTGAGGTATCCCATTCGGGCGGATGCGGGTCGTTTGTGGCTTGTCGCGCCGTTCCCCGCGCCCCTTTCGGGACGCTATGCGGAACCCATGTGGTCGAGGCGCCGCAGGATCACGCCCTCCCTCAGGGCCCAGGGGCAGATCTCCAGTTTCTCCACGCCGAAGAGGTCCATCGCGCCCTCTGCCACCAGGGCGCCGGCGAGGAGCTGCCCGGCCCTGCCGTCCGAGACGCCGGGCAGTTCCGCGCGCTGTTCCGCCGTCATGCCGGCCAGACGCGGGACCCAGGCCTCCAGGGACTCGCGTTTGAGTTCGCGCTGGACGTAGAGGCCGTCGGCGCTGCGGGCCGCGCCGGCGATGCGGGCGAGCTGTCTGAAGGTCTTGGACGTGGCGACCACGTGGTCGGGGGCGCCGAAGCGGCTGAACTCGCCGACCGTGCGGGCGATCTCCGTGCGGACGTGGCGGCGCAGGGCGCGGACGTCCTCGGAGGCGGGCGGATCGCCGGGCAGCCAGCCGACGGTGAGCCGGCCGGCGCCGAGCGGGAGGGAGACGGCCGCGTCCGGTTCCTCGTCCATGCCGAAGGCGATCTCCAGGGAACCGCCGCCGATGTCCAGCACCAGCAGCTTTCCGGCGGACCAGCCGAACCAGCGGCGTACGGCGAGGAAGGTGAGCCGGGCCTCCTCGGCTCCGGCGAGGACCTGGAGCCGTACGCCGGTCTCGTCGGCCACGCGCGCGAGGACGTCGTCGGCGTTGGTGGCCTCGCGGACGGCGGAGGTCGCGAACGGCAGCAGGTCCTCGACGCCCTTGTCCTCGGCGGCCTGGAGCGCGTCCCGTACGACGGCGATCAGCCGGTCGATGCCTTCGTCGCCGATGGCACCGCTGTCGTCGAGGAGCTGGGCGAGCCGGAGGTCGACCTTGTGCGAATGCGCGGGCAGCGGGCGCGCGCCGGGGTGCGCGTCCACCACCAGCAGATGCACCGTGTTCGAACCCACGTCCAGGACACCGAGTCTCATGGACGGAACGCTACTGCCAGAACGTCCGTCCTCGGTCCCCGATGCGGCACCCGGCCACTTACCCTGGACGGGTGCCAAAGACGAAAAAGGCGAAGGCCGACAAGGCGGGCAAAGGTCGTAAGACCGCCAAAACCACCACGGAGGCGCTGATGGGCGACGAGAAGGGGCTCGACTTCGCCCGCGCCTGGGTGGAGTTTCCTGATCCGGCGGACGACGAGCAGGTCTTCCGCTGCGATCTGACATGGCTGACCTCTCGCTGGAACTGCATCTTCGGCAGTGGCTGCCAGGGCATTCAGGCGGGCCGTGCGGACGACGGGTGCTGCACGCTGGGGGCGCACTTCTCCGACGAGGACGACGAGAAGCGGGTCGCCGAGCACGTGGCGCGGCTCACGCCGGAGATCTGGCAGCACCATGACGAGGGCACGCGGGGCGGGTGGGTCTCCGAGGACGAGGAGGGTTCCCGGCAGACGCGGCCGTTCCAGGGGTCGTGCATCTTCCAGAACCGGCCGGGGTTCGCGGGCGGTGCCGGCTGCTCGCTGCACATCCTGGCGCTGAAGGAGGGGCGGGAGCCGCTGGAGACCAAGCCGGACGTGTGCTGGCAGCTGCCGATCCGGCGGACCTACGACTGGATCGACCGGCCGGACGACACGCGGGTGCTCCAGGTGTCCATCGGGGAGTACGACCGCCGGGGCTGGGGGTCGGGCGGGCATGACCTGCACTGGTGGTGCACCTCGGCGACGTCGGCGCACGGCGCGGGTGAGCCGGTGTACGTCTCCTACCGGGCCGAGCTGACGGAGCTGATGGGCAAGGCGGGGTACGACCGCCTGGTCGAGCTGTGCGAAGCGCGGCTGGCGTCGCGGTTGCCCCTGCTGGCACCCCACCCGGCCGACCCGGAAGCGTAGGCATTTCCCGTCTTCCCGGCTCCTGCCTAGCTGTCCTGCCTAGCTGTCCGTCGGGGTCGGAGTCCCGGTGTCGGTCGGCGTGGGAGTAGGGGTCGGGGAGTCGGAGGGGGGCGGGGTCGTCGGGCTCGGCGTCGGGTCCGTGGGCGGTGGGGACTGCGTGGCGGGGGGCTCGGTGGGCGGTGTGCTCGGCGGGGGCGACGGGGGTGTCGGTGAGGCGTGGGGCGGGGTCGGGCGGGTCGGTGCCGTGCCGTAGCCGTCGATCGCGACCACCGCGCCCGCCGGTGCCACCGCCACCTGCGCGTGCCAGTGGCCGGACGGCTCGCGCAGGGGGTCGACATACACCTTGACCGTCAACGTCCGACCGGGTTCGAGGGTTCCCGAGGACCGGCTGAAGTAGAGCCAGCCGGCCGACGTGGACACCGACCAGCGGACCTCGGACGTCCCGGACGCCGTGAGGGTGATCAGGGTGGTGTCGCCGTCGTTGGCGGCGCCGACTTCGAGCTGTCCCGCGCCCTTCCCGCCCGTACCGGCGACGCTGACGACCTCCACCGAGACGTCCGCCTTGCCGTCCTTGCCCATGCGGACGCCCGGCTTCACGCCGGCGTTCCCCGCGTTCTCGTAACCGCCGGACGTGTCGCCGCCGAGCGCCTCGGGACCCTGCGCCTCCCGCGCGGTCGCCGAGCGCCCGTCGTCCTCCCCGGCCGGCTCGCCCCGGTAGGCGGCCCAGAGGGCGAGGACCGGCGCGGCGACCACGGTGGCCACGACCGTCGTCGTGACCGCCCGCGCGCGGATGCGGTCGCGGCGGGCCGCGCGGTCCTTGGGGTCCATCGGGAAGCCGCGCCGGTCGAAGCGGGGTACGACCGCGCCCCGCGCGCGCGGGTGGCGTGCCAGGGCCGCGCGCGGGGCTTCCAGGACGGGCAGCTCGGCGGGGGTGACCGTGGCGCCGGGCCAGCGGCCGGGGACCGCGCGCTCGGCGGTGCGGCGGCAGCGCGGACAGTCGTCGACGTGCCGGACCAGCTCGCGGCGCAGGGCCGCGCTGAGGACCAGCCGGTTGTCGCCGGTGAGGTGGGCGACGCCGGTGCAGCCGCCCGTCTCGACCACGGCGAGGGCCGCGCGCGTGCGCTCGACCTCGCAGGCGGCGGAGGCGAGCAGTTCCCGCGCGGCGGCGGGCTCCATGCCGAGGACGGCGGCGACCTCGTGGGTGGCGAGGTGGTGACGGACGGCGAGTTCGAGGGCCTCGCGCTGCTCGGGCGTGGTGCCGGCGGCCTCCGGCCAGGCCAGCAGCGCGAGTTCACGGCGCCGCTGCTCCTGGATCTCCGGGGCGAGGGCGGCTGGCGCGGGGGGCTCTTCACCGGTGGACCTACCGGTGGACCCGGAAGTCCGGGACCTCCCGGCCGCCCCGGAGGGCCACTGAGCTCCGGCGGAGGGCCCGGCGGCCCCGGAAGGCCCGATGGACCCGACTGACCCTGACGACCCGGAAGGCCCGGCGGACCCGAACGACCCCGGCGAACCAAATGGCCCCGCGGACCCGAACGACCCCGGCGAACCGAATGGCCCCGCGGACGCGACTGACCCTGGTGACCCGAGTGACCCGGCTGACCCTGCCGATCCAACCGTCCCGACTGGCCCCACCGACCCATCAGACCCGGAAGCCCCATGAGCCCAGAAAGGCCCGTCCGTCCCCGGACTCCCGCCGGCCGCAGAACCAGCCGTCCATGAAGTCCCGGCAGCGCCCGCGGTTCCGGCGGCGCGCCCCGCCCCGGAGACCCCGGCGCCCCAGACAGTGCCCCCGCTCCCGCTCCCGCTCGCGCCCCCGGCGCCGCGCCCGCCCGCGCCCCCGGCGCTCCTCTTCCCCGCAGCGCCGGACTTCCTCCTGCCGTTCCCGGCGTCCGCCCGCTGCCCGGCGCCCCCCGCCCCGCCCCGCCCCGCCGCATGTGTGGCCTGACGTTTCTGCTTGGTCTCGGCGAGCTTGCGGAGGCAGGCCCAGCGGGCCAGGGCGTACAGCCAGGCCCTGCGGTCTGCGGCCCCGGGGGCGCGGTGGCCGCGCCGTTCGGCCAGGGCGAGGACGTCGCCGAGGGCGGCGGTGGCCGTGTCGTGGTCGCACAGGACGGACAGGCAGTAGGTGAACAGGCCGTCCAGGTACGGCTCGTAACGCGCCGACGTGCGCTGGGCGACGGCGCGCGCGGCGGCGCGGTCGCGCGCCTCCTTCTCCTCACGGTTCTCGCGCGCTTCGCGTCGTGCGTCACGGGCCTCACGTGCCCCGCGATGCGCCCGGTGCGCGCCTGTCGTGCGGGTGGTCGTCTCCGGACTGCTGCTCATCACCCGTGCGACCGTAGGCGGCGGCGGAGTGCCCCTTCTGGAACCTTGAGCACTTTTAATCCGTACGGGTGAAACGATCCCTCATAAGGGGACAGGAACCCTTTGTTCCGCGGCTGGATCCCGATGGACGGTGGCCGAGAACGGTTCACCCACACGCGCTCCCCGCTCCTTCGCACCCGACCGCCGGACCCCTTGTCAGTGCCTCGGGCTACGGTTTCCGCATGGCTGCCCGTACCAAGACGACCAAGGACCGCCCGTCCTACCGCTGCACCGAGTGCGGCTGGCAGACGGCCAAGTGGCTCGGCCGCTGCCCGGAGTGCCAGGCCTGGGGCACGGTCGAGGAGTACGGCGCGCCCGCGGTGCGGACCACCACACCGGGCCGGGTGACCACCTCCGCCCTGCCCATCGGCCAGGTCGACGGCCGGCAGGCCACCGCCCGCTCGACCGGCGTGCCGGAGCTGGACCGGGTGCTCGGCGGCGGCCTCGTGCCGGGCGCGGTCGTCCTGCTCGCGGGCGAGCCCGGCGTCGGCAAGTCCACCCTGCTGCTGGACGTCGCCGCCAAGGCGGCCGGCGCCGAGCACCCCACCCTCTATGTGACCGGCGAGGAGTCGGCGAGCCAGGTGCGGCTGCGCGCCGACCGCATCGGCGCGCTCCACGACCACCTCTACCTGGCCGCAGAGACCGACCTGTCCGCCGTCCTCGGCCACCTGGACGAGGTCAAGCCGTCCCTGCTGATCCTCGACTCGGTGCAGACGGTGGCCTCCCCGGAGATCGAGGGCGCGCCCGGCGGCATGGCCCAGGTCCGCGAGGTGGCGAGCGCGCTGATCCGGGCGTCCAAGGAGCGGGGCATGTCCACCCTGCTCGTGGGCCACGTCACGAAGGACGGCGCCATCGCCGGACCCCGCCTGCTGGAGCACCTGGTGGACGTCGTCCTGCACTTCGAGGGCGACCGGCACGCGCGCCTGCGCCTGGTCCGGGGCGTGAAGAACCGCTACGGGGCGACGGACGAGGTCGGCTGCTTCGAGTTGCACGACGAGGGCATCACGGGCCTCGCCGACCCCAGCGGCCTGTTCCTGACCCGCCGGGCCGAGCCGGTCCCCGGCACCTGCCTGACCGTCACCCTGGAGGGCCGCCGTCCGCTGGTGGCCGAGGTGCAGGCGCTGACCGTCGACTCCCAGATCCCCTCCCCGCGCCGTACGACATCCGGCCTGGAGACCTCGCGGGTGTCGATGATGCTGGCCGTCCTGGAGCAGCGGGGCCGGATCAGCGCGCTGGGCAAGCGGGACATCTACTCGGCGACGGTCGGCGGCGTGAAGCTGTCGGAGCCGGCCGCCGACCTCGCCATCGCGCTCGCCCTCGCCTCGGCCGCCAGCGACACCCCGCTGCCGAAGAACCTGGTGGCGATCGGCGAGGTGGGGCTCGCGGGCGAGGTCAGACGGGTCACGGGCGTGCAGCGCAGGCTCGCCGAGGCGCACCGGCTGGGCTTCACGCACGCGCTCGTACCGACCGATCCGGGGAAGGTGCCGCCCGGCATGAAGGTCCTGGAAGTCGCCGACATGGGCGACGCGCTCCGGGTCCTGCCGCGCTCCCGTCGCCGAGAGGCCCCACGGGAGGCGGAGGAGCGCCGGTAGACTTTGCCCAGGTCTCGCCCGTCCGTACGAACCGAGTGCGGGTGCGGGGGCGCGTCAGAACCTGCGACCGGAGGAGTGCAGTGGCAGCCAACGACCGGGCAGCGGCTCCCGGCAAGTCCGGTGGGAGTGCCGGTTCCGATGGTCTGATGCGCGCCTCGCTGAGCGCCGTGGCACCCGGTACGGCGTTGCGGGACGGCCTGGAGCGCGTCCTGCGCGGCAACACCGGCGGGCTCATCGTCCTCGGCTCGGACAAGACGGTCGAGGCGATGTGCACGGGCGGTTTCGTGCTGGACGTCGAGTTCACCGCGACCCGGCTGCGGGAGCTGTGCAAGCTGGACGGCGGCATCGTGCTGTCGTCGGACCTGTCCAAGATCCTCCGGGCGGGCGTGCAGTTCGTGCCGGACGCGACGATCCCGACGGAGGAGACGGGCACGCGGCACCGCACGGCGGACCGCGTGAGCAAGCAGGTCGGCTTCCCGGTGGTCTCGGTCTCCCAGTCGATGCGGCTGATCGCCCTCTACGTGGACGGTCAGCGGCGCGTCCTGGAGGACTCGGCGGCGATCCTGTCCCGCGCGAACCAGGCGCTGGCGACCCTGGAGCGGTACAAGCTCCGGCTGGACGAGGTCGCGGGCACGCTGTCGGCGCTGGAGATCGAGGACCTGGTCACGGTCCGGGACGTGTCGGCGGTCGCGCAGCGGCTGGAGATGGTCCGCCGTATCGCCACCGAAATCGCCGAGTACGTGGTCGAGCTGGGCACGGACGGCCGTCTTCTCGCCCTCCAGCTGGAGGAGCTGATCGCCGGGGTCGAGCCCGACCGCTCGCTGGTCGTCCGCGACTACGTGCCCGAGCCGACGGCGAAGCGGTCCCGCACGGTCGACGAGGCGCTGGCCGAGCTGGACGCGCTGACCCACGCGGAGCTGCTCGAACTCGGCACGGTGGCGCGGGCGCTGGGCTACACGGGGTCTCCGGAGACGCTCGACTCGGCGGTGTCCCCGCGGGGGTTCCGGCTGCTGGCCAAGGTGCCGCGGCTGCCGGGCGCCATCATCGACCGGCTGGTGGAGCATTTCGGGGGCCTCCAGAAGCTGCTCGCCGCGAGCGTCGACGACCTTCAGACCGTGGACGGGGTCGGCGAGGCCCGCGCGCGGAGCGTGCGGGAGGGGCTGTCGCGCCTGGCGGAGTCGTCGATCCTGGAGCGCTACGTCTGATGCGCGGGCCGGGCGCCTACGAGCTCGGTGCCGGATGCCGTGGGGCGGCTGCGGGTGCGTGGGGGTGTTCACCACCCGGCGACGTGACCGCGCCGCCCCGTCCTCAGTCCGCCGACAGCACGAACGACGCCTGCGTCTTCCCGAACCCGGGGGTCTTGGCCTCCAGCAGGTACGTGCCCGGCTTCGCCGAACCCCCGGAGGGCGTCGCGCAGTGCGCCGCGCTCGGCTTGCGGTCCCACTTCACGGTGTAGGTGATGCTCTGGCCGGCGGGCACCCGGAACAGCAGGCTGCCCGCGCCCTCGGGGCAGTCGGCGGACGACCAGAAGGTGTCGTCGCCGTCCGCCGGCGTGACCGTCAACACCGCGTTCTTCGGACCGAGATCGACCTTGCAGTCGGCCGACGAGCTGTTCTTCGCGGTGAGTTCGAACGTCGGCGTCTGGTCCGGCGAGTAGGAGTTGTGCACACTGCGCAGGCTCAACGCCACCGCTCCGGCCGTGCAGTTGGGCAGCGTGGAGGACGCCGGGAGCGTGTCGCCCGTACCGACGCCGCCGCCACCGGAGGCCGAACCCGAACCCGGACCCGAGCCGTTACCGGAGCCCGAGGAGCCGTCGGCCGAACCGCTGCCGCCGCCGTTTCCGCCGGAGGCGGAACCGGCCCCAGAGCCGGAACCGGAGCCACTGCCGCTGGAGTCCCCGCCGCCCGACTCGTCGCGTCCGCCGGGGTGTTGGCTGATGGCGGGACCGGACGAGCTCGGTCCGGGAGTGATGGTGTGCGTGGGATTCTTGCCGTTGGACCCGTCGGCGTTCTTCTTGCCGCCCCCGCCGCCGGCGGCGACGATCCACGTGATCACCAGCGCCAACAGGGCGACCACGGACAGCAGTACGGCCCTCCGTCGCCAGTAGATGGTGGAGGGAAGCGGCCCGACCGGATTGCGCAGAGATCCCACGGCGCAAACTGTACGAGAGATCGCCGCGCTTGCTCGCGCCACCCGCCGCGCCGGCGCCAACTTTTCCGGATCATCATCCCGGCAACTGCCGCGGGCGACGCGCTCCTTCGCATTCCGCCACGCTCAGTGACCGCGCCGTCACCCCTCAGGCCCGCCAACCCGTGGCAGGATCGGAAGGGCCATGACTGAGAAGCTGCACGCCCCCGTGATCGCCTGGTTCGACACCCACGCCCGTGACCTCCCCTGGCGCCGCCCGGAGGCGGGCCCCTGGGGCGTGATGGTCAGCGAGTTCATGCTCCAGCAGACCCCGGTGAACCGGGTGCTGCCCGTCTACGAGGAATGGCTGGCCCGCTGGCCGCGCCCCGCCGACCTGGCGAAGGAGGCGCCCGGCGAGGCGGTGCGCGCCTGGGGCCGGCTCGGCTATCCGCGCCGCGCGCTGCGCCTGCACGGTGCCGCGGTCGCCATAACGGAGCGGCACGGCGGTGACGTACCGACGGATCACGCGCAGCTGCTCGCGCTGCCCGGCATCGGTGAGTACACGGCCGCCGCGGTGGCCTCGTTCGCGTACGGGCAGCGGCACGCGGTGCTGGACACCAATGTGCGCCGGGTGCTCGCGCGGGCGGTGACCGGGGTGCAGTACCCGCCGAACGCGACCACGGCCGCCGAACGGCGCCTGGCGCGGGAACTGCTGCCGCAGGACGAGCGGACCGCCGCGCGGTGGGCCGCCGCCTCGATGGAGCTGGGCGCGCTGGTGTGCACGGCGAGGAACGAGGGGTGCCCGCGGTGCCCGATCGCCGCGCAGTGCGCCTGGCGGCTCGCGGGCAAGCCGGAGCACGCGGGTCCGCCGCGCCGCGGGCAGACGTACGCCGGTACGGACCGGCAGGTGCGCGGCAAGCTGCTGGCCGTGCTGCGGGAGGCGCACGCGCCGGTGCCGCAGGCGGTGCTGGACCGGGTGTGGCACGAGCCGGTGCAGCGGGCGCGGGCGCTCGACGGGCTGGTCGCGGACGGCCTGGTGGAGCCGCTTCCGGGCGGCCTCTACCGACTGCCGCTCGGCTGACGCACAGCCAAGTCACCACCGCACGGCATCCGTTACGGATACTCCAGCCGGGCAAATCGCCCTATAACCCCACAAATCCTGCGCCAGCTTTACCCTGTTCCTCCGTCCGTTACACAACCGACGGATAGCTGATTGCCAGCCGCAGGCTGGTCCGCACAGCCCCGTGACAACCACTCCGTAGCTTCTTCTTCGTGCCCGGCGGACCACCGGGCGCGGGGAGAGCGGGACTTCGGGCAAGGGCCGGAAGCACAACGGGGAACGGAGGCGGTTGATCATGGCGCAGGGCGAGGTGCTCGAATTCGAGGAGTACGTCCGCAGCCGGCAGGACGCGCTGCTGCGCAGCGCGCGTCGGCTGGTCCCGGACCCGGTCGACGCCCAGGACCTGCTCCAGACGGCGCTGGTGCGGACGTACGGCCGCTGGGAGGGCATCGCCGACAAGCGGCTCGCCGACGCCTATCTGCGCCGGGTCATGATCAACACGCGGACCGAGTGGTGGCGGGCGCGCAAGCTGGAGGAGGTGCCGACGGAGCAGCTGCCGGACGCCTCCGTCGAGGACTCCACCGAGCAGCACGCCGACCGGGCCCTGCTGATGGACATCATGAAGGTGCTCGCACCGAAGCAGCGCAGTGTCGTGGTGCTGCGACACTGGGAGCAGATGTCCACTGAGGAGACGGCCGCTGCCCTCGGCATGTCGGCCGGTACGGTCAAGAGCACGCTGCACCGGGCGCTCGCCCGGCTCCGTGAGGAGCTGGAGGCCCGCGATCTGGACGCACGCGCTCTGGAGCGTGAGGAGCGGGAGCGTTGCGCGGCCTGACCGGGGCCGGGCCCGACCGGGCCCGAGGCAGTACACAGGCGGTGATCGCGGTGGGGACCGCGCTCGCCGCCCCCGCCCTTTTCCTCGCCGCGTGCGGCAGCGGGGGCACGGGCGCGCGGGACGAGGGTCCGGCACACGCCTCGGCGGTGGCCGGGGCCGTCGCCTCACCCTCCCCCGGCCCGTCCGAGAACTACCGGCGGGTGGACCCCGTCGCGCTGGTCAAGGGCGATCCCGAGGTGTCACCGTCGGTCAAGCGGGAGCTGAAACCGTGCAACGGCGATGAGTACCCGGTCGACGTCTCCTACGGCAATCTGACCGGGGCCCCGGTGGACGATGTCGTCGTCAACGTCCTGACCTGCGCCGACGCGGTCGGCATCGGCTCGTACGTGTACCGGGACGACGCCGGCTCGTTCAAGAACGTCTTCAAGAGCGAGGAGTCCCCGGTCTACGCGGAGATCGACCAGGGAGTCCTGTCGGTGACCAGGCAGTACTACGAGAAGGGCGACCCGATCTCCAGCCCGTCCGGTGAGATCGTGACCCCGTACACCTGGAAGGCGGGACGGTTCGCCCAGGGCAAGCCCACGCGCAACGAGTACAGCAAGTCCGCCGGCGGGGGCCCGACACCCGTACCGGACAGCTGACCGCCCCGCGCCCCCGCACACCTGACCGCCACACCTACCCCACGAGGACTGAGAGCACCGGGATGGCAGAGCAGACCCACGTCCTGTTCGTCGAGGACGACGACGTCATCCGCGAGGCCACCCAGCTCGCCCTGGAGCGGGACGGCTTCGCGGTCACCGCGATGCCCGACGGCCTGTCGGGCCTGGAGGCGTTCCGGGCCGACCGCCCCGACATCGCGCTGCTGGACGTCATGGTGCCGGGCCTGGACGGCGTCAGCCTGTGCCGCCGGATCCGGGACGAGTCGACCGTGCCGGTGATCATGCTGTCGGCGCGGGCCGACTCCATCGACGTCGTCCTGGGCCTGGAGGCGGGCGCCGACGACTATGTGACCAAGCCCTTCGACGGTGCCGTGCTGGTCGCCCGGATCCGCGCGGTGCTGCGCCGCTTCGGGCACGCCGGCGGATCCGCGCAGGCCGAGGAGGCCGCGTCGACGGATGGCGGCGGCACGCTCGCCTTCGGGGACCTGGAGATCGACACCGACGGCATGGAGGTGCGCCGGGCCGGGCAGCCGGTGGCGCTGACGCCGACCGAGATGCGGCTGCTGCTGGAGTTCTCCGCCGCGCCGGGCACCGTGCTCTCCCGCGACAAGCTGCTGGAGCGGGTGTGGGACTACGGCTGGGGCGGCGACACCCGGGTCGTGGACGTGCATGTGCAGCGGCTGCGGCAGAAGATCGGCCAGGACCGCATCGAGACGGTCCGCGGCTTCGGCTACAAGCTGAAGGCCTGAGCGGAGCGGCGTGATGCGGGGGATTCTTCGGCATCCGGTCCGGCGCATGGAGCGCGCGGGCCTGCGCACCGGGCTCAGGTGGAAGGTCAGCGCGGCCATCGCGCTGGTGGCCGGGCTGGTGGCGATCGTCCTGAGCCTGGTCGTGCACAACGCGGCCCGCGTCTCGATGCTGGACAACGCGCGCGAGCTGGCCAACGACCGGGTCCTGATGGCCCAGCGCAACTACGAGCTGAACCGGGGGCCGGTCTTCCCCTACGTCAAGGTCGACGACCCGGAGTTGCCGGCCGCGCTGCGCGAGAGGGTGGAGCGGGGCCGCCGGGCGAGCGATGTCTCCGAGCACCACGGGGTGGCGGACGTCTGGGCGGCCGTACCCGTGAAGGGCGGGCATGTGCTGTCCCTGCACAGTCATCTGCCCGATCGCAACACCGACATGCTGCAAGACCTGGACCAGGCTCTGATCATCGGCTCGGTCGCGGTGGTGCTCGGCGGCAGCGCGCTGGGCGTGCTGATCGGCGGGCAGCTGTCCCGCCGGCTGCGCAAGGCGGCGGCCGCCGCGAACCAGGCCGCGGCCGGTGAGACCGACGTCCGGGTGCAGGAGGCCATCGGCGGGGTCGTACGGGACGAGACCGACGAACTCGCGCGCGCGGTGGACGCCATGGCGGACGCGCTGCGGCAGCGCCTGGAGGCCGAGCGGCGGGTCACCGCCGACATCGCGCACGAGCTGCGCACCCCGGTGACGGGTCTGCTGACGGCCGCCGAGCTGTTGCCGCCCGGCCGGCCCACGGAGCTGGTCCTGGACCGGGCCAAGGCCATGCGCACCCTGGTCGAGGACGTCCTGGAGGTGGCCCGGCTGGACGGGGCCTCGGAGCGGGCGGAGTTGCAGGACATCATGCTCGGCGAGTTCGTCGCGCGCCGGGTGGCGGCCAAGGATCCGGACATCGCCGTACGGGTGGTGCACGAGTCGGAGGTCACCACCGACCCGCGGCGGCTGGAGCGGGTGCTGTTCAACCTGCTCGCCAACGCCGCCCGGCACGGCCGGCCGCCGATCGAGGTCACCGTGGAGGGGCGGGTCATCCGGGTCCGCGACCACGGCCCCGGCTTCCCGGACGATCTGCTCGCCGAGGGGCCGAGCCGGTTCCGCACCGGCAGCACGGACCGCGCCGGGCAGGGCCACGGCCTCGGGCTGACCATCGCGGCGGGACAGGCGCGCGTGCTGGGCGCCCGGCTGACGTTCCGCAACGTACGGCCCGCGGGGGCGCCCGCCGGCGTTCCCTCGGAGGGTGCGGTGGCCGTCCTGTGGCTGCCGGAGCACGCCCCGACCAACACGGGCAGCTATCCGCTGCTGCCCGCCTCCGGCGGCACCCCCGTACCGCGGGCAGGCACCGCTCACCGCGCGTCTCGGGACATGTGAGGATCCCCGCCCGCCGAGAAGGGCCCCCGCCCGCCAAGGGGGGTCCCGCGCCCGCCGAGGCCCCCCGCCGCCGAGGGAGAATCTCCCGCCGCCCAGAAGGGCCCCCGCCGCCGAGGGAGAGTCTCCCGCCCACCAAGGGGGGTCCCGCGCCGCCGAGGCCCCCGCCGAAGAGGGTCCCCGCCGCCGAGGGAGAATCTCCCGCCGCCGAGAAGAGCCCCCCGCCGAGGGAGAATCACCCGCCCACCCAGGAGAGCCCCCCGCCCGCCAAGGAGGCCGGGCCGGGCTCCGCCGCGCAGGCCCAGCGTGGAGAACCGGCCGCTCGGCCGGCTCCGGCGCCGGGTCTCCGAGCGAGCGGCGACACCGGTCCCGGTCCCCCTCCCGCCACCGCATCGGGGTGCTCAGGTGGTCGCCACCACCAGTTCCTCCGCTCTCGACGGCCGGAGCCCGTCCGACCGGCCGGCGAAGTAGCGGCGGGTGCGTTCCTCCGCCGGTACGCGGCGGGCGTCGCGGAAGTCGGCCTCACGGGTCAGGGCCACCATCCGCTGGGGCGTGAAGTGGCTGAGGAATGAGGAACGGGGTGCCGGACGCGCGCACCCCGCTCCGCCGCCTGCTGGCCAGACGCAGGCGGCCGAGCTTGTCCCTGAGCCGATGGTGGCGCGGGGGTCTCACATCGGGGCCCGTGCGAGAACGGCCGAAGGCCCCGGCGCCGCGCACGCGCACCGGGGCCTTCGGGCTCAGGCCGGGTCAGACGGCCTCGACCACGGCCACCGGCGCCGCGTCGGCAGCCTCGGCGGCCTTGGGACCGCCCTTGAGCGGCACCTCCTTGACGAACAGCGCCGCGATCAGCACCAGCACCGAGATCCCGGCGCCGAGCAGGAACGCGGAGTGCGTGCCGGAGGACACCGCGTGCTGGTACGCCTCGCGGACCATCACCGGGAGCTTCGCCAGGCTCTTCGCGTCCAGCTGTGCCGACTGTTCGGTCATCTTGGCGCCCGCCGCGCCGGCCCGCTCGGCCATGACGTCCTGCACCCGGTGGTTGAACAGGGCACCCATGATGGCCACGCCGAAGGAGGAACCGAGCGTACGGAACAGGGTCGTCGAGGAGGACGCCACACCCATGTCCCTCATCTGGACGCTGTTCTGCGCGACCAGCATGGTGATCTGCATCAGGCAGCCCATGCCCGCGCCGACCACGGCCATGTAGAGACCGGAGGTCAGGCGGGTCGTCTCGGTGTCCATCAGGGACAGCAGGTACAGGCCGACGGTCATCAGGACGCCGCCGACGATCGGGAAGATCTTGTACCGGCCGCTGTTGGTGGTGACCCGCCCGGCGACCATCGAGGTCACGAGCATCGCGCCGAGCATCGGCAGGAGCAGCAGTCCGGAGTTGGTGGCGGAGGCGCCCTGCACGGCCTGCTGGTACAGCGGCAGGAACAGGGTGGCACCGAACATCACGAAGCCGGTGATGAAGCCGATGACCGACATCAGGGTGAAGTTGCGGCTCTTGAAGATGTGCAGCGGCACGACCGGCTCGGCGGCCTTGGTCTGCCAGAACACGAACCCGACCAGCGCGGCCACGCCGATGCCGGTCAGCTCCATGATCCGCGCGGAGGTCCAGGCGTACTCGGTGCCGCCCCAGGTGGTGACCAGCACGATGGAGGTGATGCCGACGGTCAGCAGCAGCACGCCCAGGTAGTCGATACCCGCCTTGGAACGCTTCCTCGGCAGGTGCAGTACGGCGGTGACGAGCGCGAGGGCGACCGCGCCGAGCGGCAGGTTGATGTAGAAGGCCCAGCGCCAGCCCCAGTTGTCGGTGATGGTGCCGCCGACGAGCGGGCCGCCGATCATCGCCAGCGCCATCACGCCGGCCATCATGCCCTGGTACTTGCCCCGCTCCCGCGGCGGGATCAGGTCGCCGATGATTGCCATGACGCCGACCATCAGACCGCCGGCGCCCAGGCCCTGTACGGCCCGGAACCCGATCAGCTGGCCCATGTCCTGGGCCATGCCGCTCAGCGCCGAGCCCAGGAGGAAGATCACGATCGAGCTGAGGAAGGCGCCCTTGCGCCCGTACATGTCGCCGATCTTGCCCCAGATGGGGGTGGAGGCCGCGGTGGCCAGGGTGTAGCCGGTGACGACCCAGGAGAGGTGTTCCAGGCCGCCCAGTTCGCCCACGATCGTGGGCATCGCCGTACCGACGATCATGTTGTCCAGCATCGCGAGCATCATCGCGATCATCAGTGCGAGCAGCACCACCCGCACACTCCGGGGCGGTTTGCCCTCGGCCTCACTCTGGGGCTGTCCGCCCTCTGCTATGACACTTTCGACCGTGTCCGCCATCGTCTTCCCATTCCCCCTGCGGCAGATACTTACTTGCCGCCCGGCTAGTTACTACACTGCGGAAGGTAGACCCGCTACTAGCCGGGCGTCAAGTAAGTTTTCGCGGGAGCGCGAGGAGTACGAGGATGGGCCTCACCATGGACGGCACCAAGCAGCAGCGCCGCGGCAACACCCGCCAGCGCATCCAGGACGTGGCGCTCGGACTCTTCGCGGAGCAGGGCTACGAGAAGACCTCCCTGCGGGAGATCGCCGAGCGCCTCGACGTCACGAAGGCGGCCCTGTACTACCACTTCAGGACGAAGGAAGAGATCATCGTCAGTCTCTTCGCGGACCTGACGCAGCCGATCGAGGACCTGATCGAGTGGGGCGGACAGCAGCCGCACACCCTGGAGACCAAGCAGGAGATCGTCCGCCGCTACAGCGAGGCGCTGGCCGGCGCGGAACCGCTGTTCCGCTTCATGCAGGAGAACCAGGCGACGGTTCGGGAACTGCGCATCGGTGACACCTTCAAGGACCGGATGCGCGGCCTGCGGGACATCCTCATCGACCCGGAGGCGGAGCTGGTCGACCAGGTCCGCTCGGTCAGCGCGATGTTCACGCTGCACGCCGGGATGTTCGTGATGCAGGACCTCGAAGGCGACTCCGAGAAGAAGCGCGAGGCCGTTCTCGAAGTCGCCTTGGACCTCGTCGCGCAGGCGCACGAGCACGCCCACGAGAAGGACTAGGTCAGACCTTCACACCCTGGGCGCGCAGGAACGCGACCGGGTCGATGCCGGAGCCGTAGTTCGGGGTCGTACGGATCTCGAAGTGCAGGTGCGGCCCGGTGGAGTTGCCGGTGGAGCCGGACAGCGCGATGTGCTGGCCGGTCGCGACGACCTGGCCGATCCGGACGTCGACCCGGGACAGGTGCGCGTACTGCGAGTAGGTGCCGTTGCCGTGCTTGATGACGACGGCGTTGCCGTACGCCGGGCCGTCACCGGCGCCGTTGGGGCCGGCCTTGACGACGGTGCCGCCGTGCGCGGCGACGACCTCGGTGCCGGTCGGCACGGCGAAGTCCTGGCCGCTGTGCTTGTGCGCCCAGTGGTTGCCGGCCTGCGCGAAGCCCGCCGAGAGCGCGTACTTCTTCACCGGGTCGACCCAGGAGCCGGCGGACGCGGTGGCGGCGCTCGCGACCCCGGTGCCCAGCACGGCCGTGGCGCCGAGTCCGGCAGCCAGGACGGTCACACGGGCACGGAGCGAGGACGTACGGGAGGAGCGGGACGTGAAGCGCTGGAACATCTGGACCTCGTGAACTCGGAGACACTTCCGCCACCCGGCGTACGGACGTCCATCGAGACGTTTCACCGAAGCGGCCATCCCTTGGTAACCGAGCACCCCATCCAGCCCAAAACGCTCCAAGTACGGCATCAAGTAGTAGAAGCCGCCAATACCACCCTCTTTCTTGACAGCCGCACACCCCGGCCCGCACGGCCCTGACGACGCACTTCTCGCGCGCCACTTCGTGAGGTAAAACTCCCTTTTTCGTCCCTTTTGCCCATCCGGCGCATCCCACTATCACGGCTAGTACCGGACATTTCGCCTGTGCCGCATATCACCGGCAACCCCCGTCGATGAATAGGGGAATGTGACGCAGACCTCTAGGCACCTACCCTCCAGTAACCCTACGGTTCCCCTCGCGCCACCCTCGCCTCAGATCATGCCCCTGACATTCAGAGCCGCGAGAGGACCCCCATCGATGACCAGACGCCCCTGGGCACGCCGCATCCCCGTGACCACCGTCTCCGTGGCCGCCCTGGCCGCCCTGGCCGCCCTGGCCGCGCTGGCCGCCCCGGCGGCGACGGCCGCCCCGGCCGAGGCCGCGACCACGAGCACCTCCTCCGCCAAGGTCGACTACGCCACCTGGCAGAAGGACTGCCAGGCGGTCATGGACCGGGCCCTCCCGTACCTGAAGGACCGCATCGCCGCCGCCAGGCCCGGCGAGAAGCAGGCGATCGTCCTCGACATCGACAACACCTCGCTGGAGACCGACTTCGGCTTCAGCTACCCCCAGCCGGCCAACCGGCCCGTCCTGGACGCCGTCCGCTACGCCCAGGAGCACGGCGTCTCCCTCTTCTTCGTCACCGCCCGCCCCGGCGTCCTGTACTGGCCCACCGAGTACAACCTCGCACACGACGGCTACGACGTCTCCGGCCTCCGCGTCCGCGGCCTGGCCGACCTCTTCAAGGACGTCGCCGCCTACAAGACCGCCCAGCGCGTCGACATCGAGAACGACGGCTACACGATCATCGCGAACATCGGCAACAGCGCCACGGACCTGTCCGGCGGCCACGCCGAGAAGACCTTCAAGCTGCCGGACTACGACGGACAGCTGTCGTAGGACCGGGCGCGCCCGGCACGGACCGCGCCATCGGCACGGGACCGCGCCGGGGAACGCCGAAGGGGCCGGTGCCCGAAGGCACCGGCCCCTGATGTCCGGCTACCGCCGGAGGCTGACGCTTACTCCTTGCTCAGGTTGGGCCCAGCCCCACCCGCGGCCTGCTCGATCGGCGGGACGTCCGGCAGTGCCGCCTTCTCCTCACCCCGGAAGGTGAAGGTCTGGGCTTCGCCCTCGCCCTCGGTGTCCACGACCACGATGTGACCGGGGCGCAGCTCGCCGAAGAGGATCTTCTCCGAGAGCGTGTCCTCGATCTCGCGCTGGATCGTGCGGCGCAGCGGCCGGGCGCCCAGCACCGGGTCGTAACCCTTCTTGGACAGCAGCTCCTTCGCGGACTGGGACAGCTCGATGCCCATGTCCCGGTCCTTCAGGCGCTCGTCCACCTTGCTGATCATCAGGTCGACGATCCGCAGGATGTCCGCCTGCGTCAGCTGCGGGAAGACGACCACGTCGTCGACGCGGTTGAGGAACTCGGGCCGGAAGTGCTGCTTGAGCTCGTCCGAGACCTTGTTCTTCATGCGCTCGTAGTTGGTCTTCGTGTCACCCGCGGCGGCGAAGCCGAGGTTGAAGCCCTTGGAGATGTCCCGGGTGCCGAGGTTGGTCGTCATGATGATGACCGTGTTCTTGAAGTCCACGACCCGGCCCTGGGAGTCGGTCAGGCGACCGTCCTCCAGGATCTGGAGCAGCGAGTTGAAGATGTCCGGGTGGGCCTTCTCGACCTCGTCGAAGAGGACGACCGAGAACGGCTTGCGGCGCACCTTCTCCGTCAGCTGGCCGCCCTCCTCGTAGCCCACGTATCCGGGGGGCGAACCGAAGAGACGCGACACCGTGTGCTTCTCGCTGAACTCCGACATGTCGAGGGAGATCAGCGCGTCCTCGTCACCGAAGAGGAACTCGGCGAGCGCCTTGGACAGCTCGGTCTTACCGACACCGGACGGGCCGGCGAAGATGAACGAACCACCGGGACGCTTCGGGTCCTTCAGGCCCGCACGCGTACGACGGATCGCCTTCGACAGCGCCTTGACGGCGTCGTTCTGGCCGATGACCCGCTTGTGGAGCTCCTCCTCCATGCGGAGCAGGCGGGAGGACTCCTCCTCCGTGAGCTTGAAGACCGGGATGCCGGTGGCCGTGGCGAGGACCTCGGCGATCAGCTCGCCGTCCACCTCGGCGACGACGTCCATGTCGCCGGCCTTCCACTCCTTCTCCCGCTTCGCCTTGGCGGCCAGGAGCTGCTTCTCCTTGTCGCGCAGGGACGCGGCCTTCTCGAAGTCCTGCGAGTCGATCGCGGACTCCTTGTCCCGGCGGACGCCGGCGATCTTCTCGTCGAACTCGCGCAGGTCCGGCGGAGCGGTCATCCGGCGGATGCGCATCCGGGAACCGGCCTCGTCGATCAGGTCGATCGCCTTGTCCGGCAGGAAGCGGTCCGAGATGTACCGGTCGGCCAGGGTGGCGGCCTGGACCAGCGCCTCGTCCGTGATGGAGACGCGGTGGTGCGCCTCGTAGCGGTCGCGCAGGCCCTTGAGGATCTCGATCGTGTGCGGCAGGGACGGCTCGGCGACCTGGATGGGCTGGAAGCGGCGCTCCAGGGCCGCGTCCTTCTCCAGGTGCTTGCGGTACTCGTCCAGGGTGGTCGCACCGATGGTCTGGAGCTCACCGCGGGCCAGCATCGGCTTCAGGATCGAGGCCGCGTCGATGGCGCCCTCGGCGGCACCCGCACCGACCAGCGTGTGCAGCTCGTCGATGAACAGGATGATGTCGCCGCGGGTGCGGATCTCCTTGAGCACCTTCTTGAGGCGCTCCTCGAAGTCACCGCGGTAGCGGGAGCCGGCGACCAGGGCGCCGAGGTCCAGCGTGTAGAGGTGCTTGTCCTTGAGCGTCTCGGGGACCTCGCCCTTGACGATGGCCTGGGCGAGGCCCTCGACGACGGCGGTCTTGCCGACGCCGGGCTCACCGATCAGGACCGGGTTGTTCTTGGTACGGCGGGACAGCACCTGCATGACCCGCTCGATCTCCTTCTCGCGCCCGATGACCGGGTCGAGCTTGGACTCACGAGCGGCCTGGGTGAGGTTCCGGCCGAACTGGTCCAGGACGAGAGAGGTCGAGGGGGTGCCCTCGGCCGGGCCGCCCGCGGCGGCGGTCTCCTTGCCCTGGTAGCCGGAGAGCAGCTGGATGACCTGCTGCCGCACCCGGTTGAGGTCTGCGCCCAGCTTGACCAGGACCTGGGCGGCGACGCCCTCGCCCTCGCGGATCAGGCCGAGCAGGATGTGCTCCGTGCCGATGTAGTTGTGGCCCAGCTGAAGGGCCTCGCGGAGCGACAGCTCCAGGACCTTCTTGGCACGGGGGGTGAAGGGGATGTGCCCGGACGGGGCCTGCTGGCCCTGACCGATGATCTCCTCCACCTGCTGACGGACCGCCTCAAGCGAAATGCCGAGGCTCTCCAGGGCCTTAGCGGCGACACCTTCGCCCTCGTGGATGAGACCCAGGAGGATGTGCTCGGTGCCGATGTAGTTGTGGTTGAGCATCCGGGCTTCTTCCTGAGCCAGGACGACAACCCGCCGCGCGCGGTCGGTGAACCTCTCGAACATCGTTAATCGCTCCTCAGAGCGGTCAGGCAGTGGGGGGAACTTCCCCTCCCTGTCCTTCCGCAGCTTAGTCCCGCAAGCGGGGACCGCTCATTCCAACTGCCGACACCGTCGATGGCCTCCTGACCCGTGACGCCGACATCTGCTCCAACCCGATGGTGCGAGACGATGTTCCCGCAGGCCAGACAGTTACCCCAGTCGCCAGTACGCCGATGGCGAACGTGAGACGGCCTTTCCCGCGTGTCGCCCCCTCCCACTAGGCATGTCTTACCCGCAGGGACTGACACTCCATGCGGCGCGCACCGGTTCCCTCCGCTATGGGCGAACAACCTTGCGCCTCCCCGGGCCCCCACACGCCCCCTCGTCCGGCACTCTGTGCAGCCGACAGGACACCCAGCGTAACTCGAAGGGGGGTCCGGCGGTTGCTCCTGGCATGGTTGGCTCGGTCCCCATGACCTCCACGGTCCCCCTTCCCCGCCGGCCCGTCGATCCGGGCGCCCCGGCCGCCGGACTCCGTACCGGTCCGCCCGCCGGCCCGGAGGTCCGGGCCCGGCACTGGTACGAGAACGATCTGGGGTGGCCGACCGTGCCCGGACGGCCGCTGCGGCTGCGTACGGGGGTGCGGTTCGACGTGCTGGACGTACCGGCCGAGGCGGGCGCGAAGGCGCTCCGGCATCTCGCGCCGGGCTCCCCGGTGGCCCTGCGGGGCGACCGGATGCAGCTCTGGGTGGCCGCGGGCAGCGCGGAGGAGCTGCCCGGCCTGCTGGCCTGGCTGGAGTGGGGCACGGTGGCCCTGGACCTGCGCGCCCTCGGGGCGGGCGACACGATTCAGGCCCCGCCGCCGCCCGCGGGGACCGCCGTCGTACGAAGTGGCTCCGTACGGGCCGGGATTGCGCGCGAGCCGTCCGCACAGGGGGCCGCCGTGTGGTTGCGGCCCCCCGGTCCGGAACGTGAGGTCGAGGCCTCGCTGCCCGCCATGCCGGCCGTGCCGGCGGCGCCCCCCGTGGGACGCGAGGGGAGCGTCCCCGATCTCGCGCGACTGGTGGACACGGTGGCAGCGCAGTGTCACCGGGTCCGGCTGCGGCGCGCGTGCGCCGGTCGTCCCGCCGACCGGCGGGATCAGCCGTTGGCCTTCTCGTAGGCCTCGCGGATGGACGCGGGAACCCGGCCGCGGTCGTTGACCTCGTAACCGTTCTCCTTGGCCCAGGCGCGGATCGCCGCGGTGTCCTGGTTGCCGCCGGTGGCGGCACGCACCTTTCCACGACCGCCGGAGGAACGGCCGCCGGTACGACGCCCGCCCTTCACATAGGGGTCAAGAAGCGTGCGCAGCTTGTCCGCATTGGCAGTCGTGAGATCGATCTCGTACGTCTTGCCGTCCAGCGCGAACGTCACGGTCTCGTCCGCCTCGCCGCCGTCGAGGTCGTCGACAAGAAGGACCTGAACCTTCTGTGCCACCGCATTTCCTTTCATCGATAACGTTGAGGGCCAGGGGTGTGCGGCGTCCGCCGTTTCGCCGCCCCTGTTATATGCAGTACTGCAGTACGTCGGAAAGCAAACCGCTTTTGCCGGAAAAACACAAACCCTCGGGAGTGACTCAGCGGACCGCCACCGTCCGGAAACATGCGCGTTTCGGACATAGGCCACCGGGGCAATGACGATCACAGATGCAGAAGCATCCGGCTGTTGCCCAAGGTGTTCGGCTTCACTCGTTCGAGACCGAGGAACTCCGCGACGCCCTCGTCATAGGAACGCAACAGCTCCGCGTACACATCGGTGTCGACCGGCGTCTCCCCGATCTCCACGAAGCCGTGCTTCCCGAAGAAGTCGACTTCGAAGGTCAGGCAGAAAACGCGTCGAACGCCGAGCCAGCGCGCGGTCTGGAGCAACTTCTCCAGCAACTGATGACCGACGCCGGCACCCTTGAGGCCGGGCTTCACCGCCAGTGTGCGGACTTCCGCGAGGTCCTCCCACATGACGTGCAGTGCTCCGCAGCCGACCACCTCGGCGTTGTCGTCGCGTTCGGCGACCCAGAACTCCTGGATGTCCTCGTAAAGCGTGACCGTCGCTTTGTCGAGCAGGATGCGGTCGCGGACGTAGGCGTCGAGGAGGCGGCGCACGGCGGGGACATCGCTGGTCCGGGCCCGGCGGACGGTGATGGCTTTTGCGGAGACTTCGGGACGCTCTGCTGACATGAGCGGACGCTATCGCCCGTCGGTGCCCTCCGGCGCGCCGGGGTTCTCCTCTTGCCGGGCTTCGGCGGGTTCCTGTTGGCGGGCTTCGGGGGCTTCCCGGGTTTCTTCCGGCCCCTGGACGATGCGTACGGCGTCCCTGAGGGCCTGGCGCTGTTCCGCGCTCATCATGCCGAAGAAGGCGACGAGAGCGGCGGCCGGGTTGTCGCTCTGAGACCAGGCGTCGTTCATGAGGGCGGCGGCGTACGCGGCTCGCGTCGACACGGCCTCATATCGATAGGCCCGCCCTTCGGCCTCGCGACGCACCCAGCCCTTCTGATGGAGATTGTCCAAAACGGTCATCACGGTGGTGTACGCGATGGAGCGTTCCCGCTGGAGGTCTTCCAGGACTTCTCGAACGGTCACCGGGCGGTTCCACTTCCACACCCGCGTCATGACCGCGTCTTCGAGTTCTCCCAATGGGCGAGGCACAACTCAGAACAATAGTGGGAGATCCCGACAATGGCGTGCCGGACGTGCAGTAGGGCTACAAACACGAACAAAAAGGGCGTACGACTCGTGTGGCGCCGGGGCGCGGGGAGTCGTACGCCGAGGGACGGCCGGGGTCGGCCGAGCTGGTCCGGTGGGCCCGCCGGAGGGCCCGAGAACCGAACCGAAGGGCTGTGACCTGCGGTGATCTGGCGTGCTCTGCCGTGGTCCGCTCAGGCGTCGCCGGCGGCGGAGGCATTGCGGGCGCCCTCCGCACGGGCGAGGGCGGCGTCGACGGCCGCGTCTTCCTTGGCCTTGGCGGCTCCGCCCTGGGTCTTCACGATCACCCTGACCACACCGATGAAGAACACGGCCATGACGACCGGGGGCACGAGCGCGGAGATGTAGTCCATGGCTCCAGAGTAGCCACGCCGGAACGCCCGAAAGGGGCAGGGGCGTCCTCAGCCCGCGGCCAACTGGTGCGGCGCGGACTCCGCCGGGGGCGCCGGCTTGCGGCGCGGGAAGACCTCTCCGGGCGTCGGGATGGGCCGCTTGGGGGCGGCCGGTTCCGGAGCCGGCCGCTCCGAGGGGCCGGGCGAGGGCTCACGCCCGGGCTCCTGCGGGGGCCTGGAGGGCTCGTCGGCCTCCCCTTCGCCCTGCGCGGCCCCGGACTCCCCCGCGCCGCCCGCAAGCGCCAGCAGGCGCGTTCTCGCGGGCGGTACGGCGGGCGCCGGCACCTTCCGCCCGCCCTGCGCGAACCGCGCCCGCACGTCCTGCTCGGCCAGCTCCCGGCAGCGGTCCAGCAGCGCCGCCGCCGCGGGGTTCCCGCGCAGCGCCCGGAGCGCGGCCAGATCGTCCGGCGTCGGCCGGTGCCCGGCGCCGAGCGCCTCCTCCAGGAGGGTGAGGTAACCGGCGGCGGTACCCGGCAGGGCGGCCCGGTAGCGGCCCAGGTCGGCCACCAGGAAGGCGCGCAGTCTGGCCCCCTCGCACATCGCCTCGTCGAGCGACTCGGCGAGGCGGAGACAGTCCTGCACGTCCTCGGCGGAGGCGTGGCCGGGGTGAAGGGCGAGGGCGAGGGCGCGGCGGAGCACACGCAGCTCCTCCACGCCGAACGCCATGCCGCCGCGGGATCCGTATGGCGTGGGCATGCGGCGACGCTACCCACTAATCGGACAAAAGTGACGATTCCGCATCGCATTCCCCCCGCGTGTCGCTCCGGCTTCCCTCATCCGGTGCCACCGGCGGTCGGGGGCGTTCGCGGCACGGCCCGGCGCCCGGTCGGGCGCCGGGCCTCGCTCACAGCCGTGACACGTTCCGTTCGTAGACCAGGCGGAGGCCTATCAGGGTCAGCCACGGCTGGTGCTCGTCGATCACCGACGACTCGCCCAGCACCATCGGCGCCAGACCGCCCGTGGCGATCACGGTCACGTCCTCCGGGTCGTCGGCCAGCTCCCGTGCCATCCGGCCGACGACCCCGTCGACCTGCCCGGCGAACCCGTACACGATGCCCGCCTGCATCGCCTCGACCGTGTTCTTGCCGATCACGCTGCGCGGCCGGGCCACCTCGATCTTGCGCAGCTGCGCGCCCTTGACACCGAGCGCCTCCACGGAGATCTCGATGCCGGGCGCGATCACCCCGCCGACGTACTCCCCGCGCGCGGAGACCGCGTCGAAGGTGGTCGCCGTACCGAAGTCCACGACGATCGCCGGACCGCCGTACAGGTCGACGGCCGCGACCGCGTTGATGATCCGGTCGGCGCCGACCTCCTTGGGGTTGTCGGTGAGGATCGGCACGCCCGTCTTGACGCCCGGCTCGACCAGGACGGCGGGTACGTCGCCGTAGTACCGCCGGGTGACCTCGCGCAGTTCGTGCAGCACCGACGGGACGGTCGCGCAGATCGCGATGCCGTCGATGCCGTCGCCCAGCTCCTCGCCGAGCAGCGGGTGCATGCCCATCAGGCCCTGGAGCAGCACCGCCAGCTCGTCCGCCGTGCGGCGCGCGTCCGTGGAGATGCGCCAGTGCTCGACGATGTCCTCACCGTCGAACAGCCCGAGGACGGTGTGCGTGTTGCCGACGTCGATCGTGAGCAGCATGGCCGTTACTCCGCCTCGCGCAGGTCCAGGCCGATGTCCAGGATCGGCGAGGAGTGGGTCAGCGCGCCGACGGCCAGGAAGTCCACGCCGGTCTCGGCGTACGCGCGCGCGTTCGCGAGCGTCAGCCGCCCGGATGCCTCCAGCAGCGCCCGCCCGCCGACGATGCCGACGGCCTCCGCGCACTCGCCGGGCGTGAAGTTGTCCAGCAGGATCAGGTCGGCGCCCGCGTCCACGACCTCGCGCAGCTGGTGCAGGGTGTCGACCTCGACCTCGATCGGCACGTCCGGGAATGCCTCCCGTACCGCCTTGAAGGCCGGCGCGACGCCACCGGCGGCGACCACGTGGTTGTCCTTCACCAGGGCCGCGTCGGACAGCGACATGCGGTGGTTGACGCCCCCGCCGCAGCGGACGGCGAACTTCTCCAGCGAGCGCAGGCCCGGCGTCGTCTTGCGGGTGTCCCGCACGCGCGCCTTGGTGCCCTCCAACGCGTCCGCCCACGCGCGCGTGGCGGTCGCGATGCCGGACAGCCGGCACAGGATGTTCAGCGCGCTGCGCTCGGCGGTGAGCAGGTCACGCGTGCGCGTGGTGACCGACAGCAGCTTCTGCCCGGCCTCGACGCGGTCGCCGTCCTCCACGTGCCGCTCGACCTCGAACTCGTCCGTGCACACCACGGAGAGCACGGCCTCGGCGACCCGGAGGCCGGCCACGACGCCCGCCTCACGCGCGGTGATGTCGGCGGTGGCCACCGCCTCCTCCGGGATGGTCGACACGGTCGTCACGTCCACACCGCCGTCCAGGTCCTCCTGGATGGCGACGTTGGCGATGTCCTCGACCTCGATCGGGTCGAGTCCGGCAGCGGCCAGCAGTTCGGCGAGCGCGGGGTCCAGCCCGCACTCCAGGTACTCCTCGTCGCCCTCGGCGCCGCAGGTGCAGCCGTCGCCGCAGCCGCCGGTCGAGGCGAGGGGAAGGTCGTCGGTGCTCACGTCTGTCACTGCTCCTGGGGCGCTGGTGTTACCGGACAGGGGGGAAGTCTGCGGTGTCGGTGGTGCGTACGGCCAGCGACCGGTCCGGATTGAGCCGTACGACGATGTGGCGCCGCCAGTTCGCGTCGTCGCGCTCGGCGCGGTCCTCGCGCCAGTGGCAGCCGCGGGTCTCCTCGCGCATCCGGGCGGCGGCGACCAGGACCCGGGCCACGCACAGGAGGTTCGTGGCCTCCCAGGTGTCCACACCGGGCTCGGCGGTCTTGCCGTTCTCCTCCAGCGCGTCCCGGGCCTCGGTGCGCAGCCTCTGGAGCTGGTCCGCGGCCCTGGCGAGGGACTCCTCGGAGCGCAGCACGCCCGCGCCCTCGGTCATGGTCCGCTGGATGGCGAACCGGGTCTCGGGGGTGAGCAGCGGATGGGCCGGCTTCTCGGGGTCGGGGACCGGCACGGGCACGCGCGGGTGCAGGCCGTCGGCCGCGCGGGCGGCGGCGATGTCGGCGGCGATCCGCTCGGCGTAGACGAGACCTTCGAGGAGGGAGTTGGAGGCGAGCCGGTTGGCGCCGTGCACGCCGGTGCAGGCGACCTCGCCGCACGCGTACAGGCCCGGGACCGTGGTGCGGCCCCGCGCGTCGGTGCGGACGCCGCCGGAGGCGTAGTGGGCGGCCGGGGCGATCGGGATGGGCTCGGTGACCGGGTCGATGCCGTTGGCGCGGCAGGCGGCCAGGATGGTCGGGAAGCGGTGCTCCCACATGGCGGCGCCGAAGTGCCGGGCGTCGAGGTACATGTGCTCGGCGCCCTGCTCCAGCATCCGCCGCGTGATGCCCTTGGCGACGATGTCCCGGGGCGCCAGCTCGGCCAGTTCGTGCTGGCCCACCATGAAGCGCACGCCGTCCCCGTCGACCAGGTACGCGCCCTCGCCGCGCACCGCCTCGGAGACGAGCGGCTGCTGGCCCTCGGCGTCCGCGCCGAGGAACAGCACGGTCGGGTGGAACTGCACGAACTCCAGGTCGCTGACCTCGGCACCCGCGCGCAGCGCCAGCGCCACGCCGTCGCCGGTCGACACGGACGGGTTGGTGGTCGCCGAGAACACCTGGCCCATGCCGCCGGTCGCGAGGACCACGGCGGGCGCGTGCACGGCGCCCACGCCGTCGTGCTGGCCCTCGCCCATCACATGCAGGGTCACCCCGGCCGTACGGCCCTCGGCGTCCGTCAGCAGGTCCAGGACCAGCGCGTTCTCGATGGTGCGCAGCCCACGCGCCCGTACGGCCTCCACGAGCGCCCGGGAGACCTCCGCGCCGGTCGCGTCGCCGCCCGCGTGCGCGATCCGGCGCCGGTGGTGGCCGCCCTCGCGGGTGAGGTGGATGTCGCCCCCGCCGTCGGTGTCGAAGTGGGCACCGGTGGAGATCAGCCGCCGGACCGCGTCGGGGCCTTCGGTGACGAGGGTGCGCACGGCCTCCTCGTCACACAGGCCCGCGCCGGCCACCAGGGTGTCCTCCAGGTGCTCCTCGGGGGTGTCGCCCTCGCCGAGGGCCGCGGCGATGCCGCCCTGCGCCCAGCGCGTGGAGCCGTCGTCCAGTCGGGCCTTGGTGACGACGACCGTGGTGAGCCCGGCGGCCTCGCAGCGCAGCGCCGCGGTCAGGCCGGCCACTCCGGAGCCGACGACGACCACGTCCGCGGAGATGCTCCACCCGGGGGCGGGTGCGTGCAGTCGTATGCCTGTGCTGGTCACGAGGCGGCTCCGAAGGTGAGAGGAAGATTGTCGATCAGCCGGGTCGTGCCGACCCGGGCGGCGACCGCGAGGACGGCCTCGCCGGTGAAGTCGTCGCCGATCTCGGTGAAGTCGGCGGGGTCGACCAGCGCCAGGTAGTCCAGCCGGAGGGGCGGGTCGAAGCGGGCGGCCTCGTCCAGGACCTGGCGGGCGGCGGCCCGGACGGCCGCCGGGCCGCCGGGCGCGGCAGTGGCCACCGCGTGCGCGTCGGCCGCCGCGCGGGACTCCCCGATGGCGCTCAGCGCCTCGGCACGCGCCTGCGTGGAGGGCACTTCCCGGGCCCGCGCGCGCAGCGCCTCCTGTGCCGCGTGCCGGTCCCGGCCGGCGAACAGCGCGCCGGACAGCGCGAGGGCGGTACGGCGCTCGCCCGGCGAGAGGTAGCGGTTGCGGCTGGACAGGGCGAGCCCGTCCTCCTCGCGGACGGTCGGTACGGCGACGATCTCGACACCGAAGTTGAGGTCCCGGACCATGCGCCGGATCAGGGCCAGCTGCTGGGCGTCCTTCTGGCCGAACAGGGCGGCGTCGGGGCGGGTGAGGTGCAGCAGCTTGGCGACGACGGTGAGCATCCCGTCGAAGTGCCCGGGCCGCGAGGCACCCTCCAGGCGCTCGCCCATGGGGCCCGCGGAGACGCGCACCTGGGGTTCGCCGCCCGGGTAGACCTCGTCCACGGAGGGCGCGAACACGGCGTCCGCGCCCGCCTGCTCGGCGAGCTTGAGATCGGCGTCCAGGGTGCGCGGGTAGCGGTCCAGGTCCTCGCCCGCGCCGAACTGCAACGGGTTGACGAAAACGGTGACGACGACCTCGCCGTCGGGGCCGGCGGCCTCCCGCGCGGCACGGATGAGCGTCGCGTGGCCCTCGTGCAGGGCGCCCATGGTCATCACGACGGCGCGGCGGCCGTGGCGCACACGCGCGTGCAGCTCGTCGGCGGTGCTCAGCAGGGCGGTGCTCATCGGTCGTTCCCCTCGGTGCCGTCGGTGCCGTTCGTGCCGTCGGTTCCCTCGCCTCCCTGGCCGGCGTGGCCTGCGTCGGCGAGTACCCCGAGGAGGTCCTCGGCCAGTTCCGGCTTCAGCAGGCCGTGGGCGAGCGCGCGGTCGGCGGTCGCGCGGGCCATCGCGAGGTAGCCCGCCACGGTCTGCGGGGCGTGCCTGCGCAGCTCGGTGACGTGCGCGGCGACCGTACCGGCGTCCCCGCGCGCGACCGGGCCGGTCAGGGCGGCGTCGCCGGAGCGCAGGGCGTTGTCCAGGGCGGCCCCGAGGAGCGGGCCGAGCATCCGGTCGGGCGCGGCCACACCGGCGGTGCGCAGCAGTTCCATGGACTGGGCGACCAGGGTCACCAGGTGGTTGGCGCCGAGTGCGAGGGCCGCGTGGTACAGCGGGCGGTTCTGCTCGCTGATCCACTCCGGTTCGCCGCCCATCTCGATCACCAGGGCCTCGGCGGCCAGCCGCAGCTCCTCGGGCGCGGTGACGCCGAAGGAGCAGCCCGCGAGCCGCTGGACGTCCACCGGCGTGCCGGTGAAGGTCATCGCCGGGTGCAGGGCCAGCGGCAGCGCGCCCGCGCGCAGGGCCGGGTCGAGCACCTTGGCGCCGTACCGGCCGGAGGTGTGCACGAGCAGCTGTCCCGGCCGTACCGCGCCGGTCTCGACGAGGCCGGCGACCAGGCCGGGCAGGACGTCGTCGGGGACCGTGAGCAGCACCAGGTCGGCGCGCTGGAGCACCTCGGCGGGCGGCACCAGCGGGACGTCCGGGAGCATGGCCTCGGCGCGCCTGCGGGAGGCGTCGGAGACTCCGGAGACGGCCACCGGGCGATGCCCGGCGAGCTGGAGGGACGCGGCCAGCGCGGGGCCCACGCGACCGGCGCCGACGACGCCGACGGTGAGCCGCGCGGGGCGGTCCTTGAGGTCTGGTTGGTGGACTGTACTCACGCGACGGTGGCCTTCCCGTTCCAGTCCGCTCTGGGTACCGGACGATTTCTCGTCATGTTAACGCTATCGGGTGGGGCGGCGGCCGGTTGTCCACAGGCTGTGGGTTTCACCACGCCTTCGCCCGCTTCCTCGCCCGCTTCCTCGCCCGCTTCCTCGCCTCGTTCTCGTCTCGTCCTCGCCTCGTCCTCGTCTCAGGAAACCCGGCTGCCGCGCGGGGGCCGTGCGGGGCATGATCCACGGCATGACTGATGTGGCTGAGCAGGACGACGGACGATCGGCTGAGGAACGGTTGCGGGAGCGGCGCAGGGCCGCCCAGCGGAAGGCGCGGCGCGTCCTGGCGCACGGGACCCCCCGGGACTCGATCCGCGAACGGCTCGCGCTGCTCCAGGAGGCCGGCGCCGAGGTGTACGACCTGGACGAGCCCGGGGACGTCTACGGCGACCGGATCGTGGCCGCCCTGGAGGAGCGGGTCGCCGCGCTGCTCGGCACCGAGGCCGCCGCGTTCTTCCCGACGGGCACCATGGCCCAGCAGGTGGCCCTGCGCTGCTGGGCGGCCCGCACCGGGAACCCGACGGTGGCCCTGCACCCGCTGGCCCACCCGGAGGTGCATGAGCGGCAGGCGTTCAGCCAGGTCAGCGGGTTGCGTCCGGTCAGGGTGGGCGGTGAGCGCCGGCTGCCCACGGCGGCCGAGATACGTGACCTCGAAGAGCCCTTCGGGGCGCTGATGCTGGAGCTGCCCCTGAGGGACGCCGGTTTCGTGCTGCCCACCTGGGAGGAGCTGACCGAGACCGTCGAGGCGGCGCGGGAGCGCGACGCGGTGGTGCACTTCGACGGCGCGCGCCTGTGGGAGTGCACCGAGCACTTCGGGCGTCCCCTGGCGGAGATCGCCGGCCTCGCCGACAGCGTCTACGTGTCGTTCTACAAGTCCGTCGGCGGCTTCGGCGGCGCCGCGCTCGCCGGTCCCAGGACGCTGGTGGAGGAGGCGAGGACCTGGCGGCACCGGTACGGCGGCATGGTCTTCCAGCAGTTCCCGACCGTCCTGTCCGCGCTCATCGGCCTGGACCGCGAAGTGCCCCGGCTGCCCGAGTACGTGCGGCACGCGCGCGTGGTGGCCGCCGCGCTGCGCGAGGGCTTCGCGGCGGCCGGGGTGCCCTGGTCCCGCGTCCACCCGGAGGAGCCGCACACCCACCAGTTCCAGGTCTGGCTGCCGTACGAGCCGGAGGTGGCCGCCGAGGCGGCCCTCCGCCAGGCCGAGGAGACCTCGGTGATGCTCTTCGCGAGCGTGTGGAACACCGGCGGGCCCGGCCTCGCGTTCACGGAGGTCGGCGTCCAGGCCGCGGGACTGGAGTGGACGGCGGACGACGTCCGCGCGGCCGTACGGGGCTTCGTGGACCGCCTGCCGGACGGGGCCTAGAGGGCGCGGGGGCGCGCCCGGCGGGCCAGGGAGCGCAGCCGGTGGGTCAGGGCCCGCCGGAGCCGCCCGTGCGCCGGTCGTCCGGCGATGACCGCGCGGAAGCGCCGGTGGTCGCGCACCTCGCGGAGGAGGCCGAGGTCGTGGCGGCCCGGAGCGGGCGGCCCGGGCTCGCCGTGCAGGCGGGCGCGGTAGCTGTCGAGGAGGTACTGCTGGGTGATGCTCATGGCGGATCGCCTTCTGGAGACGTGGCTGACCGGTGACTGATCGGGCTCCGCGGCTGCCCCGGTGCCCCCAACACTGCCCCTGACCGGCACGGATGTCCCGTGGATTGACGGCTGACGTCAATCCACGGGGGCACTGTCAGTGGCCCGGTGCACCATGGGGGCATGAGCGTGACCATCGACATCACCGGACTGCCCCTGGAGAGGGTCTCCGTCGTGCCCTCTCCGCTGGCGGAGCTGGGGATGGCGCTGCACGCGCTGAGCGAGCCCGGGCACCACCCGGAGCTGCGGGGCTGGGCGACCGCCGTCTCCTCCCGGCTGGAGCCCTGCCTGGCCGACCGGCTGTGCGAGGCGGACTTCCTGTGGCGCACGACGTTCTCGGACGTCTTCGCCCCGTTCGCCGGCCTCCCGGGCGGGCGCGCGCTCCCCGGCGCGACGCTCGCGGAAGAGCTGGACCAGCTCGACGAACTGACGGACGAGCAGTTCGTCAACGCGGCCCTGGAGTTCACCTGCCAGCTCCGCTACGACGTCCAGGAGCCCGGCCCGCTCGACGACCCCGAGCTGCGCCGCCGCTCCCTGGAACTGGCCGCCGCGCGCGGTGCCGTGCAGGAGCGGTTCACGCGCCGCCTGCTGACCGATCCGCCGGCCGTGCGCGCCTGGTTCCGCCATCTGATGCTCGACTGCGACGAGGCCTTCTTCGCCGACACCTGGGCCCGTATCCAGCCCCAGCTCGCCGCCGACGCCCGGCACAAGACCGAGCTGTTGCGCCGCAAAGGACTCGGCGAGGCCCTCGCGTCCCTGTCCGGGGCCGTCTCGCTGGACGAGGAGGCCGGGCTCGTCACGGTCGACAAGCTGCTGGTGGGCCGCGCCGCCACCGGTGACGGCGGCCTGGTGCTGGTGCCGACCAGCCTCGGCTGGCCGCACGTGATGGTCCTGCACCGGTACGGCTGGCAGCCCTCGATCACCTACCCCGCGAGCGGTCCCCGGCCGCAGGCGCCCTCCGTCGAGCAGCTCACGCGCCGGCTGGACGCGCTGGCCCACCCGGTGCGGATGCGGCTGTGCCGGCACCTGGCGCGCGCCCCGCACACCACGAGCGAACTGGCCGACGCGCACGGCATGTCGGCGCCCGAGATATCCCGGCATCTGACGGTGCTGAAGAAGGCGGGCCTGATCACCGACTGCCGCCGCGGCCGGTACGTCCAGCACCAGCTGGACCTGTCCGCGGTGGCCCGGCTGGGCAGCGACTTCATCGAGGGCGTCCTGCGCTGAGGCAGCGGGGCCGGGCCCGGGGCCGGCGGACCGCGCCGAGGAAGCGGAGCCCCGGGCCGGCCGACCGCGCCGAGGAATCGGGGCCGGCCCTGCGGACCGCGCCGATGGAGCGGGCCCGAGTCGTCGCCGTCAGCCGTGGCCGCCGGCGCGCACCAGTCCCGTCTCGTACGCCAGCACGACCACCTGCACCCGGTCGCGCAGCCCGAGCTTGGTCAGGATGCGGCCCACATGGGTCTTCACGGTCGCCTCGCTCAGCACCAGCCGGGCCGCGATCTCGCCGTTGGACAGGCCCTGCGCGACCAGCACCATGACCTCGCGCTCCCGCTCGGTGAGCCGTTCCAGCTCCTTGTGCTGGGGCTCCTTGCCGACGGAGGGCAGCATCGGCGCGAAGCGGTCCAGCAGGCGCCGGGTGGTGGAGGGTGCCACGACCGCGTCGCCGCTGTGCACGGCGCGGATGGCGGCGAGGAGATCACCGGGCGGCACGTCCTTGAGCATGAAGCCGGAGGCGCCCGCCTTCAGCCCGGAGAAGGCGTACTCGTCCAGGTCGAACGTGGTCAGGATGAGGACCTTGGGCGCGTCCGGCTCCGCGCAGATCCGCCGGGTGGCCTCCACACCGTCCAGCTTCGGCATCCGGACGTCCATGAGGACGACGTCGACGGCGGTGGACCGCAGCACCTGGAGGGCCTCGACGCCGTCGCCCGCCTCCGCGACGACCTCCATGTCCGGCTGGGCGGCTAGCACCATCCGGAACCCGGTGCGCAGCAGCACCTGGTCGTCGACGAGCATCACGCGGATCGTCATCGGGCCTCTTCCGTTCGGGATCATGGGTCGGTCAGTGCGCCGGCTTGAGCGGCAGCAGGGCGCTGATGCGGAATCCTCCGCCCGGGCGCGGGCCGGCGTCCAGGGTGCCGCCGACCATGCCGACGCGCTCCCGCATGCCGATCAGGCCGTGGCCCTGTCCGTCGGCGCCGCCCTCCTCGTACATCTCGTGCGGGGCGCCCTTGCCGTCGTCCTCCACCAGCAGGCCGAGACCGTCGTCGAAGTAGACCAGGCGGACGCTCGCGCCCGCATGGGGCCCGCCGTGCTTGCGGGTGTTGGTGAGCGCCTCCTGCACGATCCGGTACGCGGTCAGCTCCACGCCGCTGGGCAGTGGCCGCGGGGTGCCCTCCACCTTGAAGTCGACCGGGAGGCCGGAGCTGCGGCACTGCTCGATGAGGTCGTCGATCTGCTCGACGTCGGGCTGCGGGACGTACTCCCCGCTCTCCTGGTGCTCGCCGGTGCGCAGCACGCCCAGCAGGCGGCGCATCTCGGCCAGCGCCTGACGGCCGGTAGAGGAGATCGTCTCCAGGGCGTTTCTCGCCTGGTCGGGGGCGGTGTCCATGACGTACGCGGCGCCGTCGGCCTGCACCACCATCACCGACACGTTGTGCGCGACGACGTCGTGCAGCTCGCGCGCGATGCGGGCGCGCTCGGCGGCGACCGCGACCTTCGCCTGCGCCTCGCGCTCCTTCTCCAGGCGGGCCGCGCGCTCCTCAAGCTGCGCGAAGTAGGCCCGCCGGGTGCGCATGGAGTCGCCGAGGACCCAGGCGAGGGCGAAGGGCACCGTCTGGAAGACCGTTATGGCGGCCTGCCCGAGCAAGCCGGTGTCCTCGGCCGGCCAGCGGATCTGGGCCACGGCCGCCGCGCACAGGCTGACGGCGAGCGCCAGCCGGGAGGCCCAGCGCGCGCCGACGGTCGCGACCGTGTAGGTGATCACCAGCATGGCGAAGTCGGCGACGGTCGTCTCGATGTCCAGGACCAGCTGCACCAGCCCGGCCACGAGGGCGAGCAGCAGCATCGGCTCCGGGAACCGGCGGCGCAGCGCCACGACGACGCACAGGACGGTGGACACGGCGATACCGCCGGCGATCGTCCCGTGGTGGCCTGGCACCCCGTCCAGATTGACCACGCTCAGCGCGGACAGCCCGAACAGGACGACGGCCCAGGAGGAGTCGACCCAGGTCGGGTGGCGGCGGAGGAAGTCGTAGAGGCGCTGCACGTAACCCAGAGTAGGGAAACCAGATGCGTGCAGGGGTCAACCGAGGGACCGATCCGTGCCCGGCGCGCGTACTCCCCAAGGTGGATGCCGTGATCATCGGTGTGCCTAGTCTGGTGCGGTGACGGATGGGACGACGGCGGAGGGCTCCCGCCGGAACAGCGGGGATCGCGCCCCGCGCGGCTGGCGCGCGGCGGCCGGTGCGGCCCTGTACGGGCCCGGCGGCTTCTACCGGCGCCCGGAGGGCCCGGCGGGCCACTTCCGCACGTCGGTGCACGCCTCCCCGCTGTTCGCGCGGGCCGTGGCCCGGCTGCTGTGCCGGGTCGACGCGGCGCTCGGGCGGCCCCCGGTGCTGGACTTCGTCGACATGGGTGCCGGGCGGGGGGAACTGGTCAGCGGGGTGCTCGCCGCCCTGCCGGCCGACGTGGCCGCACGCGCGCGTGCCCACGCCGTCGAGATCGCCGACCGCCCGGCCGGCCTGGACGAACGGATCACCTGGCTGAGCGAGCTCCCGGACGCGGTCACCGGGCTGCTGTTCGCCAACGAGTGGCTGGACAACGTGCCCGTGGACGTCGTGGAGGTGGACTCCGCGGGCGTGCCCCGGCTGGTGCTCGTCGCGGAGGACGGCTCCGAGCGGTTCGGGGAGCCCGTGACGGGCGCGCCGGCCGACTGGCTCGCGCGCTGGTGGCCGCTGCCGGCCGAGCAGGGGCTGCGGGCGGAGATCGGGCTGCCCCGGGACCGGGCCTGGGCGTCGGCCGTGGACCGGGTGGTGAGCGGGCTCGCGGTGGCCGTGGACTACGCGCACACGGTGGACGCGCGCCCCCCGTTCGGCACCCTCACCGGCTTCCGCGAGGGACGGGAGACGGCGCCCGTCCCGGACGGCTCCTGTGACATCACGGCCCATGTGGCACTGGACGCGTGCGCGGCGGCGGCTCGTACGGCACACCCGCCCTCCGGGGCGCTGCCCGCGCCTTCATACACGGCGCGGGAGCTTCCCAGCGCGCGTCTGCTCACGCAACGCGCTGCTCTGCGCGCCCTCGACATCACCGGCGCACGCCCCCCGCTCGCGCTCGCCTCCTCGGACCCCTCCGCCTATGTGCGCGCCCTCGCGAGCGCCGGTGAGGCAGCCGAGCTGACGGCACCGGGCGGCCTCGGCGACTTCGGCTGGCTGCTCCAGCCGGTGGGCATCCCGGACCCCCTGGAACCGGCCCCGCGGGACGCGCCCGGGCTGTGAAGCCCTGCTCGTGAAGCCCTGCTTGCCGATGCCACCGACTGCTTGCCGATGCCGTCGGCTACTTGTCGATGTCGCCGACCACGAAGAACATCGATCCCAGGATCGCCACCATGTCCGCCACCAGCGTCCCCGGCAGCAGCTCGGTCAGCACCTGGATGTTGTTGTACGAGGCCGAGCGCAGCTTCAGCCGGTACGGGGTCTTGTCGCCCTTGCTCACCAGGTAGTAGCCGTTGATGCCGAGCGGGTTCTCGGTCCACGCGTACGTGTGCCCCTCGGGCGCCTTCAGCACCTTCGGCAGCCGCTGGTTGATCGGCCCGGGCGGCAGCTCGGCGAGCCGGTCCAGGCAGGCGTCGGCGAGGTCCAGCGCGTTGTGGGTCTGCGCCAGCAGCACCTCGAACCGGGCGAGGCAGTCGCCCTCGCTCCGGGTGACGACCTTCAGGGTGTCCTGGAGGTCGCCGTAGGCCAGGTACGGCTCGTCGCGGCGCAGGTCGAAGTCGACGCCCGAGGCGCGCGCGACGGGCCCGCTCACGCCGTAGGAGTGCACCGCCTCCGGTGTCAGCACGCCCACCCCGCGGGTGCGCCCCCGGAAGATCTCGTTGCCGAGCACCAGGTCGTCGAAGACGTCCATGCGCGAGCGCACCGCGGCGACGGCCTCACGCGCGCGTGCGGTCCAGCCGGCCGGCAGGTCCTCCTTGAGGCCGCCGACGCGGTTGAACATGTAGTGCATGCGCCCGCCGGAGACCTCCTCCATGACGTTCTGGAGCACCTCGCGCTCCCGGAACGCGTAGAACACCGGCGTGATCCCGCCCAGCTCCAGCGGGTAGGAGCCGAGGAACATCAGGTGGTTCAGCACCCGGTTCAGCTCGGCGAGCAGCGTGCGCGTCCACACCGCCCGCCCGGGGACCTCCATGCCGAGCATCCGCTCCACCGCGAGGACCACGCCCAGCTCGTTCGAGAACGCCGACAGCCAGTCGTGGCGGTTGGCGAGCACGATGATCTGCCGGTAGTCGCGCGCCTCGAAGAGCTTCTCGGCGCCCCGGTGCATGTAGCCGATCACCGGCTCGGCGCGCACGATGCGCTCCCCGTCCAGCACCAGCCTGAGCCGCAGCACACCGTGCGTGGACGGGTGCTGGGGCCCGATGTTGAGCACCATGTCGGTGCTCTCCGCCGCGCCGCCGATACCGACCGTGGTCTCCGTCGTAGGAGTCATGGACCCAGTTTCCCCTACGTACGCTGGGCTCATGGAAACGGGGAGTCCCGAAGGGACCGGAGGGCCGGCGGACCGGCCGGTGTGGCGCGCGCTGGGGCCCGGGCTGCTGCGGGTGCGCCGGCTGCTGCTGGTGGTGTGGACGGCGGTGCTCGCGCTCGCCGCGGGGCTCCTCCCGGGTCTTCTCGCGGGGCCCGGGTGGGCGGTCTGGGCGCTGCTGCCGCCGGCGTGCGCCGTCTGGTGCTGGTGGCTGCTGGGGCGCAACTGGCGCTCGTGGCGGTACGCCGAGCGCTCCGACGACCTGCTGATCAGCCGGGGTGTCCTGTGGCGTGAGGAGACGGTGGTGCCGTACGGGCGGATGCAGCTGGTGGAGGTGACCTCCGGGCCGTTGGAGCGGCGCTTCGGGCTGGCCACCGTGCAGCTGCACACGGCCGCCGCCGCGACCGACGCGACCATCCCCGGCCTCGACCCGGCCGAGGCGGAGCGTCTGCGCGACCGGCTGACCGAGCTGGGCGAGGCACGATCGGCGGGCCTGTGACCTCCCCCGACGGCACCGACGGCATACCGGCCGGTGGCACACCGTACGAGGGCACACCGCAGCACCCGTCCGTCACCGAGCGCCGGCTGCACCCGGTCACGCCCTTCCGCCGGGCGTGGGCGCCGGTCGCGGTGCTGGCCGGCTGGGCCGCCCACGACCCGAACGGCACCCAGGAACAGCTCAACCGGCTGACCGGCACCATGCTCCTGCTGGGGCTCGCGGTACTGGTGCCGGCGGCCGGCCTCTACGGCTTCCTGTCCTGGTGGTTCACGCACTACGCGGTCACCGACACCGAACTGCGCATACGCACCGGGCTGCTGTTCCGGCGCACCGCGCACATCCGGCTGGAGCGCGTCCAGGCCGTGGACGTCTCGCGTCCGCTCCTCGCGCGCGTGGCGGGCGTGGCGAAACTGCGGATCGACGTCGTCGGCGCCGAGAGAAAGGACGAGCTGGCCTTCCTGGGCGAGCGGGAGGCACGCGCCCTGCGCGCGGAACTGCTCGCGCGCGCGGCGGGTTTCGCACCCGAGACGGCGCGCGAAGTCGGAGAGGCACCGGCGCGTGTACTGCTGCGCGTGCCCCCGCGCGAGCTGGCACGCTCCCTGGTGCTGACGGGCGCCACCTGGGGCTCGCTGTGCGCCGCGCTGGTGGTCCCGACCGTGCTGTGGCTCATCACCCACAGCCTGTGGACGGTCGTCGGAACCGCCCTGCCCCTGGTCGGCGCGGCCGGTGCGAGCAGCGTGGGCCGGTTCGTCGCGGAGTTCGACTGGACGGTCGGCGAGTCCCCGGACGGGCTCCGCATCGACCACGGGCTGCTCGACCGTACGCACGAGACGGTGCCGCCCGGCCGGGTGCAGACGGTGCGGATCGTGGAGCCGCTGCTGTGGCGGTGGCCGGGCTGGGTGCGGGTGGAACTGGACGTGGCCGGATCCGCCAACTCCGTGCTGATCCCCGTCGCCCCGCGCGCGGTCGCCGAAACCGTCGTCGCGCGCGTGCTGCCCGGCGTGACCGTGCCCCGGGAGCTGTCGCGGGTGCCGCGCCGGGCCCGGTGGTGCGTGCCGTTGTGGTGGCGCGGACACGGGCTGGCGGTCACCGGGGCGGTGTTCGCCGCCCGCAGCGGCCTGCTGTGCCGCCGGCTCTCACTCGTTCCGCACGCCAAGGTGCAGAGCGTACGGCTCACCCAGGGGCCCTGGGAGCGGCTCTGGGGCCTCGCCGACGTCCATGTGGACACCGGCGCGAACAAGACCGTGACGGCCCGGCTGCGCGGCGCCGAGGAGGCCGCTCGGCTCCTGGACGAGCAGGCGGAGAGGTCCCGCACGGGCCGCCGGGACGCCCTCCCGGACCGCTGGATGACCACCGGCTGACCGGCGGGGCCCGTCGGACCGGCACACCGGCCCACCCGTACGACCGCCCGACCCACGCTTCGGGCCCGGCTCCCCTCGCGGGAAGGCCGGGCCCGGTGTCCGGTCCGTGCGGCTGACGTCGGCTCAGGAGGCCGCGCTGCGCAGACCCTGGATGTCGATCTGCTCGGTCTCGTCGTGCGCGGTCAGGTCGATGACCTGGCCGATCCCCCGGGACCGCGCGTCGGCGGCCTTGAACCCGGCCTCGGACTCGGCCTTGTGCACGGCGAGCGCCTCGGGGCCGACGACGTCGGCGAGGTCCTCGTTCTGCACGGAGTCCAGCGTGGTCTTCGGCGCGCCCTTCTGGGTGCCGAAGAAGTCGAAGCCGCCCTCGACCACCGGGCGCCGCGCCGGCGCCGCCGGTACTACGGCCACCGCGGTCGGCACGGTGAAGTGCCCGGCGGGAGGCCGGCCCACGGGAGACGCGGCTTCGGCGGCCGACGCCGGGTCGGCGCCTTCCTTCACGCCGTCCGTCCCGGGTTCTCCTTTGGCGACGGCGGCCTCGACGGCGGCTTCCCCGGAAGCCGGGTGGGCCTCCGGCCCGGACGCCTGCGACGCGACGGCGACGGACGCGGCGGACTCGGCCGCCTCAGCAGCGTCAGCGGACTCGGCCGCTACAGCAGCGTCAGCGGACTCGGTGACGTCAGCGGACTCGGCGGACGCAAGCCGCGCGGCCCGGACCTCCGCCGCCTCGGGCTCGTCCCCCTGGGCGTCGGCGTCGGCCTCGGCCCCGCCCTCCCCCTGGTCCGGACCCTGCCGGTCGAACCGCGCCAGGGCCGTCAGCGCCCGCCGGTACAGCTGGGCGCCCCCGGGGGAGAACGCCGCCGGCCGCTCCTCGGTGCCGGACACCTCCGGGCTCGCGGCGGCCACGGGTTCGGCGCTGCGTGCCGGCGGCAGAGCGCGCGCCGAGGGGACGGGCTCCGGCTCGGGCACCGCCGCTTCGATCTCCAGCAGCCGCCGTCCCTCCAGGGCGCTGGCGCGCTCGGTCTCCGCCGTGGCGTACCGGCGCAGCAGGGCCGCGTGCTCGTTGCGCAGGCCCGCGAGTTCCGCCCGCTTGGCGCGCAGCCGCTGCTCCAGCTTCGCGCGCAGTTCGCGGGACTCCTCCAGATCGGTCTCCAGCTCGGCGACCCGTTCCTCGTGCCGCCATTCGTCGCCCGCACGCGCGCGTGTGAGTTCGGCGACCTGCTTGCCCGCCTGAGCGTCCCAGCGGCGCATGACGACCGCGCCGACGACCGCCGTCGCGGCGGCCGCCGCGGCCAGCGTGCGCAACACGGTGGCCTCGGAGAACACCCACGGACCCAGCGCGCAGGCGACGGAGACGCCGGCGATCGCCGACGGGGGCAACAGCCGGTGCAGAGGCGGGGAATGGCGGTGGCGTCCACGTGGCATGGCCAGAAACTTACCGCGCGTAGGGGAATCGTGGGCCCCCGCCCCGTAAAAACACGGCCACACCGTGGGTTTCACGGGGCGTCAGGGCCAGAACGGCTCAGCGGTCGGTGAGCCGCCCGCTGAGCCACTGGAGCGTCGGCGGGATCTCGCGCCGCCAGGTGTTGAAGTTGTGCCCGCCGCTGCCGAGGATGATCGACGAGACCCGGGTCAGATTCGTGGCCTGGACCCGCTGGATGAACTTCAGCGTGGCGTTGTAGTTCTGCTCGCCGACCTTGCTGCTGGTGACGAGCAGCGAGGTGTCCGGCGCCTCCTCGTGCTCCAGCAGCCAGAACAGGTCGGCGCGGTTGCGCAGCTTCTTGTCGCCGTGGAAGAGGTCACCGGTGGTCGGGTCGATCGGCGCCTTGTAGTACGGCGAGAGGCCCGCGCCGGCCGCGTACACGTTCGGGTGGTGCATGGCGAGCTTGAGGGCGCAGTAGCCGCCCGTGGAGTCGCCGACGAGGCCCCAGCTGCCCGGCCGCTTGCCGGCCCGGTAGTGCCCGAGGACGGCCTCCGGCAGATCCTTGGCGAAAAACGTTTCGGCTTGCGGTCCGCCCGGCACGTCGACGCACTCGGTGTCCCGCGGCGGTGCCACGGTCGGCCGCAGCATGACCAGGATCATCGGCTGCACCCGCCCGTCCTTGGCCAGCCGCTGCGCCGTGCTCGGGTAGTCCAGCTTCTCCACCAGCGCCCGCGCGGTGCCCGGGTAGCCGGTCAGCACGACCGCCACCGGGAACGTACGCGTGCGGTACTGCGGCTGGAAGTACTCCGGCGGCAGGTACACGTACGCCGGTGTGGCGATGCGGGTCGTACGGCCCACGATGTCGACCTTCTGTACCTGCCCGCCGGTCTCCGGCCGCGCGGCGTTCACGCCCGGCACGTCGGAGGTGGAGACCACCTGGAGCGGGCCGCCGGTGCTGCCGTTGGCCGAGTGGTCGACCACGATCCCCTGGTCGGTCTCCTGGCCGAACAGGTCCGCCCAGCTCGCGTAGAAGCCGAAGGCCTGGTTGGCGGCGAGCCCGACGCAGGCGAAGAGGGCCACCTGGGTGAACAGCAGCAGACCGACCCGCCCGCTGACGGCCCGCCAGCTCGAACGGGCCAGGCGCGGCCACAGCCATACCGTGCCGACGAACAGCACGACGGCGATCAGAATCGCCAGCACCAGCACTTTGTTGCTCGTGAGATCCATAGGCTGTTTCCTGCCTGTGCTTTCCGCCCGTGTCGTGCCCACGCGAGATTGCGAGGGCTTGCCCGGGGCTTTCCTTGGCCTTTGACCCGACTTTCCGGTGGGGAGTGAACCTCCCTCCCCGCGACACCGTCCTAGAGGGCGCAATGTCGCCGGATGCCCGATCGGGCCCGGGTTCAAGGTCTCTCGCAGAACTACGGGATGCGATGTCTGTCAGGATAGATGGGGAAATGTCGGGCGAGGTTCCGGGCCGATCAAGCCGGGCGCGGCGCATACTGAGCGGCCCGCGCCCCGAGGCCGTCCCCGCCGTGGTCGGCAGGGCCGCCGCGCTCGTGGGCGTCCTGGACATTGCCGCGGGTGTGTTCCCGCGCTTCCGTCACAGCCGTATGCACGCCATCGCGGAGGTGCTGCCGGGCTCCTTCGGGCCGTTCGCGGCGGCGCTCTCGCTCAGCGCGGGCGTGCTGTTGCTGCTGCTCGCGCACGGGCTCAAACGGCGCAAGCGCCGGGCGTGGCGCGCGGCGGTCGTGCTGCTTCCGGCGGGTGCGGTGGCGCAGTTCGCCTACCGCCACTCGGTCGTGGGCATGCTGATCGCGGTCGCACTCCTGGTCCCGCTGCTGCGCCACCGCGACCAGTTCGCGGCCCTGCCCGATCCGCGCAGCAGGTGGCGCGCGCTCGCCAACTTCGTGCTCATGAGCGCCGGTTCCCTCGCCCTCGGCCTCGTCATCGTCAGCGTCCACCCGCACCGGACGATCGGCGACCCGAGCCTGGCCGACCGGCTGACGCACGTCATCTACGGCCTGGCCGGCTTCGAGGGCCCGGTCGACTACCAGGGCAACACCTCCTGGACGGTCGCCTTCTCCCTCGGCGCCCTCGGCTGGATCACCGCCGTCACCACGATCTACCTGGCCTTCCGCCCGGAGCACCCGGCCGCCCGCCTCACCGAGGACGACGAGGTCAAGCTGCGCGCGCTGCTGGAGAAGCACGGCCGGCGCGACTCGCTCGGCCACTTCGCGCTGCGCCGCGACAAGGCCGTGGTGTTCTCGCCGAGCGGCAAGGCCGCGGTCACCTACCGGGTCGTGTCCGGCGTGATGCTCGCCAGCGGCGACCCCATCGGCGACGTCGAGGCCTGGCCGGGCGCCATCGAGCGCTTCATGGACGAGGCCAGGGCCCACTCCTGGACGCCCGCGGTCATGGGCTGCTCGGAGACCGGTGGCGAGGTGTGGACCCGGGAGACCGGCCTGGACGCCCTCGAACTGGGCGACGAGGCGGTGGTGGACGTGGCGGATTTCTCGCTCGCCGGACGCGCGATGCGCAACGTGCGCCAGATGGTCAAGCGCATCGAGCGGGCCGGCTACGAAACCCGGGTACGGCGCATCCGTGACGTCGGCGAGGCCGAGTTGGAGCGGATCCGCCGGGCGGCGGAGGACTGGCGCGGCACGGACACCGAGCGCGGCTTCTCCATGGCGCTCGGCCGCATCGGCGACCCGGCCGACGGCGACTGTCTGATCGCCACCGCCCACAAGCAGGATGACGCGCAGGGCGAGTACGGCGACCTGAAGGCGATCCTCCACTTCGTGCCCTGGGGCGAGGACGGCGTGTCGCTGGACCTGATGCGCCGCGACCGCAGCGCCGACCCGGGCATGAACGAACTGCTGATCGTCGCCGCCCTGCAAGCCGCCCCGAGGCTGGGCATCACCCGGGTCTCGCTGAACTTCGCGATGTTCCGCTCCGCCCTCGCACGCGGCGAGAAGATCGGCGCCGGCCCCGTGCTGCGCGCCTGGCGCGGACTGCTGGTGTTCCTCTCGCGCTGGTTCCAGATCGAGTCGCTGTACAAGTTCAACGCCAAGTTCCAGCCGCGCTGGGAACCGCGGTTCGTGGTCTACCGGGCCTCCGCCGACCTGCCCCGCATCGGCTTCGCCGCCATGCAGGCGGAGGGCTTCGTCAACCTCGCCGTGCCGCTGCCGCGCTTCCTGCGCCGGCGCCGGTCGACGGCCCAGCGCGCGTGCGCGCACGCGGTGACCGAACGGGACGTCCGGGCGGCCTGAGCCGCCCACCTGCCTCCCGAGCCCCGACACGCCGAGCGGTACGGCCCCGGGACCGGTCCGGGAGGACGCCGCACCCCCTCCGGCACCGGGGCCTCCGCCCGGGGCGCAGCGCGTTCCGGCACGGTCCGGGGCCTACGCTGAACGTATGAACAACCTCAGCGGGCGCGGCCGAGTCGCCGGCCTTCCGGCATGGGACCGGTGCGCGGTCATGGGGGTCGTGAACGTGACCCCCGACTCCTTCTCCGACGGCGGCCGCTGGTTCGACACGACCGTCGCCGTCAAGCACGGCCTGGATCTGGTCGCCGAGGGCGCGGATCTGGTCGACGTCGGCGGCGAGTCCACCCGGCCCGGTGCCCCGCGCGTGGACGAGGCGGAGGAGCTGCGGCGGGTCATCCCCGTGGTGCGGGGCCTCGCCTCCGAGGGCGTCGTCGTCTCCGTCGACACCATGCGCGCCTGCGTCGCCGAACAGGCCCTCGCGGCAGGCGCCGCCCTCGTCAACGACGTCAGCGGCGGCCTCGCCGATCCCGCGATGGTCCCGGTGGTCGCCGACGCGGGCGCCCCCTTCGTCGTCATGCACTGGCGCGGTTTCCTCCAGGGCGGCAACGTCAAGGGCGTCTACGAGGACGTCGTCGGGGAGGTCGTGGACGAACTGCACGCGCGCGTAGAGGCCGTTCTGGCGGGCGGTATCGCCCCGGACCGCATCGTCGTCGACCCGGGCCTCGGCTTCTCCAAGGAGGCCGAGCACGACCTCGCCCTCCTCGCCCGCCTCGACCGGCTGGCCTCCCTCGGGCACCCGCTGCTGGTCGCCGCCTCCCGCAAGCGGTTCCTCGGCCGGGTCCTCGCCGGACCGCAGGGAGCGCCCCCGCCGGCCCGGGAGCGCGACGCGGCCACGGCGGCCGTCTCCGCGCTCGCCGCGCACGCCGGCGCATGGGCGGTGCGCGTGCACGAGGTGCGCGCCACTGCGGACGCGGTCCGGGTCGCCCGGGCCGTGGAGGAGGCGCGCGGCGCGGCGAGCGCGCCCGGCACCGGCGGCGAGCACGGGGCGGAAGGAGAGCGGTGAGCGCCCCCCACACCGATGTCGAGCAGGTGGAGGCCGCCAACACCGCCTTCTACGAGGCACTCGAGCGCGGCGACTTCGAGGAGGTCTCCTCCCTCTGGCTGACCCCCGCCGACCTGGGCGTGGACGAGACGTACCACGACCCCGCGGACAGCGGGGTCATCTCCTGCGTCCACCCCGGCTGGCCGGTGCTCACCGGCCGCGGCGAGGTCCTCAGGTCGTACGCGCTGATCATGGCCAACACCGACTACATCCAGTTCTTCCTCACCGATGTGCATGTCTCCGTGACCGGCGACACCGCAGTCGTGACCTGCACGGAGAACATCCTCAGCGGCGGCCCCGCCCCCGAGGAGGGCGCGGAGCTCGGCCCGCTGGTCGGCCAGCTCGTCGTCGCCACGAACGTGTTCCGGCGCACCCCCTCCGGCTGGAAGCTCTGGTCGCACCACGCCTCCCCCGTGCTGGCCGAGACCGACGAGGACGACGACGACAACCACGTGAACGGCGTGAACCCGGACGACGAACCCCTGGCCTGACCCGAAGAAGTGGTTGGAATCACCTACCCCGGGGTAGGAGCGGCTACCAGCCCATGACAGGGCCGGGTTCCCCGGGGGAAACGGCCGGTGAACCCTGCGGACACCGGCCCGTGCCCACGCCCCCGCGGCCCGGCTTTGTCAGTGCCCGCAGGTAGATTCGTCTGAGGCCGGTGTGCCGCCCGCACGCGGCACGGGCCGGTCGTTCCCGACGATTGCAGGAGTGATTCGCGTGGATCGTGTCGCGCTGCGCGGCCTCAAGGCCCGCGGGCACCACGGTGTGTTCCCCAAGGAGCGCGAGGAGGGCCAGACCTTCATCGTGGACCTGGTCCTCGGCCTGGACACCCGGCCGGCCGCGGCCGACGACGACCTGACGAAGACCGTGCACTACGGCATCGTGGCCGAGGAGGTCGTGGCCGTGGTCGAGGGCGAGCCGGTGAACCTCATCGAGACCCTCGCCGAGCGGATCGCCCGGACCTGCCTGAAGCACGAAGGGGTCGAGGAGGTCGAGGTCTGCGTCCACAAGCCGGACGCCCCGATCACCGTCCCCTTCGACGACGTGACCGTCACCATCACCCGGAGCCGAGTATGACCCGACCTTTCCACCAGGGTCACAGCGACCCGACCGTCCAGCCCGTGCCCGCCTCGGTCGTCGAGCAGGTCGACGCCGCCGACACGACGCTGAGCAACCCGAAGTGGGCCGTGATCTCCATCGGCTCCAACCTCGGCAACCGCCTGGAGACCCTCCAGGGCGCCGTCGACGCCCTGGAGGACACCCCGGGAGTCCGGGTGAAGGCCGTCTCCCCGGTGTACGAGACCGAGCCGTGGGGCGTGGAGCCGGGCAGCCAGCCGTCGTACTTCAACGCGGTCGTGGTCCTCAAGACGACGCTGCCCCCGTCGTCCCTGCTGGAGCGGGCGCACGCCGTGGAGGAGGCCTTCCACCGCGTCCGGGACGAGCGCTGGGCCCCGCGCACGCTGGACGTCGACATCGTCGCCTACGCCGGCGTCACCTCGGACGACCCGCGGCTCACCCTGCCCCACCCGCGCGCCCACGAGCGCGCCTTCGTGCTCGCGCCCTGGCACGACGTCGACCCGCAGGCACAGCTCCCCGGCCGCGGCACGGTGGCCGACCTGCTGTCCGCCGTCACCCGTGAGGGTGTCGCGCCCCGCGCGGACCTGGAACTCCGGCTGCCCGAGTAGTCGTTAAGGTCGAGACGGGTCAAGACCAAGACGACCACCGTCCGGGATGGTCCGGGGGAACTGAAGGGACACCGTGAGAGAGCTGCGCATCAGGGTGCTGGCGGGCGTGTTCGTCGTGGCAGGCGTCCTGTCCTGGGCGGGCGCCCGCCTCTGGAACTCGATCGGGACCCTCCCCAGCGTCCCCCTGGCCGCCCCCGTCGTCCTCGCGCTGATCGCGGTGGTCCTGCTCTCGACGGCACTGTCGCTGCGCGCCCGTCTCCGGGCCCAGCGCGAGCGCAGGCCCGGCGCCAAGGGCGTCGACCCGCTGATGGCCGCCCGGGCGGTCGTCTTCGGCCAGGCCAGCGCCCTGGTGGCCGCGCTCGTCGCCGGCATGTACGGCGGCACGGGCGTCTTCCTGCTGGAGCTGCTGGACATCCCGGCCCGCCGGGACCAGGCGATCTACGCCGGTTTCTCGGTCCTGGCCGGCATCGGTGTGATAGCCGCCGCCATCTTCCTGGAGCGGGTCTGCAAGCTCCCCGAGGACGACGACCAGAACCACCAGGGCGCGGAGCCGGTGGCCTGACCCCCGGCCCCGCGCCCCGGCGCGTTCAGCGGCTCGCTCAGCGCGCCATGATGAGGCTCATCGCCTCGTTCCGCGTCGCCGCGTCCCGCAGCTGACCGCGGACCGCGGACGTTATGGTCTTCGCGCCCGGCTTGCGGATGCCCCGCATGGACATGCACATGTGCTCGCACTCGACGACCACGATGACGCCCCGCGGCTCCAGGATGTTCATCAGGGAGTCCGCGATCTGTGTGGTGAGGCGCTCCTGCACCTGCGGCCGGCGGGCGTAGACGTCGACCAGGCGGGCCAGCTTGGACAGGCCGGTGATCTTGCCGGTCTCGGAGGGGATGTAGCCGACGTGGGCGACACCCCGGAACGGCACCAGATGATGCTCGCAGGTCGAGTACACCTCGATGTCCTTCACCAGGACCATCTCGTCGTGCCCCAGGTCGAACGTCGTCGTCAGGACGTCCTCCGGCTGCTGCCACAGACCGGCGAAGATCTCCCTGTAGGCACGCGCGACCCTGGCCGGCGTCTCCCGCAGGCCCTCGCGGTCCGGGTCCTCGCCGACCGCGATCAGCAGTTCGCGTACGGCGTTCTCGGCGCGCTTCTCGTCGAACTCGCCGATGGGGCCCTCGCCGTTCAGCGTCACCGGGTCGGTCATCTGGTTCCTCGTTCCTGTGCCTTGCACGCGGGTGTGCCTCGCGTTCCCGTCTGCGGACAACCGAAATGCCGCGCCCCCAGGCTAAAACCTGGGGGACGCGGCATTCATTCCAGCCCTCGTGGCCGTTGCTCGGTCAGCTCTCGGAGCGGTCCTCCGGGGTCTGCTCCGTCACCGGGGCGGACTCCGCGGCGGTGGACTTCGCCGTGCTGATCGCCGCCGTCGCGCCGTTCGCACCGTTGGTCAGTGCCAGCTCCTTCGGGGAGAGCACCGGCGGGCGGGTGGACGGGGTGCGGCGGGAGGAGCCGGTCCAGGCGGGCCGCGGCGGGCGCTTGACGATCGGGGCGAAGATCTCGGCGATCTCCTCCTTGCCCAGGGTCTCCTTCTCCAGCAGCTGGAGCACGAGGTTGTCGAGCACGTCGCGGTTCTCGACCAGGATCTCCCAGGCCTCGTTGTGCGCGGTCTCGATCAGCTTCTTGACCTCTTCGTCCACCAGCGCGGCGACCTCTTCCGAGTAGTCGCGCTGGTGAGCCATCTCACGGCCCAGGAACGGCTCGGAGTTGTCGCCTCCGAACTTGATCGCGCCGAGGCGCTCGGTCATGCCGTACTGGGTGACCATCGCGCGGGCCAGGTTGGTGGCCTTCTCGATGTCGTTCGCGGCGCCCGTGGTCGGGTCGTGGAAGACCAGTTCCTCGGCCGCCCGGCCGCCCAGCATGTAGGCGAGCTGGTCGAGCATCTCGTTGCGCGTGGTCGAGTACTTGTCCTCGTCCGGCAGGACCATCGTGTAACCGAGGGCACGGCCACGGGACAGGATCGTGATCTTGTGGACCGGGTCGGAGTTCGGCGAGGCCGCCGCGACCAGGGCGTGACCGCCCTCGTGGTACGCGGTGATCTTCTTCTCCTTGTCCGACATGATCCGGGTCCGCTTCTGCGGGCCCGCGACCACGCGGTCGATCGCCTCGTCCAGCGCCTTGTTGTCGATCAGCTTCTGGTCGCCGCGGGCGGTGAGCAGGGCGGCCTCGTTCAGCACGTTGGCGAGGTCGGCACCGGTCATGCCCGGGGTGCGGCGGGCCACGGCGGACAGGTCGACGTCGGGCGCGACCGGCTTGCCCTTCTGGTGGACCTTGAGGATCTCCAGGCGGCCCTGGAGGTCCGGCGGGTCGACCGCGATCTGCCGGTCGAAGCGGCCGGGGCGCAGCAGCGCCGGGTCGAGGATGTCCGGGCGGTTCGTGGCGGCGATCAGGATCACACCGCCCTTGACGTCGAAACCGTCCATCTCGACGAGCAGCTGGTTCAGCGTCTGCTCGCGCTCGTCGTGACCGCCGCCGAGACCGGCGCCGCGGTGACGGCCGACCGCGTCGATCTCGTCCACGAAGACGATCGCCGGGGCGTTCGCCTTGGCCTGCTCGAACAGGTCACGGACCCGGGAGGCACCGACACCGACGAACATCTCGACGAAGTCGGAACCGGAGATCGAGTAGAAGGGGACGCCCGCCTCGCCGGCGACGGCGCGCGCGAGCAGGGTCTTGCCGGTACCCGGGCGGCCGTAGAGCAGCACGCCCTTGGGGATCTTGGCGCCGACGGCCTGGAACTTGGCCGGCTCCTGGAGGAACTCCTTGATCTCCTGGAGCTCCTCGACGGCCTCGTCGCAGCCCGCGACGTCGGAGAAGGTCGTCTTCGGGGTGTCCTTGGTGATGAGCTTCGCCTTGGACTTGCCGAAGTTCATGACCCGGGAGCCGCCGCCCTGCATCTGGTTCATCAGGAACAGGAAGACGACCACGATCAGGACGAAGGGCAGCAGCGAGAGCAGGACGCCGACGAACGGGTTCTGCTTGGACGGCGAGACGGTGTAGCCGTCCGGAATCTGCTTGTCCTGGTACTTGGTCTGTAGCGTGCCGGCGACGGTCACGCCCTGGTCGCCGATGTAGCTCGCCTGGATCTTCGAGCTGCCCTCGACCTTGTAGCCGTCCTTGAGCGTGACCTTGATGCTCTGCTCGTCACCGGTGGTGAGCTTGGCCGACTCGACCTTGTTGTCGTTGATCGCCGCCACGACCTGGCCGGTGTCCACCGTCTTGTAGCCGCCGGACGAGCCGACGACCTGCATCAACACGACCACGGCAAGGACGGCCAGCACGATCCACATGACCGGCCCACGGAAGTATCGCTTCACGTCCATCCATACGGAGCGGTGTCGCCCCGTCCCTCCTGCCATAGTGAGTTTGATAAGACAGTTCTTCTGACGGTACCCCAGCATTGTTGCCCGAAGCCGCACGGAGCCGTTTCGACGGCTGGGAAACCCGTCTCTGCACCCTTCAACGGCGTGGAACCCGCTGGGGTTCCCGATCGTCCTACTGGGCTTGGGCCGACTGGCTCAGCCGCCGTAGACGTGAGGCGCGAGCGTACCGACGAACGGCAGGTTGCGGTACTTCTCGGCGTAGTCGAGGCCGTAGCCCACGACGAACTCGTTCGGGATGTCGAAGCCGACCCACTCCACGTCGATGGCGACCTTGGCGGCGTCCGGCTTGCGCAGCAGCGTGCACACCTTCAGGGAGGCGGGCTCGCGGGAGCCGAGGTTGTTGATCAGCCAGGACAGGGTCAAGCCGGAGTCGATGATGTCCTCGACGATCAGGACGTGCCTGCCCTTGATGTCGGTGTCGAGGTCCTTGAGGATCCGCACGACACCGGAGGACTGGGTGCCCGCGCCGTAGGAGGACACGGCCATCCAGTCCATGGTGACGGGGGTGGACAGCGCCCGGGCGAGGTCCGCCATGACCATCACCGCGCCCTTGAGGACGCCGACGATGAGCAGGTCCTTGCCCGCGTACTCCGCGTCGATCTTCGCGGCCAGCTCGGCCAGCTTCGCGTCGATCTCTTCCTTGGTGATGAGCACCTGCTGGAGGTCGGCACCCATGTCTTTCGCGTCCACCCGCATCACTTTCGGTCGTCCCGCACTTACGGCCGCGTGCGCGGCCACCGGCTCCGGCCGCACGCACGGCCTCCGGCTGCCCGGCCCGCCGGAGGGTCGCTCCGGGAGGGTGGGGATTCAGCCTTGCCGAATCACCAGTCTGCCACCCTGCCGCTGGGCGACGACTTTGCCCGGGAGATTGATGGCTCCCTGGCCGCGCCAGCCGGTGATCAGGCGGTCGACTTCCTCGATGTGGCGGGCGAACAGCGCACCGGCCGGGGCACCGGCCTCGATGGCGGCGCGGCGCAGGATCCGGCGGCGCACGGCGGGCGGGAGGGCGTACAGCTTGGCGCACTCCAGCAGGCCGGCCGCGTCCCGTACGGAGGCCTCGGCCTGCCGCGCCCAGGCGTCCAGGGCGTCGGCGTCGTCACGGGAGAGCTGGGCGGTGCGGGCGAGCGCCTCCACGACGCCCTTGCCGAGGGCCTTCTCCAGGGCGGGCAGGCCCTCGTGCCGGAGCCGGGAGCGGGTGTAGGCGGGGTCGGCGTTGTGCGGGTCGTCCCAGACGGGCAGCGACTGGACCATGCAGGCCTTGCGGGCGGTCTGCCGGTCGAGTTGCAGGAAGGGCCGCCGGTAACGGCCGCCGGCCCCCGAGACCGCGGCCATGCCGGACAGGGAGCGGATGCCGGAGCCGCGGGCGAGGCCCAGCAGGACGGTTTCGGCCTGGTCGTCCCGGGTGTGGCCGAGCAGGACCGCGGCGGCGCCGTGGCGTTCGGCGGCGGCGTCCAGGGCGGCGTAGCGGGCGTCGCGGGCGGCGGCTTCGGGGCCGCCCGCGCGGCCGACGGTCACGGCGACGGACTCGACCGGATCGAGTCCGAGTCCGCGCAGCCGCAGGACGACCTCGTCGGCGCGGAGGTCGGAGCCGGGCTGGAGGCCGTGGTCGACGGTGACCCCGCCGGCCCGGACGCCGAGCTTGGGTGCCTCGAAGGCGAGGGCGGAGGCGAGGGCCATGGAGTCGGCGCCGCCGGAGCACGCGACGAGGACGAGCGGGGAGGGGGGCCGCTCGGCCGTCCGGTCCGGGCGCGCGCCGTCCGGCTGCGCGGGAAAGCCCTGGTGGTCGTTCAGGATGTCGTGGAGGACGCGGCGAACCGCCAGGCGTATCGCCGCGACCGCAGGATGGGGACCCATGTCCGGTTCCCTTCATGAAGTTTTCGGGGGGTGAACCCGGGACGGTCACTCAGAGTGTGTAGATGGTGACAGAAGCGGGCCGTTCCCCGAGCATTGCACGCCTACGCATGGCTCACGGTCCCTCGGACGGGTGATTGGAGGGGCGTTCGCCTGCCGTCGGCCGGATTCCTTTCACGACGTCCCCACGCCGTTCACGACTCGGCCTTGCGGTGCACCCGCGCGACCCAGTCCGCCGGTTTGGCGATCTCCGCCTTGGTGGGAAGGGTGTTGGGCGAGGTCCAGACGCGGTTGAAGCCGTCGACGCCGACCTGTTCGACCACGGCGCGTACGAACCGCTCGCCGTCCCGGTACTGCCTCAGCTTGGCGTCCAGACCGAGCAGCTTGCGCAGGGCCATGTCCAGGCGGGAGGCACCCTTCGCGCGGCGCTGCTGGAACTTCTCGCGGATCTCCGCGACGGTCGGTACGACGCTCGGGCCGACGCCGTCCATGACGTAGTCGGCGTGCCCCTCCAGCAGGGACATCACGGCGGTGAGCCGGCCGAGGATCTCCCGCTGGGCGGGGGTCTGCACCAGTTCCACGAAGGAGCGTCCGCCGTCCTCCTCCTCGCCCTCGGGCCGGCCGCCGGCCAGGGACTGTGCGGCGTCCCGGATGCGCTCCAGGAAGGTCATCGGGTCGACGTCGGTCTCGGCCAAGAACGACTGGATTTCGCCCTCCAGATGGTCCCGCAGCCAGGGCACGGCGGTGAACTGCGTGCGGTGGGTCTCCTCGTGCAGGCACACCCACAGGCGGAAGTCGTGCGGCTCGACGTCGAGTTCGCGTTCGACGTGGACGATGTTGGGCGCGACGAGCAGCAGCCTGCCGCCGCCGTTCTCGCCGGCCGGGAGGTCGCGGGTGGCGGGGGCGAAGGTCTCGTACTGGCCGAGGACGCGGGAGGACAGGAACGACAGGAGCATGCCGAGTTCGACGCCGGTGACCTTGCCGCCGACGGCGCCGAGGACCGCGCTGCCCGGGTTGCTGCCGCGCCGTTCCTGCATCTTCTCCAGGAGCGGGCGGAGGATCTCGCGGAAGCCTGCGACGTTGGCGCGGACCCAGCCGGGGCGGTCGACGACGAGGACGGGGGTGTCGTGGGTCTCCTCGGTGCCCATACGGGTGAAGCCCCGGACGTGTCCCTCCGAGGCCTTCGCATGCCGGCGCAGCTCCGCGACGACGGCCCTGGCCTCGTCGCGGCTGACGTCGGGGCCGGGGCGTACGAGGCGGGTCGCGGTCGCCACCGCGAGGTTCCAGTCGACCATCCCGGGAGATGCGGTGCCACCGAAGCCAGTCATGTTGTCAACCGTACGTGAGCGGCCCCATTTCGGGCAGGCCATGGGGATGCCGACAGGCCCGGCCGTGCTGTCCGGTCACCCGGCGCGGGCGGCCGTGCCGGGGCCGGCCGCGCTTTCCGCCCCGCCTGTGTGAGCCCGGCCTGCACGGTCGGGCCCGCGGCGGTGGGTGGCTCCCTGCGGTCAGCGCGTCAGGGCCGTCGCCGCCGTGTCCAGGGCCGACTGGGCCTCCATGGGATTTGTCGTGTCCGAGGCCAGGAAGGCGAAGGCCAGGAGGTGGCCGGTCTTGTCGACGACCGTGCCCGCGAGGGTGTTCACGCCGGTCAGCGTGCCCGTCTTGGCGCGTACGAGGCCGGCCGCGCCGTCGGTGTAGCGCCTGCTCAGGGTGCCGGTGAAGCCGGCCACGGGGAGGCCGGTGAGGACCGGGCGCAGGCCGGGGCGGCCGGGGTCGCCCGCCTTGACCAGGAGGGCGGTGAGGAGGTCGGCCGTGAGCCGGTCGTCGCGGTTCAGGCCGCTGCCGTCGTGGAAGGCGGCGCCGGTCATCGGCAGGCCGAGCTTGCGCAGCCGGGTGGCGATGGCCTTCGCGCCGCCGACGAAGTCGGCGGGCTGCCCGCTCGCCAGGGCGGTGTGCCGCGCCAGGGCCTCCGCGATGTCGTTGTCGCTGTTGGTGAGCATCCGCTCGACCAGCTCCGACAGCGGCGGCGAGGAGACGCGGGCGAGGGTCTCCGCGCGCGTGCTGGCCTTGGAGGGGCCGGGGGCCGTGGTGGTGATGCCGGCGTCCTTCAGGAAGGCCGCGAACCGGGTGGCCGCGTCCGCCGCGGGATCGGCCACGCGGGGCGCCGGGCCGTCGGTGGAGGCGTCGGTGCGGCCCTCGTCGACGGTCAGGGCGCTGATCGGGGCGAGGTTGTCGTTGACGCCGATGGGGTGCAGGGCGGGGCCGGTGAAGAGGGTGGTGTCGTACGAGAGGGTGATCCTGTGGATGCCGCGCTCGTCGAGTGCTTTCGCGGTGTCCGCCGCCAGGGCCCGCAGGCCGGCCCAGCCGCCGGGCTTGGCGTGCGCGGTGAGGGTGGGGTCGCCGCCGCCGACCAGGACGAGTTCCCGGGTGTCGGGTTCCAGGGCGGTGCGGGTGGTGAGGCGGTGGTCGGGGCCGAGGGCGGACAGCGCGGCGACGGCGGTGGCGATCTTGGTGGTGGAGGCGGGCGTGAGGGCCTTGCCGGCGTCGGCGCCGTAGAGGCGTTCGCCGGTCGTGACGTCGACTACGGCCGCCGCGTGGCTGCTGCCGAGCGCGGGCGCCTCCAGGAGGGGGTCCAGGACGCCCGAGAGCGCGTTCGCGTCCGGAGGGGTCTTCCTGGTGCCGACGGCGCCCGTGGCGCTGCCGAGGCCCGTCAGCACGGGCGCGGCGCTCGGCGCGGGCCGGGGCGCCCCGGCGGCCCTGCCGGAGCGACCGTGATCTGCGCCACCTGACCGCTCCAGTGCGGCGGCGCGGTCCCGCTCGGCCGTACGCTGACCGTTGGCGTCCCAGGGACCGGCCACGGTCACCACGCCGGCGGCCAGCGCCAGGCCGGCGGTGGCGGCGCCCGCGGTGTAGTGCCAGGTCCTGACGGTCCGCGGACGGGGGAGGTGCACAGGCCTGACGCGGACGGCTTCCGTCAGCCGCGCGATCCGCGGCCGGGCGGCCGTCACGGCGCGCGCCAGACCCGGTCGTACGGCGGTCACGATCCGCGCCACGCGCGGTCTCGCGGCTCGCCAAGGCCTCAGCTCAGGCACGACCACCAGCCCCTTTCGCGATCACACACCTGCGTGAGGGACACTTAACCACCAGAACTATGTGCTGATCATGGAGGAGCCACCGGTGGAGTTCGACGTCACGATCGAGATCCCGAAGGGTTCGCGGAACAAGTACGAGGTGGACCACGAGACCGGTCGGATCCGCCTGGACCGTCGTCTCTTCACCTCGACCGCCTACCCGACCGACTACGGCTTCGTCGAGAACACCCTCGGCGAGGACGGCGACCCGCTCGACGCGCTGGTCATCCTGGACGAGCCGACCTTCCCGGGCTGCCTCATCCGCTGCCGCGCGATCGGCATGTTCCGCATGACGGACGAGGCCGGCGGCGACGACAAGCTGCTGTGCGTCCCGGCCACCGACCCACGCGTGGAGCACCTGCGCGACATCCACCACGTGTCGGAGTTCGACCGCCTGGAGATCCAGCACTTCTTCGAGGTCTACAAGGACCTGGAGCCCGGCAAGTCGGTCGAGGGCGCCAACTGGGTCGGCCGGTCGGACGCCGAGGCGGAGATCGAGCGGTCCTACAAGCGCTTCAAGGAGCAGGGCGGCCACTGAGCGCCCGCTCGCGCGAACGGGCCGCACGCGTGCGCGTGCGGCCCGTTTCGCATGTCCGCACACTTACGGCCCGCCCGGGTACGTGTGCGCATACTGATGCTTACGGCAAGTGCGGTACAGGGAGCGGTGCGAGGTGACGGAGGCGGAAGAGCGCAAGCCCCGGTCGGACGAGGCGCGGTACGACCCGGAGATCACGTCCGAGTTCGCCATTCCCGAGGGTCTCGACGTCCCGAGGGGCGGTGAGTCGGAGACCACCTCCGAGTTCGCGGTGCCTCAGGGGCTGGAGACGCCGCAGCCGCCGAGTGCCGAGCCGGAGGGTTCGGCGTTCGGCGCGCCGAGCACCTACAGCGCGCAGACCGCGCCGGCCGCGTTCACCCCGGCCACCGGTGTGCCGCTGGTCAGCCTGATCAAGGACGCGCCCTGGCAGGACCGGATGCGCACGATGCTGCGCATGCCGGTGGCGGAGCGGCCGGCGCCGGAGCCGGTGCAGCGCGTGGAGGAGGGCGGTCCGGCCGTCCCGCGCGTGCTGGACCTGACCCTGCGTATCGGGGAGCTGCTGCTGGCCGGCGGTGAGGGCGCGGAGGACGTGGAGGCCGCGATGTTCGCGGTGTGCCGGTCCTACGGCCTGGACCGGTGCGAACCGACCGTCACCTTCACGCTGCTGTCCATCTCGCACCAGCCGTCCCTGGTGGAGGACCCGGTGACGGCGTCCCGGACGGTCCGGCGGCGGGGCACCGACTACACGCGTCTGGCGGCCGTCTTCCGGCTGGTGGACGACCTGACCGACCCGGAGGCCCACGTCTCCCTGGAGGAGGCCTACCGGCGGCTGGCGGAGATCCGCCGCAACCGGCACCCGTACCCCGGCTGGGCGCTGACCCTGGCGAGCGGGCTGCTGGCCGGTGCGGCCTCCGTGCTGGTCGGCGGTGACCCGGTCGTGTTCCTGGCGGCGGCCGTCGGCGCGATGCTCGGCGACCGGCTGGCGTGGCTGTGCGCGGGGCGCGGACTGCCGGAGTTCTACCAGTTCACGGTGGCCGCGATGCCGCCCGCGGCGATCGGGGTGGCGCTGACGCTGGCGCGCGTGGACGTGAAGGCGTCCGCGGTGATCACCGGTGGGCTGTTCGCGCTGCTGCCCGGGCGGGCCCTCGTGGCGGGCGTGCAGGACGGGCTGACGGGCTTCTACATCACCGCCTCGGCCCGGCTGCTGGAGGTCATGTACTTCTTCGTCGGCATCGTCACCGGGGTGCTGACCGTCCTGTACTTCGGCGTGAAGATCGGCGGCAAGCTCAATCCGGACGCGCAGTTGGGCATCTCCGGACGGCCGCTGATCCAGATCGCGGCCTCGATGCTGCTGTCGCTGACCTTCGCGGTGCTGCTCCAGCAGGAACGGTCCACCGTGCTCTGGGTGACCCTCAACGGCGGGGTGGCCTGGTCGGTGTACGGCGCGATGCGCTACGCGGGCCATATCTCGCCGGTGGCGTCCACGGCCGTCGCGGCAGGGCTCGTGGGGCTGTTCGGGCAGTTGCTGTCCCGGTACCGGTTCGCCTCGGCGCTGCCGTACACGACGGCGGCGATCGGACCGCTGCTGCCCGGTTCGGCGACGTACTTCGGGCTGCTGTCCATGGCGCAGAACGACGTGGACAAGGGGCTGGTGTCGCTGGCCAAGGCCGCGTCGCTGGCGATGGCCATCGCCATCGGGGTCAACCTGGGGTCGGAGATCTCCCGGCTGTTCCTGCGGGTCGGCTCCGCCGGCAAGCGCCGGGCCGCCAAGCGGACGCGCGGGTTCTGAGCCTCCCCGTCCCCCGCGCCCCGGTCAGTGGCCGCGGTTGTCGTACGGCGGGTACTGGCTCGGGTCGTACTGCTGCTGCGGGTACTGCTGCTGCGGGTACTGCTGCCGGCCGTAGGACTGGCTGGTGTCGTACCCCTGGTCGTCGTACCCCTGGTTGTCGTAGCCCTGGTGGCCGTGGCCGTAGCCCTGGTTGTCGTAGCCCTGGTTCCAGTCCTGCTGCTGGGGCTGCTGGGGCTGCTGGTACGGCTGCTCGTACTGCGGGGTGTACGGCTGCTCGGGCTCGACGCGCCGCAGGCGGGTCGTGGCGTCGTCCATGACCGGGGGGTGCTGGTACTGCGGCTGCTGGTAGGCGGGCTGCTGCGGAGGCTGCGGGGCGGTCTGCCCGGCCTTCTTGCTCTTGCCGCGCGCCCGCAGGTACTCGATCGCGATCGGGATCACCGAGACGAGGACGATCAGGATCAGGATCGCCTCGATGTTCTTCTTGACGAAGCCGATGTTGCCGAGCCAGGAGCCGAGCAGGGTGACGCCCGCGCCCCACAGGACGCCACCGATGACGTTGAAGGTCAGGAACGAGCGGTACTTCATACCGCTGACGCCCGCGATGATCGGCGTGAACGTGCGCACGATCGGCACGAAGCGGGCCAGGACCAGGGACTTGGGGCCGTACTTCTCGAAGAACTCGTGCGCCTTGGTGACGTTCTCCTGCTTGAACAGGCGGGAGTCCGGTCGGTTGAACAGGGACGGGCCGACCTTCCTGCCGAACATGTAGCCCGCCTGGTCGCCGAGGACCGCGGCGAGGCAGATCAGCGCGATCGCGCCCCACAGCGGGAAGTCGAGGTCCCCGGACGTGATCAGCAGGCCGCACGTGAACAGCAGCGAGTCACCCGGCAGGAAGAAGCCGATGAGCAGGCCGGACTCGGCGAAGACGATGAGCAGCAGACCCCAGATGCTGTACGTGTCGAGCAGATAGTTGGGATCCAGCCAGCTCGGGCCGAGGGCGAATGTCATCACGGGTCCGGGCTCCCTGGGGGGTGAAGGCGGCTACGGCGACTGAGACGTCGATGGGGCGCCGTACAAAAGTATCAACGTAAGGGGACCACCCCGGGTTCCACCGCGTGCCGGGTGGTGCCCGGGCCGGGGACCGGGCCCGGGCACGGACGTCAGGAAGTGGTGTACCGGTCCGCGTTGGCGAGGATCGCGTCGCGCAGGTGTTCGGCGAGGCCGGGGCGCATGGAGTCGTAGAACGCCTTGAAGCGCTCGTCGGAGACGTACATCTCCGCGAAGCACCGGTGCATCTCGTACGGGACCTCGAAGTAGTACCGGCCGATGTGCCGCCGGTGTTCCTCGGCCAGGTCCATGGCCGCCTCGCCGGCCGGCTGCTCACCGGCGGCGACCAGGGCGGCGTAGCGCTCGCCCCAGTCGTCGACCTCGGCCTGGATGCGCTTCCAGTCCTCCTTGGTGTAGGTCGCGGCGCGGCGCTGCGACTCGGCGTACGCCTCGGTGCCGCCCCAGCGCTGCTCCGCCTCCTCGGCGTACTGCTCGGGGTCCTTGTCCCCGAAGACCTCGAACCGCTCCTCCGGCGTCAGGTTGATGCCCATCGTGCGTGCCTCCAAGGCGTGCTCCACGGCCGCGGCCATCTTTCGCAGCTTCTCGATCCGGGCGGTCAGCAGGTCGTGCCGGCGGCGCAGGTGCGTGCGCGGGTCCGCGTCCGGGTCGTCGAGCAGGGCCGCGACCTCGTCGAGCGGGAAGCCGAGCTCCCGGTAGAACAGGATCTGCTGGAGCCGGTCGAGGTCGGTGTCGCTGTAGCGCCGGTGGCCGGCGTACGTCCGCTCGCTGGGCACGAGCAGGCCGATCCCGTCGTAGTGGTGCAGGGCGCGCACCGTGACGCCGGCGAACCCCGCGACCTGTCCCACGGAGTAGCTCACTTTCCGCTCCTTGTCGTCGGTACGCCTCCACGGTGCGGCCTCACGTCACGTGAGGTGCAAGCCGGCAGCACGTTCCGGATGCTGTGGTGCAAGATGCCGTGGTTCCGGATGTTGCGCACGTTACGTCCGCTTATGGTGAGCCCGTGGCCCAGGAGACGACGCAGCAGGCGCCCCCGAGCGCTCCGAGCGCCCCGGCACGGACTCTGCTGCCGTTCATCCTGCCCGCCGTCCTCGTGGGCGTGGCCGCGAGTCTCCTCTTCATCGGGGTGAGCACGGCGGGGGAGGAACTCCAGCGCCTGCTGTGGGGGCCGCTGCCGGACGCCCTCGGCGTGGGCCGCTTCAGCGTGCTGTGGATGTTCGTCGTGCTCGTGGCGACCGGGATCGCCGTCGGGCTGGTGGTGTGGAAGGTCCCCGGGCACGCCGGTCCCGACCCGGCCACCGTCGGGCTGGACGCGCCGGTGCTGCCGCCGGCCGTCCTGCCGGGCCTGGTGCTGGCGACCACGCTCATGCTGGCCGGCGGTCCGAGCCTCGGCCCGGAGAACCCGCTCATCGCGGTGAACGCGGGCCTCGCGGCCTGGCTCGGCGCGCGCTTCCTGCCCCGGACGCCGGGCACGCTGTGGCCGGTGCTGGCGGAGGCGGCGACGATCGGCGCGCTGTTCGGCACACCGGTGGCGGCGGCGCTGGTGATTTCCGAGGCGCTGGCGGGACGGCCGATGCCGGGCCGGCTGTGGGACAACGTGTTCGCGCCGCTGACCGCGGGCACGTGCGGGGCGATCACGACGGCCCTGGTGGCCCGTCCGACCTTCGACCTGGGTCTGCCGCCCATGGGCCACCCGCACGCGAGGGACCTGCCGGCGGCCCTGGTGATCGCCTCGGCCGCCGCGCTGCTCGGCATGTGCGCCGTCCACGCCTTCCCGTACGTGTGCGCGGCCTTCCGGCGGCTGCGGCACCCGATGCTCATGCTTCCGGCCGGCGGGGTCGTGCTGGGGGCGCTGGCGGCCCTGGGCGGCCAGCTCACGCTGTTCAAGGGCGTGACGGAGGTCGGGCGGCTGGCCCACGACCCGGAGGGCTGGTCGGCGGGGCAGTTCGCCACGATGGCGGTGGTGAAGCTGGCCGCGCTGCTCGTCGCGGCCTCCTGCGGCTTCCGGGGCGGCCGGATCTTCCCCGCCGTCTTCGTCGGCACCGCCCTGGGCCTGTGCGCCCACGCGCTGGTGCCGGCCGTGCATCTCTCGCTGGGCGTGGCCGGCGGCGTCCTGGGCATGCTCCTGGCGATCACCCGGCAGGCCTGGATGAGCCTGTTCACCGCCGCCGTCCTGGTCGGCTCGCCCGACACCCTCGCCCTGTTGTGCGTCGCCTCGCTGCCGGCCTGGCTGCTGGTGACGGGCCGTCCGCAGATGCAGTTGCGGGGGGACGGGACCCCGGTCCGATGACCCTCCCACCGACTCTCCCCCATTCACTCCCGATCCCCGTTTCATTGGAGGCACAGCCCGATGGCCCTGCACAAAGGTCCCGAGAAGCACGAGGAGCGGACGATGTCGGTCAACCCGTTCTTCGGGGAGGCCAACCCCGTCGGCGGCATGACCGAGGCCCCGCCCACGCACCGGCTCCCGGACGCCGCGCTGCCGCCGTCCACGGCGTACCAGCTGGTGCACGACGAGCTGATGCTGGACGGCAACTCCCGGCTGAACCTGGCCACCTTCGTCACCACCTGGATGGAACCGCAGGCCGGGGTGCTGATGGGCGAGTGCCGGGACAAGAACATGATCGACAAGGACGAGTACCCGCGCACGGCCGAGCTGGAGCGGCGCTGCGTCGCGATGCTCGCGGACCTGTGGAACGCGCCGGACCCGTCGGCGGTCGTCGGCTGTTCGACGACCGGGTCGAGCGAGGCCTGCATGCTCGCCGGGATGGCGCTGAAGCGGCGCTGGGCGAAGCGGAACGCCGACCGCTATCCGGGCGCGCGGCCCAATCTGGTCATGGGCGTCAACGTCCAGGTGTGCTGGGAGAAGTTCTGCACCTTCTGGGAGGTGGAGGCCCGCATGGTCCCGATGGAGGGCGACCGCTTCCATCTGGACCCGCAGGCCGCCGTCGAACTGTGCGACGAGAACACCATCGGGGTCGTCGGCATCCTCGGCTCGACCTTCGACGGCTCCTACGAGCCGGTCGCCGACCTGTGCGCCGCCCTGGACGCCCTCCAGGAGCGGACCGGGCTCGACATCCCGGTGCACGTGGACGGCGCGTCCGGCGGGATGGTGGCGCCCTTCCTGGACGAGGACCTGGTGTGGGACTTCCGCCTGCCGCGCGTGGCGTCGATCAACACCTCCGGGCACAAGTACGGGCTGGTGTACCCCGGCGTCGGCTGGGCGCTGTGGCGGGACAAGGAGGCGCTGCCCGAGGAGCTGGTCTTCCGGGTCAACTACCTGGGCGGCGACATGCCGACCTTCGCGCTGAACTTCTCCCGGCCCGGTGCCCAGGTGGTGGCGCAGTACTACACGTTCCTGCGGCTGGGCCGGGAGGGTTACCGGGCGGTGCAGCAGTCGACGCGGGACGTGGCGACCTCGCTCGCCTCCCGGATCGAGGCGCTCGGCGACTTCCGGCTGCTCACACGCGGGGACCAGCTCCCCGTGTTCGCGCTGACCACCGCCGACCACGTCACCTCGTACGACGTCTTCGACGTCTCGCGGCGGCTGCGCGAGGGCGGCTGGCTCGTGCCCGCCTACACCTTCCCGGCGAACCGTGAGGACCTGTCCGTGCTGCGGATCGTGTGCCGCAACGGCTTCTCGCACGACCTGGCCGACCTGTTCCTGGACGACCTGGCCCGCCTGCTGCCGGAGCTGCGCCGCCAGCCGCACCCCCTGACCCACGACAAGGAGGCGGCCACCGGCTTCCACCACTAGGGCCTGTCCGCGGGGGCAGGAGGAGCGCCGCCGGGTCCGGCCGGAGCCGCCCCGGTGCGCCGCCGGGCCTCAGCGGTCGTCCTCCGGATGCCGCTCCCCTGTCGCGTACGGGTTCTCCTGCCCCTCCGTGAGCACGCCCACGAACGGCTCGCCCTCCCCCGCGAAGGTGTACGCGCCCGCCTCCAGGCGGTCGATGAGCCCCTGGGTCCAGGCCGCGTCGGAGTCGGCCGTGTGGACCCAGAGGTTCATGATCTCCCCGATGTGGCCGAGCCGCTCCGGGCCGTCCTCGGGGACGTAGTGCTCGGTGACGGCGGTCCGCCACTGCCCGATCCGGCGGATCCGCTCCCGCAGCAGCTCCAGGGCCTCGGCGCGGGGCAGTTCGACCAGGAAGCCGACGGCCGCGGACTGGAGGTCCGTCTTCTGGTCGTAGGCGACCAGGGACTCGCGCAGCAGCCGGAAGAACTCGCCCTCGCCCCGGTCCGTGATCTCGTACTCCACCCGCGGCGGCCCGCCGGCCGTGGACGGCGCGATCTCGTGCGCGTGCAGCAGCCCTTGCTTGGCCATCTGCTTCAGGGCGTGGTAGATCGACCCCGGCTTGGCGTTGGACCACTCGTGCGCGCCCCAGTACTCCAGGTCGTTGCGGACCTGGTAGCCGTGGGCCCGCCCGTGCTGGCGCACCGCGCCCAGCACGAGGAGACGGATCGCTGACATGGGGTCCAGGTTAGGACCCCGCGATCACCCCCAGGAGCCGCCCTGCTCCAGCGCCACCAGCTCGAACGCGGTCTTCCCGTCCAGGGACTCACGGATGATGTCGGCGTGACCGGCGTGCCGGGCCGTCTCGCGGATCAGGTGCAGGCACAGCCAGCGCAGCGACACACGGCCCTCCGGCGGGAACCAGGGGTCGGGCGGCAGCGGGAAGGTGTCGTCCAGGCTGGGCGCGGAGCGGATGAACTTCTCCGTCCCGGCGGCCACCTGCTCCCAGTACGCCAGCTGCGAGGCGACCGTCTCGTCGCCGGCCAGCCGGAAGGTCTCGTGCCAGTTCGACTCGTCGCGCCGCACCGCCGGCGGCTCCTGCTTCGCCCGGGCGATCCAGCTCTGCTCCACCTCGGCGACGTGCTTGAGCAGACCGCCCAGGGACAGCTCGCTGGCGCTGGGGCGGGTACGGGCCTGCTCCTCGGTCAGCCCGAGCAGTGCCCGGCGGATGCCTCCGCGCTGTTCCTCGATGAACGCGAGCAGTGCCCCGCGCTCGTCGCCGTTCGCCTCCGCCGCAACGTGCGTGACCATGGCGTACCGCCTTTCGTCGGACCGGTTCGCCGGGGGCCGTTCTCCCCGGTACCGAAGACGCTAGGGGCCATTGCGGTCAGATGCTGTCCGCTATGGCCCGCGCACCGAAAGGGCGCCGAAAAAGTCGGCTGCGGGACGACAGGGGGGCGCGCGACGGCAGAAGGTCCCGACTAGAACGGGAACGCGCTGCGCCCGTGCTGCACCGAGATCCACTTGACCGTGGTGAACGCCTCCAGCGTGGTCTCGCCGTTGAGACGGCCGAGTCCGGAGTGCTTCTCACCGCCGAAGGGCACGATCGGCTCGTCGTGGACCGTGCCGTCGTTCACGTGGAACATGCCGGTTTCGGTCCGCTTGGCGAAGGCCACGCCCCGCTCGATGTCGGCCGTGTGGACGGCGCCGCTGAGGCCGTACGGGGTGTCGTTGACGATCCGGACCGCCTCCTCCTCGCCGTCGAAGGTGAGGAGGAAGACGACCGGGCCGAAGACCTCCTGCTGGAGCAGCGGGGAGCCGGCCGGGACGCCGGTCAGCACGGTCGGCTCGACCAGGTTGTTGGTCGTGGTGCCGCGCACCAGGGCGGTGGCGCCCTCGGCGAGCGCCTGCTCCACGGTGCCGGAGACGGCGCCCGCCTGCGCGGAGTTGATCACCGGGCCGATCACGGTCTGCGGGTCGCGCGGGTCGCCGACCTTGAGGCCGCGGACCTTGGCGACGAACTTCTCGGTGAACTCGTCGGCCACCGACGCGTCCACGAGGACCCGGTTGGCGGCCATGCAGACCTGGCCCTGGTGCACGAACCGGCTGAAGACCGCCGCGTCCACCGCGTAGTCGATGTCGGCGTCGTCCAGCACCACCAGGGCGCTGTTGCCGCCCAGTTCGAGGACCGCGCGCTTGAAGTTCCTGGCGCAGACGGTGGCGACGTGCCGGCCGACCTTGTCCGAACCGGTGAAGGAGATGACCTTCGGGACGGGGTGCTCAAGGAACGCGTCACCGATCTCGGCGATGTCGGTGACGACGACGTTGAGCAGGCCGCCGGGCAGCCCCGCGTCCTCGAAGATCTTCGCGAGCAGGGTGCCGCCGGCGATCGGGGTGTTCTGGTGCGGCTTGAGCACCACGGCGTTGCCGAGCGCGAGGGCCGGCGCGACCGACTTCAGCGACAGCAGGAACGGGAAGTTGAAGGGGCTGATGACGCCCACGACACCGACCGGCACGCGGTAGACGCGGTTCTCCTTGCCCTCGCCCGGGGAGGGCAGGATCCGGCCCTCGGGGCGCAGCGCGAGGTGGACCGACTCGCGCAGGAACTCCTTGGCGAGGTGCAGTTCGAAGCCGGCCTTGACGCGCGTGCCGCCCAGCTCCGCGATGATCAGGTCGGCTATCTCCTGCTCGCGGTCCTCTATCAGCCTGAGGGCCCGCTCGAAGACCGCGCGCCGGGTGTAGGGGCTGGTCTCGGCCCACTTCTTCTGGGCGCGGGCGGCGGCCTGGTAGGCCTCGTCCACCTCGTCGACCGTGGCCACCGTGATCGAGGCCAGCTTCTCGTCGTCGTAGGGGTTGAAGTCGATGACGTCCCAGGAGCCGGTGCCCGGCCGCCACTCGCCGTCGATGTACTGCTGGGCCAGGTCGGTGAAGTAGGACGACATGTGATCCCTCAATCGCTAGCGGCCACAGATCCACGCCAGGTCTGATCGCACGTCATCCTACTTGCGAGTCAAGGAAGTTGGGGCCGGTCAGGACAGTTGCAGCAGACCGCGCAGGAGGTCACGGCTCTCGTCCGGGCCGGGGCTGTCCTGCTGGAGTTCCTTCAGGGCCTGCTCGTACTGGGCGACGTCCTCGCGCTTGTCCAGGTAGAGGGCGCTGGTCAGCTGCTCCAGGTAGACCACGTCGGACAGGTCGGACTCGGGGAAGCTGAGGATGGTGAAGGCACCGCTCTCGCCGGAGTGCCCACCGAGGCTGAAGGGCATGACCTGGAGCCGCACGTTGGGCCGCCCGGAGATGTCGATCAGGTGCTGGAGCTGGCCGCGCATCACCTCGCGGTCCCCGTAGGGGCGGCGCAGGGCGGCCTCGTCCAGGACGATGTGGAACTCGGGGGCGTTCTCGGCGAGCAGGTACTTCTGCCGCTCCAGGCGCAGCGCGACCCGGCGTTCGACGTCGGCGACGCTCGCGCCCTTCATGCCGCGCCGGACCACCGCGCGGGCGTACTCCTCGGTCTGCAACAGGCCGTGCACGAACTGCACCTCGTAGACGCGGATCAGCGAGGCGGCGCCCTCCAGGCCCACATAGGTGGGGAACCAGCTGGGCAGGACGTCGGTGTAGCTGTGCCACCAGCCCGCCACGTTGGCCTCCCGGGCGAGGGAGAGCAGCGACTCGCGCTCCGCCTCGTCCGTGATGCCGTACAGCGTCAACAGGTCTTCTACGTCCCTCGTCTTGAAGCTCACCCGGCCCAGCTCCATCCGGCTGATCTTCGACTCAGAGGCACGGATCGAGTACCCCGCCGCCTCACGCGTGATCCCCCGCGCTTCCCGCAGTCGCCTGAGTTGCGAGCCGAGCAGCATCCGCCGCACCACCGATCCGGGCTCTCCCGCGCTCACTTTCGCCAGCCTCCCCAACCGTCTTCAGGGGCCGAAGTCTGCCACTAAATCACTTCGAGCAGTACTCGTCCGGTTACGGAAACGGAAAGAGCGCGCCCGTTTCCACCGGGTGCGGGCCGGGAAAAGGTCCGGACCTCTGACGGGAACATCGTGAAGATGGCAGAAAAAATGGCCAAGAAGCGGTACGGGGGGTGCCATTTCGGTCGCGTGCACGTGCATCTGCCCTTGCATCTGCTGTGCGCATCCGAAACCATGGTGCCGCGCCACCGCTGCATCGCAACGACCGCGAATTCCCGGGAGTGCCTCGCATGGGAACGAATGGATCGACCATGCTCAAGCCGCTACGGCAGGGCCTTCCGCCGCTCGATCCCGCGGCCGTGTCCGATGCCGCCTCCTGCGCCCTGCCCGCCCGGTTCGAGGCGGTGCGCGAGGCCCGGCGCTTCACCGGGCGCACCCTGGAGCAGTGGGACGTCGGCGACCGCTTCGACGACATCTGTCTCGTCGTCTCCGAACTCGTCACCAACGCGCTGCGCCACGCGGTGCCGGCCGCGCCGCGCGGGGGCGAGGAGCACCCGTCCGTGCGGCTGCACCTGATGCGCTGGACCGAGCGGCTGGTGTGCGCGGTGCGCGACCCGAGCCACGAGAGCCCGGCCCCGCGGGACTCGGACGATTTCTCGGCCGAGTCGGGCCGGGGGCTGTTCCTCGTCGACTCCTTCGCCGACAGCTGGGGCTGGCACCCGCTCGCGGGCACGCTCGACGGCAAGGTGGTCTGGGCGCTGTTCCGGCTGCACACGGCCGGCTGATCCGGTACGGCGCCGGCGGGCGCGCGGGTTCAGCCGGTTCTACGCGCGTCCACCGCTCCGCGTCGGCCGGCACGGCCGACATCGTTGCCAGCGGCGCGGCACGGGCGGAGGGCCGGCGTCAGCCGGCTATCAGGTGGTCGAACTCGCCGTCCTTGACGCCCAGGAGCATCGCCTCGATCTCCGCGCGCGTGTAGACGAGCGCCGGCCCGTCCGGGAACCGCGAGTTCCGTACGGCGACCTCACCGCCCGGCAGTCGCGCGAACTCCACGCAGGAGCCCTGAGAGTTGCTGTGCCTGCTCTTCTGCCAGGCCACTCCGTCCAGCTGCGTGGCAGCCATGCCGTTGTACACGTCGTACCCCCCGTACACGCCGTCAACGTCGCGGTCCACAGGTCGCTCCCCGAGTGGTGCACTGGCTGGTGAGGCCATAGATGCTGTAGTCAACTGACCCGGATCATAGCTCTGTTCACGTGCAGGTGCATGAGCAAATGCACGTGCACGGGGAGTGGTGCCGCGGTTACAGTCTTGACGTCCGCTTTACCGAAGCCGTTCCAGCGTCTGCCCCAGAGCAGGCAGGACATGCCCCCTCCAGCCCCCGCCCATGATCTTCCGAGCCATCAGCTGGGCGGGGTCGTCCGGATCGAACCCCTCGTGCACTAGGAAGAGACGCGTACCGCGCCCCTCATGTTCCAGGGTCCAGGTGATCGTCCAGTCGACCGGGTTGGCCGGATCGGCATCCGCCCAGCGGAGGGACAGCATCCGCTCGGTGTCGTAGGCCAGCACCTCCACCTCTACGACGCCCGAGAAGCGGGCGTTGGGACGGGGGACGGAGGTCAGCCGGTACCGGTGTCCGACCCGGAGCCGGAAGTCCTCGGCACCGGGCATCTGCCAGCGGGCCAGCAGGTCGGGCTCCGTCAGGGCGCGCCAGACCTTGGCGGGCGGGTGCGGGAAGAACTGATCGACGCGGATCGTGGTCAGGTCGTCCGCGTCAGGTCCGGGTGCCGCGTTCATGACTGCTCATCGTCGGGCATGCGGTCGAGGAGATCGCCGAGGCCCTTCAGCCGCTCGCGCCAGAACCGCTCGTACGGATGGAGCCAGTCCTGCACATCGGCGAGCGGAGCCGCCTCCAGGCGGTAGACGCGCTGCCGTCCGGAACGCCGCTCGGAGACGAGGCCGGCCTCCCGGAGCACCTTGAGGTGTTCCGAGAGGCTCGGGCGGCGCATGTCGAAGTGATCGGCCAGGGCCTGCACGGGCTGCGGTCCGCGCTCGCGCAGCAGCCGCAGCACCTCGCGGCGGGTGGCGTTGGCGAGCGCGGCGAAGACGCGGTCCTCGGCGGCGGTACCCGTCCCGTTCATCGAGCGGTCAGAAGCCTTCCTTCTCCGTCAGCAGCATCAGACCGTTGCCGTCGGGGTCGGTGAAGGAGGCCATCCGCCCCCAGGGGACGTCGTCCGGCCCCTGCACCTGGACGCCGGCCGCGGCCAGCCGGGCGCAGTCGGCGTCGACATCGGTCGTGACCAACATGATCCCCCGCGCGGAACCGGGCTCGAAACCGCCCATGCCGGGCCCCGAGAGCGTGAAGACGGTCTGGGCGCCCTCGGGGGCCACCTGGAGCCAGCGGCCCTGGGGCATCTCCCGGTCGACGGCGACCTCGAAACCGAGGACGTCGCGGTAGAAGCGCAGGGCGCGGTCCTGGTCGGCGACGGGGAGGGTGACGAAGGAGGCGTGCGTGATGGTCATGCCGCCGACGATAAGTAGGGATTTCCCTACCAGTCAAGCGTAGGGAGTTTCCTACGCGTCTGATCCTCGGTCACCACGGGGGCCCAACGGCCGGCCCAGCGGCTGACCGAGCGGCGGGGACTGGACGGGCGGCCGTGGGACGTCCGGTTCCCGCCGCCCACGTTCGCGTTCGCGACCGCGACCGGGCCGACGGCCGCCCGCGCGGCGACCTGCGCGCCTTCGGTCTGCCCCGGGGCGGCCCGCGCGGGTCCGCCCACCGGGGGTTCCCGCCCGGCCTACGGAAGTCCTCCTGGTCACTGCTGGTAGCTTGCGCTGCGGGCCGTCCGGCGAGGGCGGCCGACCTCTATCGCCGAGGGAGCTTCCGGTGACTGGTGCGACTGCGAGAGTGCGGGCTACTGCGCGGGGGCGGGGCGTGGCCCTGGCCGCGGGGCTGGCGGGCGCGCTGGCGCTCACGGCGTGCGGCGGCGGTTCCGGGGGCGGGGACGGCACCTCGGCGTCACCCTCGACGAACGCGACCGCGGCCACGTCGCCGGGCGCGGACTCCCCCGCCGGTGCGTCCACCCGGCTCCAGGGCAGCTGGATCACCACCGCCGAGGGCAAGATCGTGGCCCTGGTGGTCACCGGGACGAAGGCCGGGATCTTCGCGACCGGCGGGACCGTGTGCAGCGGGACGGCGGGCGCCGAGGACGGCATGCAGATGATCCACCTGACCTGCGCCGGCGGGGACAAGGACCGCACCACCGGCATGGTCGACTCGGTGAACGGTACGACGCTGAAGGTGACCTGGTCGGGCAAGGCCGGGCAGGAGACGTACACCAAGGCGGAGGGCGGGAAACTGCCGTCGGGACTGCCGACGGCGCCGGTGCAGCGGTGACGCTTTCGCGGCCTCCACGCCGTTGAGCACCATCTGAAGTGGTGAATCGGGCCGGGGTGCGTGATCGCGTCCCGACCGCAGGGGCCATGATGCGGGGGAGACCGTCACCACCTCGATGGGAACCTGCTCATGCGCGCCATTCCGCTCACCGTCACCGCTCTCGCCGCCGCTCTGCTGCTGACCGCCTGCAACGACAGCGGCGGGAACAAGAACGGCAAGAGCGGCTCCGCCTGCGAGATCGGCGGGGTCTCGCTGGAGATCGGGGCGGCCAGCGTGGCCCCGGCCGCCGGGGACACCGGCGAGATCCCGGTCAGCATCACCAACCAGAGCGCCCCGTGCACCCTGGACGACTTCCCGGAGATCGAGCTGAACGGGGGCGGTTCCAAGGCCCGGGTGCCCGTGCTCAAGGGCGCGAAGGCCCAGAAGCTGAAGCTCGCCAAGGGCGACTCCGCGTCCTTCTCGATCAGCTATGTACGGGGTGCGGAGGGCGCCAAGAACGCCCTCGCGGCGCAGACCGTGAAGATCACCCTGCCCGGCTCGGACACCAGCCGGACCTTCCCGTGGAAGTACGGCCCGGTCGCGGGCAAGGCCGACGGAAGCGGCCCGAACGCGTCCGTGAGCGCCTTCCAGCAGGTGGGCGACTGAGCGGGGCGAGGCGGGAGCGGGGCGGCGACTGAGCGGGGCGGCGAGCGGGTCGGCACGGGAGCGGTCGGCGGCCGGGCGCGGCGAGCGAGTGGGTCGGCGGCTGGTCCGGCCGGCACGGGAGCGGTCGGCGACCGGGCGCGGCGAGCAAGCGGGTTGGCGACCGGGCCGGCCGGTAGCCGGGTCGGTGGGCCACCGGGCCGGTGGGCCACCGGGCCGGTCGGTGACTGGCCGTCAGCCCAGGCGCGGGCGGGTTCTGACCTGCGCCTGGTCCGCCGCGCGTGCGCCCTCCGTCCAGCCCGCCGCGTCGCTGACCCCCCGCAGTCGGGTCGTCGTGGTCTCCGGGAACATGTGCTCCAGCCGGCCGGTGACGGCCGTCTCGCGTGTGGCCAGCACCGGCAGCAGGTCCTGGGTCACCTGGGTCTCGGCGGCTGCCGCGAGCCGGTCGCCGACGCGGTGCGCGTAGGCCGCGAGGAACGACTGCCGGAAGGTCTTGGTCCGCTTGCGCCCCCCGGCTCTCTGGGCGGCCTCCGCCTTCGTCATCGCGTGCGTGGCCTGCACCAGCAACGAGGTGTAGAGCAGCTCGACCGCCTCCAGGTCCGCCTCGAACCCGACGACCGTGGAGAAGCCCAGCGGTTCGTTCCACACCGCGCGGCAGTGGTTCGCCGTGGCCACCGCGTCCAGCAGGACCGCCTTGGCCTGTTCGTACGGCGGCTCGACCCCGATGCGGCAGGCGCCGGGCGCGTCCGGCGCGGGCGCCTCGGCGGCGAGCAGTGCCTCGTCGACGCTGTGCCGGGCCATCAGCTCCTGCGCCTTGGCGCTGAGCGCCTCGGCCTCCTCCGGATAGCCGGTGGCCTCGGCCTTGGCGAGCAGCGCGCGGATGCGGGTGAGCATGCGGGAGGCGGCCGGACCGTGGGCACGCCGGGGCTCCTCGTCCAGCGGCTCCAGCGCGGGCAGGCGAAGCAGCAGGCGGTACAGCTCCAGGACCGCCGTGGCGTGCGAGAAGCGGTCGGCGGTGCGTTCGGGGCCGGCGGGCAGCGCCGCGAGCTGGTCGGTCCAGCGGCGCCCGCGCGGGCGGTCCCGCCCGGCCTGCGCCCGGATCAGTGCGGCGGCCAGGCGGACGTGCGCGCCGTCCAGCTCGCGCCGCACCAGCCGCACGACGTCGGCGGGCTGCCAGCCGCGCTGCCAGGCCCCGGCCACGAAGTCCTCGCCTCTCCGCGCGAGTTCGGCGTCGGCGCCCGGGTCGGCGGCGAGCAGGGAGGCGCCCGTGTCGAGGCCGGTGTCGGTGTCGTCGTAGAGGGCGGCCCGGAAGGCCCGTTCGACGGTGCTGGCAGTGCTGGTCACGTTGTCGATCGTGCCACGCCCCGCTGACAGCACCGGATCGTTGTCCACAGGCTGTGGACAACATTTCGGTAGGCCAGGACGGAGAGGCCCCCGGTGAGGCGACCGAAGTGTCAACCATCAGTTGACAGCCAGAGGAGCGCAACCTACGGTTGACACTATGGCGACCAACCCGAACATCACGGCATCCGTGCGCCTCGACGACCTCATCGAGGCGATCAAGAAGGTTCACAGCGAACCCCTGGAGCAGCTCCAGGACGCGGTGATCGCCGCCGATCACCTCGGTGACGTGGCCGACCACCTGATCGGGCACTTCGTCGACCAGGCCCGCCGCTCGGGCGCCTCCTGGACCGACATCGGGCGCAGCATGGGCGTGACCCGGCAGGCGGCGCAGAAGCGGTTCGTGCCCAAGGAGTCCGCCGACCTCGACCTCAGCCAGGGCTTCAGCCGCTACACCCCCCGCGCGCGGAACGTGGTCATGGCCGCGCACAACGAGGCGGTGGCCGCCCGCAACGCCGAGGGCCGCCCCGAGCACCTGCTCCTCGGGCTGCTGGCCGAGCCCGAGGGCCTGGCCGCGAAGGCGATCACCGCACAGGGCGTCCCGCTGGACGCCGTACGCCAGGCCGCCACCGCCGCGCTCGCACCCGCCTCGGACGACGTCCCCGACCTCGTCCCCTACGGCCCCGAGGCGAAGAAGGTCCTGGAACTCACATTCCGCGAGGCCCTCCGGCTCGGCCACAACTACATCGGCACCGAGCACCTCCTGCTCGCCCTGCTGGAGCACGAGAACGGCCAGGGCGTCCTCAGCGGCCTCGGCATCACCAAGGCGGCCACCGAGGAGTACGTCGGCAAGGTGCTGTCACTGCTGCTGGAACAGAAGAAGGAGGCCGCCGCGGCAGCCGAGTCGGCGACCGGAGCCGCGGAGCCCGGCCAGGGCTGACGAGGGCCGGACCCGCAGGCCGGGGCCGTTGTCAGACCCCCCTGCCACACTCGCAGTCATGACCGACCGGTGGGCGCTCGCACCGGCCGAGGACGAAGGCGTGGACGTCGCCCCCCTCGGTCCGGACGGGCTGCCCGCCGGACCGGTGCGGCGGGAGAGCGATCTCGCCGCGGCGGTGCGGAGCCGTCCGGAGGTGACGCGCTGGGTGTGGCGGTCGACCCCCGAGGTCTACCCGCGCCTGCTCGCCACGGGGGTGCGAGTGGAGCGGTGCTACGACATCGAGGACGCCGAGACCCTCCTGCTCGGCCACGAGGGGCGGTACGGCGAGCCGCGCTCGGCCGCCGCCGCCCTGGCCCGCCTCCGCGGCGGCCCCGTCCCGCCCGACCCGCCGCAGCGGGCGGCCGATCCGAGCGCCCAGTCCCCGCTCTTCGAACCCGTCGGCAACCGCCTGCCCCTGCCGGACCTGCTCGCGGTCTACGCCGACCAGGTACGGCGGCACGAGAAGACCGCCCACCCCGACCGCATGCGGCTGCTGACCGCCGCCGAGTCGGCCGGGATGCTGGTCGCCGCCGAGATGAACCACGCGGGTCTGCCCTGGAGCGCCGAGGTCCACCGCGAAGTGCTGCACGACCTGCTCGGCGAGCGGTACGCGGGCGGCGGCGAGCCGCGCCGCCTCGCCGAGCTGGCCGACGAGGTGTCCGCCGCCTTCGGCCGCCGGGTGCGGCCCGATCTGCCCGCCGATGTGATCAAGGCCTTCGCGCAGGCCGGGATCAAGGTGAAGTCCACCCGCCGCTGGGAGATCCAGTCCGTCGACCACCCGGCCGTCGAACCCCTGCTGGAGTACAAGAAGCTGTACCGCATCTGGGTGGCCCACGGCTGGTCCTGGCTCCAGGACTGGGTGCGCGACGGCCGCTTCCGCCCCGAGTTCCTGGCCGGCGGCACGGTCACCGGGCGCTGGGTGACCAACGGCGGGGGCGCGCTACAGATCCCCAAGGTGATCCGCCGGGCCGTCGTCGCCGACCCCGGCTGGCGGCTGGTGGTGGCCGACGCCGACCAGATGGAGCCGCGCGTGCTGGCCGCGATCTCCCGCGACCCGGGCCTGATGGAGGTGGCCGGCCGCGAGAGCGACCTCTACCAGTCCGTCTCCGACCGCGCCTTCTCCGGCGACCGGAACCAGGCCAAACTCGCCGTGCTCGGCGCGATCTACGGCCAGACCTCCGGGGACGGCCTGAAGAACCTCGCCGCGCTCCGCCGCCGCTTCCCCAAGGCCGTCGCCTACGTCGACGAGGCGGCCCGCGCGGGCGAGGAGGGCCGGCTGGTGCGCACCTGGCTGGGCCGCACCTGCCCCCCGGTCGCCCGGGCGGGCGAGGACGCGGCGGAGGAGGCGGGCATCCCGATCGGCGAGGAGGGACCGGAAGGCCAGAGCGGCTGGGGCCCCGGCTACGCGTCGACCGACTCCCGCGCGCGGGGCCGCTTCGCACGGAACTTCGTCGTGCAGGGCAGCGCCGCCGACTGGGCCCTGCTGCTGCTCGCCGCGCTGCGCCGGGCCTGCGCGGAGCTGAAGGCCGAGCTGGTCTTCTTCCAGCACGACGAGGTGATCGTGCACTGCCCCGCCGAGGAGGCCGACGCCGTCGTCCAGGCCATCCGCGAGTCCGCCGCCCTCGCCGGCCGGCTGACCTTCGGCGACACACCGGTGCGGTTCCCGTTCACGACGGCGGTGGTGCGGTGCTACGCCGACGCCAAGTAGCGCCCGTCACCCCCTGGGTGCACAGCGGATCACCACGCGGCCGGGCCGCCGCTCAACAGCTCCCGCAGCTCCGCCAGGATCGCCTGCTCGTCGGTGCCGTCCAGCGCCTCGCGGGCCGCGCGCCAGGCGTCGTACGCCTCCGCCCGCCGCCCCCGCTCGCGCAGCAGGAACCCGTGCTGGTGCAGGGCCAGCCCGCCCATGTACCGGTCGGCACGGGCGTCGGCCCGGCGCAGCAGCTCGGCGCACTCGTCCGCCGCCCGCTCGGTCTGCCCCAGCCGCCGCAGCGCGCGGACCAGGCCGAGCCGGGTCTGGGACTCCCCGTGCCAGTCGCCGTGACCGCCGAGGATGCGCAGGCTCTCCTCGAAGTGCCGGGCGGCGGCGGCCGGTTCACCGAGGGTCAGATGGGCGTAGCCGATGTTGCAGTGCGCCGAGTGCTGCACGATGACGGCGCCGATCTCGTCCCCGATGGCCAGCGAGCGCCGGTGCTGCGCGATGGCGGCGCGCGGGTCGGTGTGCTCGTAGAGGTTGCCCAGGTGGCTGTGGGTGACGGCCTCGCCGTAGGGGTCGTTCAGCAGCCGCGAGTAGGCGAGGCTCTGCCGCAGCGCCTCCCCCGACTCAGCGAAGCGCCCCAGTCCCTCCAGCAGCAACCCTCGGTTGTTCAGGCAGCGCCGGATCCGGGAGGCCGTGCCCAGTCGCCCCCAGATCTCCAGGGCCTGGTCGGTGAGGGCGAGGGCGTCGTTCTGCCGGCCGGTCAGGAAGTGCAGGCCCGCGAGGTCGCCCAGCGCGTACGCCTCGGCCTCCGGGTCCCCGAGCCGCCGCGCGGCACCGAGCGCGGCCCGCCCCAGCACCTCCATCTCGGCGACCCGGCCGCTGCGCTGCACGTAGGGGTACAGCAGCCGTACGAGCGCCGAGAGGGGGGCGGCCGTGCGCGGATCTTCGGTGCCGGCGTTGCGTGCCACCAGCGTGACGACGTTCTCCAGCTCCAGCTCACCCCAGGCGAACGCCTCCTCGGCCGACTCGAAGGGCGCCAGGGCCGCCACGTCCGCCGCGTGCTCCGCCGGCTGCGCGGAGGTCGGCCGCCGCCGGTCGTCCTGATCGAGTCCGGGCTCCACGACCGCCGTCAGCACCCGCTCGGCCATGGCGGCGTACCACCGGAGGGCGGCCAGGTCGGGGACGGCGGGGGTGCCTCCGGGATGGGGGATGCGGTCGGGGACAGCGGGGACGTCTTCTGGACGGGGGGTGCGGTCGGGGACGGCGGGTCCGGGTCCGGGGACGGGACCGGGTGTGCGGTTGGGGATGGGAGAGGCGGGTCCGGGACCGGGTGCGCCGCCGGGGATGGGAGAGGCGGGTCCGGGACCGGGTGCACCGCCGGAGACGGCAGAGGCGGGTCCGGGACCAGGCGCGCCGCCGGAGACGGCAGAGGCCGATTCGCGACCGGGCGCGCCGCCGGAGACGGCGAGGTCGGTGGTTCCGGCGCCGCCATCCGCGCCGGTGGTGCCGGACGCGTCGTTGCCGGCCGTGCCGGGGGTCTCCGTGGAGGACTCGTTGCCGGCCGACGCGGGAGCCCCGCCGAAGGCATCCGTACCTGCCGCGCCGGCGGCCGGGAACGCGGTGGGCCTCCGGGCGGCGTCGGCCAGTTCGCGGGCGAAGTCGCGGACCAGGTCGTGGGGCGCGTAGCGGCCGTACGCCGTCTCCTCCAGGAGGGCGACGTCGACCAGGCGGTCCAGGGCGGCCTCGGCGCGGCGCTCGTCCGTGCCGGTGAGACGCGCGATCAGCGGGGCGCCGTAGGTGGGCAGGTCGAGCGCGCCGATGTGGCGCAGGGCGAGGGCCGCGTCCCGGTCGGCCTCGCGCTCGGCGGCGGCGAGCGCGTCGTGGGCGACGGCCAGGGAGCGGCGGACACTCAGGTCGTCGTACTCCAGGTGGTGCAAGCGCCCGCCGGTCTCGGCGAGTTGGCCGGCCAGGACGTCCGGGGTCAGGGCGCGGCGGGCCGCGAGCCGGGCGGCGACCACGCGCAGCGCCAGCGGGAGCCGGCCGGTCAGCTCGACCAGCGCGTGGCCGGCGTCCAGTCCCGCGCGCCCGCTCACCGCGCGCAGCAGGGCCGCGCTGTCCTCACCGGTCAGCGGGGAGAGCGGGAAGCGACGGGCGCCGTCGAGCGCGGTGAGCGGTGAGCGGCTGGTGACGATCACCGCGCAGCCGGGGCCGGCCGGCAGCAGGGGCCGTACCTGCGCCGCGTTCGCCGCGTCGTCCAGCACCAGCAGGATGCGCGCGGGCGCGAGCAGCGAGCGGAGCAACGCGGCGGCCGCATCCGGGTGTTCCGGGATGTTCCGGGGCGCCGCACCGAGGTCGCGCAGCAGCGCGGCTAGCGCCTGCGTGGCGGTGAGCGGGGTCATGCCGGGGGTGGCGCCGTGCAGGTTGATGTAGAGCTGACCGTCGGTGAAACGTTCCCTCAACTCATGGGCCACGTGCAGGGCCAGCGCGCTCTTGCCGACGCCGGCCATTCCGCTGACCACCGCGACGGCGGGGGCCGGAGCGGACGGCTCGGTCAGCGTGCGACGCAGATCGCGGCGCACGTCGGCACGGCCGGTGAAGTGGGCCGGCGGGGCGGGCAACTGGGCCGGACGGGGGGTCTGCCGTACGGCAGTTCCGTCGCCTTCGCGTGAGGACGCGGAGGGCGTGGGGGGCGCGGAGGGCGACGCGGGGGGTGCTTGGGGCGCCGGGGACGCGGCACCGCCCACGGTGTGACTGGGGGTGGCACCCGTGCCGCTGGGGGTGCCGGTGCCAGTACGGTCGCCGTTGCCATCGCCGCCGCCGTCGCCGTCGCCGTCGGCCGAGTCGTCCGCCCGGCGCGGCTGTCCGCCCTGCCCGGCCGGCCGCGTGGAGCCGCCGTACTCCACGTCCTGCCGCCGCTGCTCACCGCTCCCCCGCAGCACCTCGACATGCGCCTCGCGGACGGTCGGGCCGGGCTCGATGCCGAGTTCCTCGACCAGGCGTGCACGCAGATCACGGTGGACGGCGAGGGCCTCGGCCTGGCGGCCGGTGCGGTGCAGGGCGAGCATCAGCTGACGGTGGTACGCCTCACGCAGTGGATGTTCGGCGACCAGGGCCGCGAGCTCGGGGACGAGTGCGGCCAAGCGGGCGCCGCCGAGGGCCAGTTCGGCGTCGTAGCGCAGCTCCAGCAGGAGCAGCCGCGCCTCGGTCAGGCGCTGCACGAGGGCGTAGCCGCCGATGTCGGCGGGGAGTCCGCTGAGCGGCGTGCCGCGCCACAGCGCGAGCGCGGAGGCGCAGGCGCGTACGACGCCCGGCCAGTCGCGCCGGGCGTGCGCGGCGCGCGCCTCGGCGACCCGGGCGTCGAAGACGTGCACGTCCAGTTCGCCGTGCTCGACCCGCAGCACATAGCCGGGCGGTACGGCCCTGAGCCGTTCGGGGTCGTCCAGGAGCCGGCGCAGCCGGGTGACGTGGTTGTGCAGGGAAGCCTGCGCGGAGACGGGAGGGGCGCCGCCCCACAGCGCGTCCTTCAGCGCCTCGACCGACACGACCCGGCCGGGTTCCAGCAGCAGCGCGGCGAGCAGGGCGCGGACCTTGGGGCTGCCGATGGCTCGGACGCCGTTGTGGGGGGCGTCGTGGCCGGCCTTCTCGGCGGGACGGCGGGCGGTGGGGGAACCGGGGGATCGGGGTGCGGCACCGGCGGCTCCAGGAGCGGTGCCGGAGGTTTCTGGAGAGGTGGTGCAAGAGCTGTCGTACGAGATTCCGTAGGGCGGTCGGTCGTAGAGGACCGGCGGTCCCAGCAGTCCGAAGTGCAGGTCGCACCGCCGCATCACGCCGCTCCACTGCCTTCCCGCGGCGGGTGTGTACCCGCCGTCACCTGGCGGGATTCCGCCCTGTCCACAGCGGTTTCCCGCCACCTTCCTCCTGTCGGCCGACCGCCGGCCGACCCACCGACCCACCGGCCCTCCGGCATCCGGCATCCGGCATCCGGCAGTTGAATCCGCCCACCCGAAGGGGAAGCTCCCGCTGCCACCGGCGGACTTCCGGCCAACCGCTCCGCGGTCCACTGACGAACCGTTGGCCACATGTTAGCGATCCGTTGGCGCATCCTGATGTGATCATTCCATCGGATTCGGCCCGACGGCGCGCGCGTAGGACGCGTAACTCGGGGGAGTGTCGCCGCAGGCTGGATCCGGGGACGACAAGGGCCCCGGCCGGCGGAGGTGAACGACCGGGGCCCCGTCCCGTTCCTCTTCCTGGGCCTCTTCGGCTCCCTCGCTCAGATCACCGGCGGCCGTCCCAGCCGGGTGAGCCTCCACACCGTCCGCCAGCGCATCGGCCGCCGTTCACCGGCCTGCTCCCGCAGCCCCTCCGCGAACCCGCCGAACCAGGCCTTGAGCCCCGCCGTGGAACGGGTGCGGGCGAGGGTGAGGAGCGTCCACACCCCGAGGTGCACCGGGACGAGCGGTAGTGGCAGCCGGCGCCGGACGAGCCAGACGCGGTTGCGGGCGTTGACCCGGTAGTAGATGGCGTGCCGGGCCGGTGAGGTTTTGGGGTGCTGGAGGAGCAGTTCGGGGGCGTACAGGATCTTCCAGCCGGCGTCGGCGGCCCGCCAGGCCAGGTCGGTCTCCTCGTGCGCGAAGAAGAACTCGGCGGGCCAGTCCCCGGTCTCGGCCAGCATGGCCATGCGCAGGGCGTGTCCGCCGCCGAGGAAGCCGGTGACGTAGCCGCCGCGCAGCGGGTCGGACCTGCCGATCCTCGGCACATGCCGCTGCTGGGTCTCGCCCCGCTCGTCGGCGATGCGGAAGCCGACGATGCCGAGGCGCGGATCGGCGGCGTACAGGTCGCGCACTCGGCGCAGCACGTCGGGGTCGACGAGCAGCCCGTCGTCGTCCAGTTCCACGACGACGTCGACGTCCCCGAACTCCCGCAGCCGGGCGAGGGCGATGTTCCGGCCGCCCGGGCAGCCGAGGTTCTCCTCGACGTCGATGGTGGTGACCTCGCCGGGCAGGGAGAGCCGGTGGGCGAACTCGGGCAGCCGGCAGCCGTTGCCGACGATCACGATGCGGGCGGGGGCGAGGTCCTGCTTGGCCACGGACTCCAGCAGGGCGTCGACCTCGGCGGGCCGGTTGCCCATGGTCACCACGGCGACGGCGATCCTCGGCTCCACCACGTCCCTCACTCCATCCGGCCGACAGCGGCACCGCGTCCCGACCGCGCGCTGCCCGCCCTTCACCAAGATGTTGCCTCAGGTCCGCGGGTTCACCGGACGCCGATTCACTTTGCCGCGTCTTTGTTCCGGTTTTGTCACTTGAGGGCGCCTCCGCCCCCGTATTCATCCTGGACCGCCACCTGCGACACCTCTACGTCAACCCGGCCTGGTCCGGGTCACCGGGGTGCCCGCCGACGGCCGGCCCCGGGAAGTGCCCCTCACCGGGACGACCCACATGCCCTCACCCATGGGACGAAGGTCGGCTTCGCGACGTCAGCGAGGCGTCTTCCGAGGACACGAACAGGAAGACCACACGGAAGCGGAAGCAGCCGCACCGCAACCGCTTCCCCGGCTAGTCGCGGTTCCGGCGGCAGTACGTGCGGTACAGACGCACAGCCATCAGCGGGGCGCCCACGACGACGATGACGACCGTGGCCCACGTGGGCAGTACGGGACCGGGAACGTCAGCAGCGGACAGAGGGATCACGGGGCACCGAACCCCGCAGCCGTCGAGTCGGGCAGGCCACTGCATGGGGGCGGCTCGCCGTCGACGAGACGGAGGCGAGCCGAGCGGACGCGGCGCCGCCGTCGCGTCCGCACAACGAGAAACCCCAGCCAGGAGCGTCCTGACCGGGGTTTCCAGCGGAGCCGCTTTCGGGATTCGAACCCGAGACCTACGCATTACGAGTGCGTTGCTCTGGCCATCTGAGCTAAAGCGGCGTGCTGCCCGCACCATGGTGCGATCGGCAACGTCGGTAAGTCTACACAGTTTCCGGGGGTGCTTCGTACCCACCCCGGAGTGGGTGGTTCCGGGGTGGGCGGCAGGGGCTATGAGCAGCGCTTCCCGGCGGCCGGCGGGGTGCCGCGGAGGAGGTAGGTGTCGATCGCCGTGTCGATGCAGGCGCTGCCCCGGCCGTACGCCGTGTGGCCGTCGCCGTCGTAGGTCAGCAGGCGGGACGAGGAGAGCTGGCGGGCCAGGGACCGGGCCCAGCGGTACGGGGTGGCCGGGTCGCGGACCGTGCCGACCACCACGATCGGCGCCGCCCCCTTCGCCTCGATGCGGTGCGGCTCACCTGTCGCCCGCACCGGCCAGTACGCGCAGTTCAGCGAGGCCCAGGCCAGGCCCGGGCCGAAGACCGGGGACGCCTTCTCGAACTCGGGCAGCGCCTTCCCGACGTCCTCGGGACCGGAGAAGGCCGGCGGCAGGTCCAGGCAGTTCACGGCGGCGTTGGCCATCATCAGATTGCTGTAGTGGCCTTTCGCGTCCCGCTCGTAGTAGCTGTCGGCGAGGGCCAGCAGGCCGGCGCCGTCGTTCTCCCTCATCGCCGAGGTGAGCGCCTCGCGCAGTTGCTCCCAGGACGCCTCGTCGTACATCGACGCGATCAGCCCGGTCGTGGCCAGCGACTCCCCCACCTTGCGGCCGTCCGCGTCGCCCGCCGGGACGGGGTGGGTGTCCAGCTTGCGGAAGAACGCCTTCAGGTTGGCGCCGACCCGCGCCGGCGTCGTGCCCCTCCCGCCGAGCGGGCAGTCGGACTGCCGTACGCAGTCCTTCGCGAACGCCTGGAACGCCGTCTCGAAGCCCGCCGTCTGGTCCAGGTTCAGCCTGCGGGCGTCCAGGGTCGGGTCCATCGCGCCGTCCAGGACCATCCGGCCGACCTGCCGGGGGAACAGTCCGGCGTACGTCGCCCCGAGGAACGTGCCGTACGACGCCCCGACGTAGTTGAGTTTCCGGTCGCCGAGCGCCGCCCGCAGGATGTCCATGTCCCGTGCCGCCTCGACGGTGGAGACGTGCCGCAGCAGCCGTGCCGAGTGGGCCCCGCAGCTCTCCGCGAACTTCCGGTCCGCCGCGACCAGCGCGTCCCGTTCCCGCTGGTCGTCGGGGGTGATGTCCGTCTGCGTGTACGTGTCCATCTGCCGCCCGTCGAGGCATTGGACGGGCTCGCTGCGGGCGACTCCCCGTGGGTCCACCGCGACCATGTCGTAGCGGGCCCGGACCTGAGCCGGGTAGCCGATGCCCGCGTACTGCTGGAGGTACCCGACCGCCGAACCGCCCGGTCCACCCGGGTTGACCAGCAGGGAGCCGAGCGGCTTGCCCTTGCCGGTGGCCTTCTTGCGGGCCACGGCGAGCCGTACGGTGCCCGCGTCGGGCCTGGCGTAGTCCAGCGGCGCCTTCATCGTCGCGCACTGGAATCCGGGCACCCCGCAGTCGCGCCAGCTCAGCCGCTGGCCGTAGTACGACGCCAGCGCCGACGGCGTCGCATGCGGCAGCGCGGCCAGCGCCGCCTGCAAGGTCCCGCCCGCGGATGATGTGGTCGAGCTCCCGGAGGAGCAGGCGGACACGAGCAGTGCGGCGGCCGTGAAGAGCGTCGCCGTGAGGCGGGCCGTCGTCCGGGCGCGGGTGCCCCGGGTCCGGCGGGTGCGGGGAGATGGCCTGGTGTACATCCGGCGAGCCTAACCGTGTGCGACGGCATGTGTGCGGTGCGTGGGCATTGTGGCTCGTACGAGGGACACGGCGGCCTCCTCCCTCCTCAGCCGGCCGCCCTGACCGGCAGGACCCCGCCCGGCCGGTCGCCCTCAGGGGCTGGGCGCCTCACCCCGCGCGCAGCGCCATCGTCATCGCCTCCACCGCCAGCAGCGGAGCCACATTGCGGTCCAGGGCCTCGCGGCACGCGGAGATCGCCTCGATGCGGCGGAGGGTGGACTCCGGGGTGCCGGCCCGGGCCAGCCGCTCCAGGGCGTCCTCCGCGTCGGCGTTGGCGAGCGCCACGCGCGTGCCGAGTTGCAGGGCGAGGACGTCGCGGTAGAAGGCGGTGAGGTCGCCGAGGGCGACGTCCAGGCTGTCGCGCTGCGTACGGGTTCTGCGGCGCTTCTGCATGTCCTCCAGCTCCTTCATCACCCCCGCCGTGCCGCGCGGCATGCGGCCACCCTGGGTCGCCCCGAGCGCCGCCTTCAGTTCCTCGGCCTCCTTGCCGTCCATCTCCTCGGCGAGCTGCTTGGCGTCCTCGGCAGCCGCGTCGACCAGTTCCTGGGCCGCCCTCAGGCAGGCGCCGACCTCGTCCAGCCGCAGCGGGAGCTTCAGCACGGCGGCCCGGCGCTCGCGGGCCGCCGGGTCGGTGGCCAGGCGGCGGGCCCGGTCGACGTGCCCCTGGGTGGCGCGGGCGGCGGACGCGGCGACCTCCGGCTCGATGCCGTCGCGCCGCATGAGCATGTCGGCGACCGCCTCGACGGACGGCGTGCGCAGGTTCAGGTGGCGGCAGCGGGAGCGGATGGTCGGCAGCACGTCCTCGATGGAGGGGGCGCACAGCAGCCAGACCGTACGCGGGGCGGGCTCCTCCACCGCCTTGAGGACCGCGTTGGCCGACTTCTCGTTCAGCCGCTCGGCGTCCTCGACCAGGATGATCTGCCAGCGGCCGTTCGCCGGGGAGGTGAACGACTTGCGGACCGTGTCCCGCATGTCCTTGACCAGGATCTCGGAGCCGACCGCGGCGACCGACGTGACGTCCGCGTGGGTGCCGAGCAACGCGGTGTGGCAGCCGTCGCAGAAGCCGCAGCCGGGGGAGCCGCCGAGCGCGCGGTCGGGACTCACGCACTGCAAGGCGGCGGCGAAGGCCCTGGCCGCCTGGTTCCGGCCCGCGCCGGGCGGGCCGGTGAAGATCCAGGCGTGGGTCATCTTCGACGTCTCGGGCAGCGGCTGGTCCGCCGCGGCGGCCGTGACGAGGGCGTCGGCGTCCCGCGCGGCGGCGTCCAGCACCGCGCTCACCTTCTCCTGCCCGACGAGGTCGTCCCACACGGTCATGGGTCACGCCGCCCTTCCGTCACACTCCGCGTTCCGCCCTCCATTGTGCGGGTGGGCACTGACAACCGGGGTGGACGGAGGTCGCGGAGGCGGTGGCGCCGGTGGACTGCGCGTCTGTCCGGAGGGGGGTACGCCTGCCGGAGGCGCCCGCCGGTGGCTTACGCCTGTCCGGAGGCGGTGGCTACACCTGTCCAATCAGGGCTGGGCCTGCCCAGAGGCGGTGGCTACGCCTGCCCAATCAGGGCTGCGCCCGCCCAGTAGGGGCCATGCCTGTCCAGAGGGCTACGCCTGTCCGGTATCGGAGGCCACGGCCGGCGCCGACGCCCTCACCTGGCCGACAACGACGGCAACCGCACACGCCGACGCCCATGCCCGCACCCGAGCACAAGCCGCCGGCGTCCCGGGCGCGACCCCCACCAGCGCCCGGCGACCCGGCCCTCACCAGCGTGCGGCTCAGCCGCGGCGACCCCGGCCGCGGCCCTTGCGACCCTGTTCCCCGCCGTCGCCCCGGTCGCCGTACTGTCCCTCGTCGTACGAACCCAGCAGCTCGTCGGCCAGCGTGGGCAGGTCGTCCAGCGGGGTCTCCTCGGCCCAGTCGGGGCGCGGGCGGCGGCGGGGCGTGCCGTCGGCGTCGATCTGGGGCATCTCGCGCGTGCGCGGCTCGGAGCCGTCGGGGCCCGCGGCGGGCCGCTCCTCCCGGAAGAAGCCGGGCGGCACCCGGTCGGCCGGGTCGCCGTCCCGTACGGGCGGCAACACCGCGGTCTCGTCCGCCGCACCCGGAGTCACCCTGGGCAGCTCGGCCGTCTCGTCGGCGGACACCGGCGGCAGCACGGCCGTCTCGTCCGCCGCGCCCGCCGGCACCTGCGGCAGCACCGCGGTCTCGTCGGCCGGCCCGGCGACGGCCGGCGGCTGCGGCAGCTCGGCGGTCACTTCGGAGTCGGGGTGGACACCCCGGGTGCCGCGGGCGGCGCGCTCCTCGCGCACCGGACGCAGCACGGTCGTCTCGTCGTCCGTACCCCGCGTGTCCGTCCCGCGCGCGGCCTCTTCCGGCGACACCACGGGCGTCGGGACCGTGGCCGCGTCAGGGACCACCCTCGGTGCCGTCGGCAGAGGCGTGCTGGGCCTGCGGGCCGCGGCGTCGGCCGCCGACGCGGCCTCGGCGGCCTGCCGACGGGCCTCCTCCGCACGCAGCAGCGCCTCCTCGGCCTTGCGCTGGGCCTCCAGGCGCCGGGCCTCCTCCTCGGCGCGCAGCCGGGCCTGCCGGGCCTCTTCCTCGGCGCGCCGGCGGGCCTCCTCCTCGGCCTGCTTGCGGCGCCGCTCCTCCTCGGCCCTGCGGCGGGCCTCCTCCTCCGCGCGCGCCTTCTCCTCGGCGAGCAGCCGCTGCCGCTCCTCCTCCGCGCGCCGGCGGGCCTCCTCGGCCCGCTGCCGGGCCTCCTCCGCCTGCCGTTCGGCCTCGCGCCGCTGCGCCTCCTCCAGCTCGCGCCGCTTGCGCTCCTCCTCCTCGGCGCGCAGCTTGGCCAGCTGCTCCTGGCGCTCGCGCTCCAGGCGCTCCTCCTCGGCCTTGCGGGCGGCCTCTTCCTCGGCCTTGCGGCGGGCCTCCTCCTCGGCCTTCCTGCGCGCCTCCTCCTGGGCCTTGATCTCGGCCTCGGACAGCGGCAGCACGACATCCAGCCGGTGCCGGATCACGGTGGTGACGGCCTCGGGCTCCTGTCCGGCGTCCACGACCAGGTAGCGCCCGGGGTCGGAGGCGGCCAGCGTGAGGAAACCGGCCCGCACGCGCGCGTGGAACTCCGCGGGCTCCGACTCCAGCCGGTCCGGTGCCTCGGTGAACCGCTCGCGGGCGGTCTCCGGGGAGACGTCCAGCAGGACGGTCAGGTGCGGGACGAGACCGTTGGTGGCCCAGCGGTTGATGCGGGCGATCTCGGTCGGGGACAGGTCGCGGCCGGCGCCCTGGTAGGCGACGGAGGAGTCGATGTAGCGGTCGGTGATCACCACCGCGCCGCGTTCCAGGGCGGGTCGTACGACGGTGTCGACGTGCTCGGCGCGGTCGGCGGCGTACAGCAGCGCCTCCGCGCGGTGGGACAGGCCCGCCGACGAGACGTCCAGCAGGATCGAGCGCAGCCGCTTGCCCACCGGGGTGGCGCCGGGCTCGCGGGTGAGCACGACCTCGTGGCCCTTGGCGCGGATCCACTCGGCGAGCGCCTCGGCCTGGGTGGACTTGCCGGCGCCGTCGCCGCCCTCCAGGGCGATGAAGAAGCCGTTGGCCGCCGGGGCGGTGACCGGGTCGTCGCCGCCCAGCAGGGCGTCCTTGAGGTCCTGCCGCAGCGGCACGCCGGAGCGGTCGTCGACCTTGGCGAGCACCAGCGCGGCCACCGGCAGCAGCAGCGCGCCGACCAGCATGAAGGTGAAGGCGGCGCCGCCGTGCGCGAAGACGAACTTGCCGTTCTCCAGCCGGTGCGGGCCGATCAGGGCCGCGACCAAGGGCGCGATCAGTGCGCCGAGCGCTATGAAGACCCGGCTCATGGCGTGCAGGTGTTCGGTGGTGCGCGCCCGGCGGGAGTCCTCGGTCTCCTGGTCGAGCAGGGTGTGCCCGGTGTTGGCGGCCACGCCCGCGCCGACGCCGGCCAGCGTGACGATCAGCAGGACCGTGGTGACGTCCGGGACCAGCCCGGCGGCCAGCAGGGCGATGCCGGTGACGGCGATGGCCAGGGCCAGCAGACGGCGGCGGGAGAGCGAGGGCAGCAGCGCGGGGGCGGTGCGGATGCCGACGGCGACACCGCCGGTCAGGCCCAGCACCAGCAGGCCGTACAGCACGGGGCCGCCGCCCAGGTCCTTGGCGTGCAGCACGCTCACCGAGACGGCCGCCGCGATGGCACCGGCGACTCCGGCGCAGGCCGGGACGAGCAGCGGGATGGCGCCCGTACGGCCCTTGTCGACGCCGGTGCCGGTGCGCGGGCGGCGCAGGCCCTCCAGCGGTGACCGCGCGCGCGGGGTGCGCGTGGCGGGCAGCTCCAGATAGGTCAGCACGGACAGCGAGGCGGCGAACAGGCCCGCCGCCACATACGACCCGAGGGCCGCCTGGTGCTGGTCGAACCAGGCCACGCCGGTGCCCAGCAGGTTGTTCAGCAGGGCGGCGACGACCAGGACGGCGGCGGCCAGCGGCACCGCCAGGAAGGTCGTCCGCAGCGACAGGCGGCGCAGGGCGTCCAGGTGGTCCGGCAGCGGTCGTACCGTCGCGCCCTCCGGCGGCGGGGCCGGCAGCAGGGCCGGAGCGGCGCTCTCCCGGCAGACGGTCCACAGCCGTTCGGCGACACCGGTGACGAAGGCGGTGACGAGCAGGACGGCCAGCGCGTTGTCCGGCGTCCAGTCGATCCACAGCGGCGCGATGATCATCAGCGCCGCGCGCAGGCCGTCGGCGCCGACCATGGTCCAGCGGCGGTCGAGGGGGCCCTCCTGGGCGGTGAGCGAGGTCAGCGGGCCGAGGAGGACGGCGCCGAAGAGCAGCGCGGCGAGGACCCGCGCGGCGAAGACCGTCGCCACTGCGAACGCCACGCCCCGGTAGCCGCCGCCGAAGGCCCCCTCGGCGATCGCCGACTGGAGGACCAGGAGGACGAGGACGAGGAGGGACAGGGTGTCGCCGACACCGCTCACCAACTGCGCGCTCCACAGGCGCTTCAGTTGCGGTCGGCGCAGCAGGGAGCGGACGGCGCGCTCGCGGGAGTCCGCGACCAGGGCGTCGTCCGGTGCTGTGGTGTGGGCCGTCGGCTGCTCGGCTCGCGTCATGCGTTCAGCCTATCCGCAGCCGCTGGCACCACACCTCGCGTGTCCGGGCATGCGCGCGCCCCGGCACCGAAGGGGTGCCGGGGCGTTCGTCGTGCGCACCGGAAAGGGAGACCGCCGGTCCGGCGGCGTGTCAGTCCTCCGCGCCGGAAGCCGTCGCCCTGGAAGCCGTCGCCTTCTTGGCGGTGGTCTTCTTGGCGGTCGTCTTCTTCGCCGCGGCCGTCGTCTTCTTCGCGGCCGTCTTCTTGGCGGCGGTCTTCTTCGCCGGGGCGGTCTTCTTCGCCGCCGCCTTCTTCGCGGTCTTCTTGGCGGGCCCCTTCGCGCGCTTCTCGGCGAGCAGCTCGAAACCACGCTCAGGAGTGATCGTTTCGACGCTGTCGCCGGAGCGCAGGGTCGCGTTGGTCTCGCCGTCGGTGACGTACGGACCGAAGCGGCCGTCCTTGACCACGACCGGCTTGCCGGAGACCGGGTCCTCACCCAGCTCCTTCAGCGGCGGCTTGGCTGCCGCTCGGCCACGCTGCTTCGGCTGGGCGTAGATCGCCTGCGCCTCCTCCAGCGTGATCGTGAAGAGCTGGTCCTCGGACTGGAGCGAGCGCGAGTCCGTGCCCTTCTTCAGGTACGGGCCGTAGCGGCCGTTCTGCGCGGTGATCTCCTGGCCGTCCGCGTCGGTGCCGACGACACGCGGCAGCGACATCAGCTTCAGCGCGTCGTCCAGCGTCACCGTGTCGAGCGACATGGACTTGAAGAGCGAGGCCGTACGCGGCTTGACCGCGTTCTTGCCGGTCTTCGGGGTGCCCTCGGGGAGGACCTCCGTGACGTACGGGCCGTAGCGGCCGGCCTTGGCGACGATCGCGTGGCCGGTGGCCGGGTCGGTGCCCAGCTCGAAGTCGCCGCTGGGCTTGGCCAGCAGTTCCTCGGCCAGCTCGACGGTCAGCTCGTCCGGTGCCAGGTCGTCCGGGATGTCGGCGCGCTGGTGCTGTTCGGTGTCCTTCTCGCCGCGCTCGATGTACGGGCCGTAGCGGCCGACGCGGAGCACGATGTCGTTGCCGACCGGGAACGACGACACCTCGCGCGCGTCGATCGCGCCCAGGTCGGTCACCAGCTCCTTGAGGCCGCCGAGGTGGTCGCCGTCGCCGTTGCCGGCGTCGGCCGCGCCGCCCGTGGCCGTCCCCTCGCCGAAGTAGAAGCGCTTCAGCCACGGCACGGCCTTGGCCTCACCCGCCGCGATGCGGTCGAGGTCGTCCTCCATCTTGGCCGTGAAGTCGTAGTCGACGAGCCGCCCGAAGTGCTTCTCCAGGAGGTTCACCACGGCGAACGACAGGAACGACGGCACCAGGGCCGTGCCCTTCTTGAAGACGTAGCCGCGGTCCAGGATCGTGCCGATGATCGACGCGTACGTCGACGGGCGGCCGATCTCGCGCTCTTCCAGCTCCTTGACCAGGGAGGCCTCGGTGTAGCGGGCCGGGGGCTTGGTGGCGTGGCCGTCGACCGTGATCTCCTCGGCCGACAGCGCGTCGCCCTCGGCGACCTGCGGCAGCCGGCGCTCGCGGTCGTCCAGCTCGGCGTTCGGGTCGTCGGCACCCTCGACGTAGGCCTTCAGGAAGCCGTGGAAGGTGATCGTCTTGCCGGAGGCGCTGAACTCGACGTCCCGGCCGTCGGCGGCGGTGCCGCCGATCTTCACCGTGACGCTGTTGCCGGTCGCGTCCTTCATCTGGGAGGCGACGGTCCGCTTCCAGATGAGCTCGTACAGCTTGAACTGGTCACCGGTCAGGCCGGTCTCCGCGGGCGTGCGGAAACGATCACCCGACGGACGGATCGCCTCGTGCGCCTCCTGGGCGTTCTTGACCTTGGCGGCGTAGGTGCGCGGCTGCGGCGGCAGGTAGTCGGCGCCGTACAGCTGCGTGACCTGGGCGCGGGCAGCGGAGATCGCCGTGTCGCTCAGCGTCGTGGAGTCCGTACGCATGTACGTGATGTAGCCGTTCTCGTACAGCTTCTGGGCGACCTGCATGGTCGCCTTCGCGCCGAAGCCGAGCTTGCGGCTGGCCTCCTGCTGGAGCGTCGTCGTACGGAACGGGGCGTACGGCGAGCGGCGGTACGGCTTGGACTCGACGGACCGCACGGAGAAGCGGGTGTTCTCCAGGGCGGCGGCGAGGGCACGGGCGGTCGCCTCGTCGAGGTGGAGGGTGTTCTCGCTCTTGAGCTGTCCCAGGGAGTCGAAGTCGCGGCCCTGCGCGACCCGCCGGCCGTCGACGGTCTGGAGGCGGGCGACCAGCGACGACGGGTCGGACAGGTCCCCCGCGCGGCCGGTCGCGAAGGTGCCCGTCAGGTCCCAGTACTCAGCGGAACGGAAAGCGATGCGCTCGCGTTCCCGCTCCACGACGAGCCGTGTGGCGACGGACTGCACGCGGCCGGCCGACAGCCGGGGCATGACCTTCTTCCACAGCACCGGGGAGACCTCGTAGCCGTAGAGGCGGTCGAGGATGCGGCGGGTCTCCTGGGCGTCGACCAGCTTCTGGTTGAGCTGGCGCGGGTTGGCGACGGCCTCGCGGATCGCGTCCTTGGTGATCTCGTGGAACACCATGCGCTTGACCGGGATCTTCGGCTTCAGGACCTCCTGGAGGTGCCAGGCGATCGCCTCGCCCTCCCGGTCCTCGTCAGTGGCGAGGAACAGCTCGTCGGAGTCCTTCAGGAGGTCCTTGAGCTTCTTGACCTGGGCCTTCTTGTCCGCGTTGATCACATAGATCGGCTGGAAGTCATGGTCGACGTCCACACCGAGGCGACGGACCTCGCCGGTGTACTTCTCGGGCACCTCCGCGGCGCCGTTGGGAAGGTCGCGGATGTGCCCGACGCTCGCTTCGACGACGTATCCGGGGCCGAGGTAGCCCTTGATCGTCTTCGCCTTGGCAGGCGACTCGACGATGACGAGTCGGCGGCCGCCCTGTGCGGTCTCGCTGGTCGGGGACAACTTCGCTCTTCTCTCCGGTCGACGCTGGGGCCTCCCCAGGCCTTGGTCCCGGGGTCGCGGCGTACTGCTGGCACGTGTGACGCTGCGGAGTGTGACGCTACATCCCGCCCCCGTGTCAAACGGGAAAAGCCCACAACGGCCACTCGAACGGTAACCCGACTACCGCCATTCCTGCCGCCCGGACCGCCCGGCCACCCCCGCGATCCTGTCCGGAGCGTGACGTTCCCCTTACCCCCCGGACAGGGCGGGCACCCGTCTCAGAGCCGGGTCAGGCAGTACACGGCGAGGCTCAGCGCGATCGTCCCGGCCAGGCTCGCGACGGCGGCGGATGCGACCCGACTCACACCGGCGGCCACCGGTTCCCGGCGCCGCAGACGGGTACCGGTCCACGTCAGCAGACCGGCCCCGAACAGGGCGAACACCACTCCCGCGAAGATCGCCGGCCCGCTCTCCATCGCCCGAGCACCCCTTCCCTGCCGTCGGCTCTGCCCAGCGCCGGGAGGGTGGCACGCGCGGGAGGCGGGCGGGCGACATCGGGGTGAACGGAAGACCCCCCAGCATTCGAACGCACACTCGAATCGAACGGCCTCGCACCCGCTGCCGATTTTTTTTTTCCGGCCGTTTTCGGGAAACGGTTCGGCGCCGCCTCCGCTCGGCAACCCCACCGGGCCCGTGCCCCCGGCATACGACGACGCGCGCGACGCGATCGGAAGATGATCCGACCGCGCCTACGACGGCACGGGCACCCGGCGTACGGCGCCTGCCCGGCACCGCTCCTCGCGGGGCCTCTCACCCGGCGCCGCGGCACTGCTCACAGCGGCGCTCCCGCCCCGCGCGCCCGCTCAGCCCGCCGGCTCCAGGAAGCCCTGCTCCACCAGCAGCCGGATCTGCGCGGGCGTGCGGTCGCGGAGCACCACCGGGTCCTCGCCGACGAGCTGCGCGATGGCGTCCAGGATGCGGCCCGCGCTCAGCGTGCCGTCGCACACCCCCGCGAACCCGGCACCCACCGTGTCCACCTTCGTCGCCCGGCGCATCCCGCGGTGCTGGCGCAGCACCACATGCTCCGGGTCCTCGGCGCCGGGCAGCCCGACCTGCTCCTGGACCACCTCGGGGACGAGCTTGAAGCGGCTGTCCAACAGCGCCGCGTCGTCGTGCTCCCGGAGATAGTCGAGCCGCTCGAAGTGCGCCCGGATCGTCTCCCCGAGCGGCTGTTCGACCGGGTGCGGCCACTCCTCCACGGTGACGACGGGCTCGGCGGACCCGGTCCTGCGCAGGGTGATCCAGCCGAAGCCGACCGCCCTGACCTTGCGCGCCTCGAACTCGTCGAGCCAGGCGTCGTACCGCGCCTGGTACTCCGCCGGGTCCCCACGGTGGTCACCGGCGTCCCTCAGCCACAGCTCGGCGTACTGCGTGACGTCCTGCACCTCGCGCTGCACGATCCAGGCATCGCACCCGCGTGGCACCCACGACCTGGGTCTGTCCTGCCAGTCCTCCCCCGCCACGTGCTGCCAGTTCGCGAGGAACTGCGCGAACCCGCCCTCGTTCAGCCGTTCCCCCGCTTCCTGAACGAGCGAGCGGCACAGATCGTCCCCGCCCATGCCACCGTCCCGGTACGTCAGCCGGGCGCGCGGGGAGATCACGAACGGCGGGTTGGAGACGATCAGGTCGAACGTCTCGTCGTCCCTGACCGGTTCGAACAGCGAGCCCTCGCGCAGGTCGGCGGCGGGCGCCCCGGAGAGCGCCAGCGTGAGCGCCGTGATGTGCAGCGCGCGCGGGTTGAGGTCGGTCGCCGTGACGCGTGTGGCGTGCTGCGCGGCGTGCAGCGCCTGGATGCCGGACCCGGTGCCCAGGTCCAGGGCGGCGGAGACGGGAGTGCGGACGGTGATGCCGGCGAGGGTCGTCGAGGCGCCGCCGACGCCCAGGACGACACCCTCGTCACGCTGTCCGATGCCGCCGGCTCCGCCGACCGCGCAGCCGAGGTCGGAGACGATGTACCAGTCCTCGCCGCCGGGGCCGCCGTACGGCCGTACGTCCACGGTCGCGGCCACCTCGTCACCGCCCACGCGCCTGAGCCAGCCGGCCTCCACCGCCTCCTCGACCGGCAGAACGGCCGCCACGCGCGCGTGGGGCACCGGTTGCTGGAGCAGGAACAGCCGTACGAGCGTCTCCAGCGGCGTGTCGCCACGGGTCGCCCGGAGAGCGGGCACGGTCTCGCTGCGGGCCAGCGCCGCGTACGCGGGCGCGCCGAGCAGGTCGAGCAGCCCGTCGGCGGTGAAGGAGGCGGCCAGCAGCGCGTCCCTCAGGCGCGCGGCGATGTCGGGCCGGTCGGTAGCGGGCAGGGGAGCGGGTCGGGAGTCAGTCACGCCCCCATTGTGGCCCGCGACAGCCGCCCGGGGCCGACTCGCGGTGGCTGGCCGACACCGATCGGGGGGACTACGCGTGACGACTCGGGACGGCTGCGCGGGACCGGCTTGTGGCGACTGCCCGGGACCGGCTCGGGGCGACTGCCCGGTACCAACTCGCGAGGACCGCCCGCATCGACTCGTTGCGACTGCCCCGAGCCGACTCGGGGCCTCGGCCGCGCACCCGCAGACGTCAGCCCGCCGTCGTCGACGCCGTCGGCTGTGCGGAGCCGGACGGTGTGACCTTGCAGCTGGGCTGCTCGGCCATCGCCTCCTTGACGTCGCCCTTCTCCAGCCGCTTCAGCGCCTCCGTGCCGTTGTCGCTCTGCTTGCCGACCTCCTTGGTCTGAAGGGCGACCTCCTTCAGGCCCTTGGCGAACTTGCCCTGGTCCTTGGTGTTGAGCCCGTCGACCTTCTTCTTCAGGTCGGCGTACGACGTGGAGAGGCCGGCGAGGTTCTTGGCCGCGTCCTGCTGGAGCCTGGCGCCGCCGTCTATCCCGGGAGGCGCACCGGCGCTGTCGAGGGCATCGGCGAGCGCCTTGTAGCCCTCGGCCATGTCCTGGAACGCCGTCGCGTACGTCTTCTGGGCGTCCTTGGGCGGGAGGTTGGTGTCCGTGGCGATGGCCGCGATCGAAGCGTTGGCCGACCTGATCTTCGCGTCCTGCGCGGGCACCGCGTCGCACACCGTCTTGGCCCAGGACACCAGCTTGGGGTCGGGCCCCTTGTCACCGCCGTCGCTGCACCCGGACACCGCCACCACCAGTACCGCACCGCCGGACAGTGCGGCCGCGAGCTTCTTGTTCACCGGATTGGTCCCTTCCATGGCTCTCGGCCCCCGGAATCTACACGGCGGACGCACTCCCTCCCCCCGCCGGGGGAGGCATAAGTCAGGTTTTGTGATCTTTCACGCCATGGGAGAGAAGGCTCACGACGTGGGCGAGCCCACAGACGACAAGCGGGCGGGCGGCGTCAGCACACGCCGCCCGCCCGCCCGTGAGCAGGGATTTCTTGCTGCGATCTACGAAACCACCGCGGCGTCCGGCGGGTTGGCGACCCGCCCGGCGCTGTCGTCGTCGCTGACGGCGATCCCGCGCCGCTTGGAGATATACACGGCCACGACGATCACCAGCAGCGCGAGGATGGCGACACCGATCCGCACCCCGAGGTTCTTGTCGTCGCCGTAGGAAAACTTGATCACTGCCGGTGCGATGAGCAGCGAGACCAGGTTCATGACCTTCAGCAGCGGGTTGATCGCGGGTCCGGCGGTGTCCTTGAACGGATCGCCGACCGTGTCCCCGATCACCGTGGCCGCGTGGGCCTCGCTGCCCTTGCCGCCGTGGTGGCCGTCCTCCACCAGCTTCTTGGCGTTGTCCCAGGCGCCGCCGGAGTTGGCGAGGAACACCGCCATCAGCGTGCCCGCGCCGATCGCGCCGGCGAGGTAGGAGCCGAGCGCGCCGACACCGAGCGTGAACCCGATGAAGATCGGCGCCATGACGGCGAGCAGACCGGGCGTGGCCAGCTCCCGCAGGGCGTCCTTGGTGCAGATGTCGACGACCTTGCCGTATTCGGGCTTCTCGCTGAAGTCCATGATCCCGGGCTTCTCACGGAACTGCCGCCGCACCTCGAACACCACCGAACCCGCCGACCGCGACACCGCGCTGATGGCCAGTCCGGAGAAGAGGAAGACGACCGCGGCGCCCGCGATGAGGCCGACGAGGTTGTTGGGCTGCGAGATGTCCAGGGACAGGCTGAGCGGCGCCCCCGGCCCGGTGAGCTTCGCGCCGACGTCCTGCACGTTGGTGGTGATCGCGTCGCGGTACGACCCGAACAGCGCCGACGCGGCGAGGACGGCGGTGGCGATGGCGATGCCCTTGGTGATGGCCTTGGTGGTGTTGCCGACCGCGTCCAGGTTGGTGAGCACCTGCGCGCCCGCGCCCTCCACGTCTCCGGACATCTCGGCGATGCCCTGCGCGTTGTCGGAGACCGGCCCGAAGGTGTCCATGGCGACGATCACGCCGACCGTGGTGAGCAGCCCGGTGCCGGCCAGCGCGACCGCGAACAACGCCAGCATGATCGACGTACCGCCGAGCAGGAACGCGCCGTACACCCCGAGCCCGATGAGCAGCGCGGTGTAGACGGCGGACTCCAGGCCCACCGAGATGCCGGAGAGGACGACGGTGGCCGGGCCGGTGAGGGAGGTCTTGCCGATGTCCCGCACCGGACGGCGGTTGGTCTCGGTGAAGTAGCCGGTCAGCTGCTGGATGACGGCGGCGAGCAGGATGCCGATGGCCACCGCGACCAGCGCGAGGATGCGCGGATCGCCGTCCTTGCCCCTGATCGCCGCGTCGGTGACGCCGTCGAGGGCGGAGTACTTCGACGGCAGGTAGACGAAGACCGCGACCGCGACCAGCGCCAGTGAGATCACCGCGGAGATGAAGAAGCCGCGGTTGATCGCTGACATGCCGCTGCGGTCGGCCCGGCGCGGGGCGACCGCGAAGATGCCGATCATCGCCGTGATCACACCGATGGCGGGCACCAGCAGCGGGAACGCCAGCCCGGAGTCACCGAAGGCGGCCTTGCCGAGGATCAGCGCGGCCACCAGGGTCACGGCGTACGACTCGAACAGGTCGGCCGCCATGCCCGCGCAGTCGCCGACGTTGTCGCCCACGTTGTCGGCGATGGTCGCGGCATTGCGCGGGTCGTCCTCCGGAATGCCCTGTTCGACCTTGCCGACCAGGTCGGCGCCGACGTCGGCGGCCTTGGTGAAGATGCCGCCGCCCACCCGCATGAACATCGCGATCAGGGCGGCGCCGAGGCCGAAGCCCTCCAGCACCTTCGGCGCGTCGGCCGCGTACACCAGCACCACACAGGAGGCGCCCAGCAGGCCGAGCCCCACCGTGAACATGCCGACGACGCCGCCCGTGCGAAATGCGATCTTCATCGCCGTGTGCGAGACGGTGGTGAGATCCTTTTCCGGCTCGCCTTCCGCCGGAGTTGCTTCCCGGGCCGCCGCGGCGACCCGCACATTGCTGCGCACGGCGAGCCACATGCCGATATAGCCGGTGGCCGCCGAGAACGCCGCTCCGATCAGGAAGAACACCGAGCGACCGGCCCGCTGATTCCAGTCGTCCGCGGGCAGCAGCATGAGCAGGAAGAAAACGACGACGGCGAATACGCCGAGCGTGCGCAGCTGCCGGGCGAGATACGCCTTGGCACCTTCCTGGACCGCCTCGGCGATCTTCTTCATGCTGTCGGTGCCCTCGCCGGCCGCCAGCACCTGGCGGACCAGGATCCCCGCGACCACCAGCGCGGCCAGGGCGACCGCCGCGATGACGGCGACGATGATCCTGTTGTCGTCGGTCAGGACCGCGGCTGCGAGGGGCGTGAGGTGATCCGACTGAGGAGTGGAAAGCCCCGCCATTCGTCCTCCTTGACGCTTGGGCTGAGCTCAAGATGTGGACGGATTGTAGGTACCGTCGAGTGAGTCTAGACAGGGGACGGTAAACGGAATTGGCCTGCGTGTACATACAGCAAACTCAAACAACGTAATGCCCTAAAGCCATTGTCGGCCACCCGGCACTTGATCAAATTACCACGGTTTTGATCGTGAATTCGTTCACGAATTCCCCGTGGTGGCCGCACAAACACGACAGGGGCCCTGCTCGGCAGGGCCCCTGTGCGCTTGTCGGGTGGTTTTCGGCGGCTACGGCCAGTCGAGTGAGACCGGTCGGCCGGACCAGGTGAGCGAGATCGAACAGACGAGATCAGGCGGGCTGGATCAGACGGGCTGGATCAGGTGAGCGCCGCGGCCGACGGCGCGGTCGGCCAGGTCATGCGGATCAGGCCACCGTTCTGCCCGGTGGTGACCTCCACGTCGTCGACGAGACCGCTGATGACCGCGAGGCCCATCTCGTCCTCCTCGGCCTCCGCCTCGGCTTCCTGCCCGGCGCCCGGCGTGCCGCCGCCCGGGGCGGCATGCGGAGCCTCGTCGCCGACCTCGATGGAGAACTGTTTCTCCTCTTCGATCAGCGCCACCTTCACCGGTGCCGTGACGCCACTGTTCTGGTGGAGTCCGACTGCGCGGGAGCATGCCTCTCCCACGGCCAGCCGCACCTCGTCCAGGACGGCCTCGTCCACTCCGGCCCTGCGCGCCACCGCTGCCGCCACCAGCCGGGCGGTCCTGACGTGCTCGGGCAGCGCGCTGAAGCGGAGTTCGACGGTGGCCATGCATCCCCCTCGCGACTACGGGCGTGCGGTCGGGGGCGGGGCCGCCGAGCGCCCGCACCCCCTGGTGTACATCTGTATTCCGGGCCGCCACATCGGCATCGGCCCAGGACGGGACCGGCCGACGACCGGGCCCCGGCAGGAGCCCGACGCCGGCGACCGGTCCGGGATCGGTCGGCGACCGATCAGTCGGTGGCCGCCACCGCTTCCTCGACCGTGGTGTGGATCGGGAACACCTTGGTGAGGCCGGTGATGCGGAAGATCTTCAGAATGCGCTCCTGGTTGCAGACCAGACGCAGCGAGCCCTCGTGGGCACGAACCCTCTTCAGGCCGCCGACCAGGACGCCGAGCCCGGTGGAGTCGAGGAAGTCCACGCCTTCCATGTCGACGACGAGGTGGAAATTCCCGTCGTTCACCAGCTCGACCAGCTGCTCACGCAGCTTGGGCGCGGTATATACGTCGATTTCGCCACCGACCTCGACGACCGTACGATCGCCGACGGTACGGGTCGACAGGGACAGGTCCACGGATCCTCCAGCACCTTGCTATCGAGCGGTCGCCCCTCGGGCACCTCGCTTGCGGCCCCCGGGACGTTTCGCCAGCCGCGATGGCATTCAATCACTTACCGGCAGGCGTGCACGACGCCTTGGCTCCATTGTCCGTCACGCCAGTGACACACTCGGTGCCGATGGCCAAGAATCACCGATCCGATCGACCCCAGGCCCGCCCGGCCTCCCGCCCGTCTCCGGGCACGGTTCTGGACCGGCTCACCGCCGGGCCGAGCCGGGCTGCGCGCATCACTCATACGGAGCACTTGCCCCCGCGCGCGGGCCGCCATGCCGTCTGGCCTGACCGGATTCGGCCCGAAGTGATCGCGGCCGTCCAGGCGTGCGGCATCGAGCACCCCTGGGCGCACCAGGCACTGGCCGCCGAGCACGCCCTGGACGGCGACTCGGTGGTGGTCGCCACCGGCACCGCCTCCGGCAAGTCCCTCGCCTACCTCGTGCCCGTCCTGTCCACCCTCCTGGACGGCGCGGAAGCCCCGAACGGCCGTGGTGCCACCGCCCTCTACCTGTCCCCCACCAAGGCGCTCGCGGCGGACCAGTGCCGGTCTGTGAAGGAACTTTCACAACCCCTCGGCACATCGGTACGACCGGCCGTGTACGACGGCGACACCCCGTTCGAGGAACGGGAGTGGATCCGCCAGTACGGCAACTACGTCCTCACCAACCCGGACATGCTGCACCGCGGGATACTCCCCTCCCACCCCCGCTGGTCCTCCTTCCTGAAATCGCTCAAGTACGTCGTCGTCGACGAGTGCCACACCTACCGGGGCGTCTTCGGCTCGCACGTCGCCCAGGTCCTGCGCCGGCTGCGCCGCCTGTGCGCCCGCTACGGCTCCTCCCCCGTGTTCCTGCTGGCCTCGGCGACCGCCGCCGAGCCCGCGGTCGCCGCCCGCCGGCTGACCGGCCTGCCGGTCGTCGAGGTCGCCGACGACGCCTCCCCGCGCGGAGAGCTGGTGTTCGCCCTCTGGGAGCCCCCGCTCACCGAACTGCACGGCGAGAGGGGCGCACCCGTACGGCGTACCGCCACCGCCGAGACCGCCGACCTGCTGACCGACCTCACCGTGCAGGGTGTGCGCTCGGTCGCCTTCGTACGCTCCCGGCGCGGCGCCGAGCTGATCGCGGTCATCGCCCAGGAGAGACTCGCCGAGGTCGACCGCTCCCTGGCCCGGCGTGTCGCGGCGTACCGCGGCGGCTACCTCCCCGAGGAGCGCCGTGCCCTGGAACGCGCACTGCACTCCGGCGAACTCCTCGGTCTTGCCGCCACGACCGCCCTGGAGCTGGGCGTGGACGTCTCCGGCCTGGACGCGGTGGTGATCTCCGGCTACCCGGGCACCCGAGCCTCCCTGTGGCAGCAGGCCGGCCGCGCGGGCCGCTCCGGCCAGGGCGCCCTCGCGGTCCTCGTCGCCCGCGACGACCCGCTGGACACCTTCCTCGTCCATCACCCCGAGGCCCTGTTCGACCAGCCGGTGGAATCCACGGTGCTCGACCCCGACAACCCCTACGTCCTCGCCCCGCACCTGTGCGCCGCCGCCGCGGAGCTGCCGTTGACCGAGGAGGACCTGGACCTCTTCGGCCCCGCCTGCGCGGACGTCCTGCCGCAGCTGGAGGCCGCGAAGCTGCTCCGCCGGCGCACCAGGGCCTGGCACTGGACCCGCCGGGAGCGGGCCGCCGACCTCACCGACATCCGCGGCACCGGCGGCCGTCCGGTGCAGGTCGTCGAGGCCGGCACGGGCCGCCTGCTCGGCACGGTCGACGCGGGCGCCGCGCACTCCGCCGTCCACGAAGGCGCCGTCCACCTGCACCAGGGCCGCACCTATCTGGTGCGCTCCCTGGACCTGGAGGACTCCGTCGCCCTGGTCGAGCAGGCGGACCCGCCGTACTCGACGGTCGCCCGCGACACCACGTCCATCGCCATCCTGGAGACGGACACCGAGATCCCGTGGGGCGCCGGCCGCCTGTGCTACGGCTCGGTGGAGGTCACCAACCAGGTGGTCTCCTACCTCCGCCGCCGCCTCATCACCGGCGAAGTGCTGGGCGAGACGAAGCTCGACCTCCCTCCTCGTACGCTGCGCACACGCGCGGTGTGGTGGACGGTCACCGAGGACCAGTTGGACGAGGCCCGGATCACCCCGGAGATCCTCGGCGGCTCCCTGCACGCCGCCGAGCACGCCTCCATCGGCATGCTGCCCCTCTTCGCGACCTGCGATCGCTGGGACATCGGCGGCGTGTCCGTGCCCCTGCACCCCGACACCCTCCTCCCCACGGTCTTCGTCTACGACGGCCACCCCGGCGGCGCCGGATTCGCCGAGCGCGCCTTCCACACCGCCCGCGCCTGGCTCACCGCCACCCGCGAGGCCATCGCCTCCTGCGAGTGCGAGGCGGGCTGCCCGTCCTGCATCCAGTCCCCCAAGTGCGGCAACGGCAACGACCCACTGCACAAGAGGGGCGCGGTACGACTGCTCACGGTGCTGCTGCGAGGGGCGCCGGAGGGGACGGGCGCTGGGGAATCGGGGGAGAGCAGGCGCGGGGGCTAGCGACACGGCTCGGGAGCGCCGGGATGCCGGGACACCAGGCCACCGGGCCACCAGGCGGTGGGCCACCGCAACGCCAGGCGGTGGGGCCGCCAGGGTGCCGCTCGGGGCAGCCGGCATGACCTGGAAGCCGTCCGGGGCATCGGGCGGTGTGGCCCGGCAGGGCCTGGGAGCCGCAGTCAGGCGGCCGGGTTCAGGACCTGTCCGGCACGGCACCGGAGTCGCCCCGGACACCCGGCGGCACAGCCGGCAAGCCGTCCGGGACACCGGGCGGCCCACCCAGAGAGCCACCCGTGGTGCCAGGCGGCCCGACCACTGAGCCACCCGCGGCGCCGGAAACCGCGGACCCGTCCGTCACGCCGGGCGGTACGGCAGCCGCCGGTCCCGCTCTCGCTCTGACCTCCGCCGTGAACGGCCCCCTTCCTGCGGCCACCGTCACCTCGGACGTGTCGCCCACGATCGCGCACCGCACCAGCCGTACTCCCTGGGCCGCCGCCAGCCGTTCGGCCCGGGCGCAGGCCGCCGTGCCGCCCTCGGCCCAGTGGTCCGCCGCCGCGAGCGCGGCCAGGTCGGCGCCGCCGGCCGCCCGGTGTCGTACGACGACGGCCTGCCCGAGAGCGAGCACGGCGCCGAACACCACACACAGCACGGCGATCGCCCCCAGGCTCCAGACGGTGGCGGATCCACGGTCAGAGCCCGAAGGCCGGTCCGGCTGCGCGTGCCCACCGCACCGCGACCCCTCGCGCTCCCCTCCCCGGGTCCCCCATCGACCGCCGGCCCGCACCCGTTCGCCGGTCGGCCCGCCCCGGCGTCTCATGGCCCCTCCTCCCTCGGTCCCACCGTGTCCTCGGCGAGGGCCACGGCCTCCTCCCGGACCTCGAACGGCAACCCGCTCAGCACCGGTGGCTTGGCCGCCACCGTCACCCGGACCCGGTCGCCCTCGCGCGCGACGGTCACCCGCGCTCCCCTCGGCGCCGCTTCCCGGGTCACCGTCACCACCGCCTCGGCCGGGTCCTGCCGGGCGGCGGCCCGGGCGCCCGCTCGGGCCGCGTCCACGCACTCGATCCGCGCCGCCACCACAAGCAACCCCCAGACCAGCGCCATCGTGAACGCCACCAGCACGGACAGCACCACGGCCGCCTCCGCGGTCACGAACCCACGGTCCCCACCTCGCTCACATCCGCGCACTGAGGGCCTTCTTCACGATGGCCTGCAACTCCGCCTGGACCTGGCCGCTGGTGACGACCTTGTAGAGCAGCAACGCGAACCCGACGGCCGCGATGATCCCCATGGCGTACTCGGACGTCACCATTCCGCCGTCCCGACGGCAGGCTTCACGCACCCGGACCGCCACTTTCCTGATCTTCTCGAACATTTCAACCCCCGTGAGGCTTTTGGTCTTTGTCGCTAGTTGTCGTTCGTTCTCGTTCGTCGTCGCTAGTTGCCGCTCGTCGTCGTTCGTCGCGCTTACCTGGCGTCCGCGTACCGGCCCGCTCTCCTCGCCCTCACCTCCCTCCCATCACCCCACCCGCCAGCCCGATCACGACCGGCAGCACGCCGACGGCGATGAACGCGGGCAAGAAGCACAGGCCGACCGGCGCCGAGATCAGTACGCCCGCCCTGTGCGCCCGGACCGTCGCCGCACGGGCCCACTCCGCACGCGCGTCCGACGCGAGCCGGGCGACCGGGCCGGCCGCGGGCAACCCGGACTCGTCGGCCCGCTCCAGCAGCCGCGCCAGCGCACCGGCACCGGCACCGGGCAGCGCCGCCAAGCTCCGCCAGGCGTCAGCCGGTTCGCCGCCGAGCCGGACCTCCGCCGCGCCCCGCGCCAGCGCCTGCCCGACGGGTCCGCCAAGGGCCTCCCCCACCGCCTGGGCGGCGATCACCGGACCGGCACCAGCCGCGATGCAGGCGGCCAGCAGATCGGCGTCGAGCGGGAGTTGGCGCGCGGCCCCGGCCGTATCGGCCACCTCTTGCTGTCCGGCTGCCGCCTGACGGCCCCGCCACCGCCACAGCACCACGCCCACGCCCAGCCCCAGCACCACACCGACGACCCCGCCGACCAGTACCCAGACACCACACGCCGCGCCGGCCGTCGACACCCATCGCCGCCGAACGATGTCCGGAATCGTCAACTGGGCCGTACGATCAGGCACTTCGAAGCCCAGCAGATCGGCCACCCGGCGCCGCGCCCGACGCCGCCGTCGCGCCAGCTCCAGCCGCCGGACACCCCAGCCGAGGACCAGCACCACGACCACCGCCGTCCCCAGCCTGTGGATGACTTCCCCAGTCATGCCGCACACCCCTTCCCCGCCATTCGGCCATTCGGCCGTTCGGTCTTCGGCCGTTCGGTCTTCGGCCGTTCGGTCTTCGGTCTTCGGTCACTCGGGCTATTCGCCACATACGCACGGCGCACCTCACCCGGCCTCCGCCCCCCGCACGATCCGCATCGCCCACCACATCCCGGCCGTCTCGAACACCGCACCGGCCGTCAGACAGCCGAGACCCGCGCCGCTGTGCAGCAGCACACGCAGCGGGTCCGCCCCCATGGCCGTGCCGAGGAGCAGCCCGAGGACGGGCAGTGCGGCGAGCAGCACCGCGGTGGCCCGGGCACCCGACAACTGGGCGCGTACGTCGGATCGCTGATCCCGTTCGGCGCGCAGGGCCCCGTCCAGCCGGTCCAGGCCGGTGGCGAGTCCGGCGCCCTGGTCCACGGCCACCCGCCAGCACGCGGCGAGTCCGAGCAGGCCCTCCGCCCCCGGCTGCCGGGCGGCCACGGCGAGCGCGCCGGGCACGTCTCCGCCGAACCGGGCCGCGGCCACCACGGCGGCCTGTGCGTCGCCGAGTCCGCCGGAGTCCCGCGCGGCCCGCAACAGCGCCTCCCCCGGCTGCCGTCCCGCCCGCACCTCCCCGGCGAGCCCACCGCACAGGGCGATCACCGCGTCGGCCCGCCGCTCCCGGGTGAGCCGGACCTGCCGGGCCAGCCGCATCCGGCGCAGGACGGGCACCCCGGCGGCCCCCGCGACCACCGGAATCACCGAGGCACCCAGCAGGGCGATCCCCAGACCGGCGACGAGCGCCCACCACTCGGCTCCCCATCGGCCGTGCTGCCGGCGCAGTTCCGCGCGGAACCGCTCCCAGACAGGCGGTCCCGTCGTCACCACCCCGCCCCCCGCCAGCAGCAGCCGCGCCCGCCGCATCCCGTAGTGCCGCCCGCCCAGCAGCCACACCAGCGCGCCGAGACAGACCAGCGCGGCCCCCATGGACGTCTCACCGATCACTTCCGTCACTCCTCTCATCACTGCTGACCTCGACCGATCCGCCGAAGCTCACTGACCCGCTACTCATCCGCCGACGAACTGATCTGCCACTCATCCGCCGAACGAACTGATCTGCCGAACGCCCCCGAACGCACCGTCCCCGCCTGCATGCACCACCCGCATGCACCGCCGCATGTACCGCCCCGCCCGAACGCACTCGCCCCACCGATCCCCCTGGCCGGACCAAACGGCCACCACCCCCACTCGCCGCCCGCCCGCCGTGCCACCCCTCAGTCGTCCCCGCGCTCCCCCGCGTCCCCCAGCAGGTGCCGCAACCGCCCCCACCCCCGCTCCCGCACGAACGCCCGCTCGCCCCAGCGCAGGGCCGGTACCGTCCGCACCAGCCCGGTGGTGTCCCGCTCCAGCACGTGCACCTCGGCGATCCGGCGCCGCCCGGACCGGTCCCGTACGAGGTGCACCACCACGGACAGGGCCGCCGCCAACTGGCTGTGGAGCGCGGCCCGGTCCAGCCCGGCGGCCGTGGCCAGCGCCTCCAGCCGGGCCGGCACATCCGCCGCCGCGTTGGCGTGGACCGTGCAACATCCGCCTTCATGACCGGTGTTGAGGGCCGCGAGCAGATGCACGACCTCGGGGCCGCGCACCTCGCCGACGACCAGCCGGTCCGGCCGCATCCGCAGCGCCTGCCGCACCAGGTCCTCCAGGGTGACCAGACCGGCGCCCTCCTGGTTGGCGGGCCGGGTCTCCAGCCGGACGACGTGCGGGTGGTCCGGCCTCAGCTCGGCCGAGTCCTCGGCGAGCACGATCCGCTCGCCGGGTCCGACGAGCCCGAGCAGTGCGCTGAGCAGGGTCGTCTTGCCGCAGCCGGTGCCGCCGCTGACGAGGAAGGACAGCCGGGCGTCGAGCAGCGCCCTCAGGATCCGGTCGCCGCCGGGTGGCACCGTGCCGGCCGCGACGAGCTCTTCCAGGGTGAAGGCCCGGGGCCGTACCACCCGCAGGGCGAGGCAGGTGCAGCCGACGGCGACCGGGGGCAGCACCGCGTGCAGCCGGGTGCCGTCGGGCAGCCGGGCGTCCGCCCAGGGCCGGGCGTCGTCCAGCCTGCGTCCGGCCACGGCGGCCAGCCGCTGCGCGAGGCGTCGTACGGCAGCCGCGTCGGGGAAGGTCACCGGGGTCAGCTCCAGGCCGCCGCCGCGGTCCACCCAGACCCGGTCCGGGGCGGAGACCAGGACGTCGGTGACGTCCGGGTCGGCGAGCAGGGGTTCCAGGGGACCGGTGCCGACGAGTTCGGACCGCAGGTGCGCGGCGGCGCCGAGGACTTCCGCGTCGCCGAGCACCCGGCCCTGTTCGCGCAGGGCCTGGGCCACGCGCGCAGGCGTGGGTTCGGCGCCGCTCTCGGCGAGACGGCGGCGGACGCCGTCGAGCAGGGCCGCGCCGTCGGCCCGGTCGAGTCCGGGCAGCGTCATCGGATGCCTCCCGTCTCGACCAGCGCCCGCTCCCAGAAGTGCGTGCAGAAACGGGCGAGCGGTCCGCGTCCGGTCGCGCCCGGCGGTTTCGCGCCACCCCGCGGGCGCAGCAGCGCCGGTTCGACGGGCACCTCGCCGGCCAGCGGCAGGCCGAGCAGCCGGGCCACCTCGTGGTCGTCCAGGCCGGGTGCGTACGGCCCGCGAACCGCGACCCGCAGGTCCCGCACGACCATTCCGACGACGGAGGCGACGCGGCCGGCGGCTGCGACGGCCCGCAGCTCGGCCGGGACGACGAGCAGGGCCATGTCGAGCTGGGCGAGGGCCTCGGCGACCCCGTCGTCGAGGCGTCGGGGCAGGTCGACGACGACCGTGCCGCCGCGCCGCCGGGCGGCTGCCAGCACCGCACGGACCGCGGGAGGCGGAACGGCGACGCAGTCGCCGCGGTCCCAGCTGAGCACGCGCAGGGAGTGCAGCTCGGGCAGTGACTCCTCCAGGGCGCCGCCGCCGACCCGGCCCCGGGAGGCGGCGAAAGCGGGCCAGCGCAGCCCTTCGGCGCTCTCGCCGCCGAGGAGTACGTCGAGCCCGCCGCCCAGCGGATCGGCGTCCACCAGGAGGGTGCGCAGTCCCTCACGCGCGGAGGTGACGGCGAGCGCGCAGGCGAGCGTGGACGCGCCGGCTCCGCCCCGGCCGCCGATCACCCCGACGGTGAGGGCCGGGCGGCCGATGCCCTCGGCGACGTCGGCGATGCGATCGACCAGCCAGGGTTCGCCGTCGGGGAGCATCAGGACGTGGTCGGCGCCGATCCGGACGGCTCGTTTCCACACCCCCGGGTCGTCCTGGTCGCGGCCCACCAGCACCACTCCGGGCCGGCGCGCGGCGCCGCACATCCGGTGGGCGGCGTCGTCGCCGACGAGTACGAGCGGGGCGACCGCCCAGCCGTCGCCGGACTCCGGTACGGCGTGGTGGACCTCGGGTGTGGCGCCCGCCGCCGCGCACAGGCGCAGCAGATCGTCCAGGAGGACGGCGTCCTCGGTGACGATGAGCGGCCGTCCGGGCCGGTCTGCGGGGCCGGGCGGCGGGTCGTGGGTGACGGTTCCGGTCACGGGTGTTCCCCCTTCGCTGCATGGGCCGCGCAGCCCCTGCGACCACGCGATTTCCCAAAGGTGTGAAGAACCGGCAAGCGGCCTCCATATGAACGGCCGATAGGAACCGGCCATACGCGCTCCGGCAATCGGACCCGGCGATGAACTCGCCTCGGCCGGAGTGCGCTGGAATCACGGTGCAGTGATCCGCGAAATGATGTGGATCTTGGTCGATAACTGTGGACAACCCGGACCCTGTGAATATCTCCGTCACTCATACCGGTGAGCCCCGCACCGGCGCGTGCGCGATATCCACAGAGCAGCCTGACGATTACCCTGCGTCACCGATCATGGGCATGCCGCGAGCGCGGCCCACGGCGGAGCAATGCCTGCCGTACGGCCGCGTCAAGGAAGGGGAGGAGGGAGAAAACCCATCCGGACATGCGACGACCCCCGCCGGGGGGGAGAGCGGGGGTCGTCCCCACGGCCGACTCGGGGGGGGAGGAGTCGGACCGGGTTAGCACGGTCGCGAACGATCCGTGACTTCCATGGTGTACCCGAGAGCCCTCTCAGGCAAACCCACACGCCCCACCTTACGCCGAATGGTGGGCGCCTATGCTCAGGGACGTGGAAAACCACTCCTTGCCCCGCGCAGCGGCCTTCTTTGACCTGGACAAGACGGTCATTGCGAAGTCCAGCACCCTCACCTTCAGCAAGTCCTTCTACCAAGGCGGGCTGATCAACCGCAGGGCCGCGTTGCGTACCGCATATGCCCAGTTCGTCTTCCTGGCCGGCGGTCTGGACCACGACCAGATGGAGCGCATGCGCGAGTATCTCTCCGCACTGTGCCGCGGCTGGAACGTCCAGCAGGTGCGGGAGATCGTCGCCGAGACCCTGCACGAGCTGATCGACCCGATCATCTACGACGAGGCCGCCTCCCTCATCGAGGAGCACCATGCGGCCGGCCGGGACGTGGTGATCGTGTCCACCTCGGGCGCCGAGGTGGTCGAGCCGATCGGGGAACTGCTGGGCGCGGACCGAGTGGTCGCCACCCGCATGATCGTCGGTGACGACGGCTGTTTCACCGGAGAGGTGGAGTACTACGCCTACGGCCCGACGAAGGCCGAGGCCATCAGGGAGCTGGCCGTATCCGAGGGCTACGACCTCGACCGCTGCTACGCCTACAGCGACTCGGCGACCGACCTGCCGATGCTCCAGGCCGTCGGGCACCCGCACGCCGTGAACCCGGACCGCGCGCTGCGCCGCGAGGCCTTCGCGCGTGGGTGGCCGATTCTGGAGTTCCGCCACCCGGTCCGCCTCAAGAAGCGACTGCCCGCGTTCTCCGTCCCGCCCCGCCCGGCGCTGGTCGCCGCGGCGGCCATAGGGGCGGCAGCGGCCACCGCCGGCTTCGTCTGGTACACGAGCCGGCGCCGTGGCACGGCCTGAACCGGCGCCCGTTTCACCCTGTTTGAACCTGAAAGTAAAGAAGTACAGGCAGGGGTTCCGCTTCCTCCCGGCTCGCGGTACAAAGAACCTAGGCCCGCGAGACCAAAGGACATCCGAGAGGATCCCCTACCACTACGCATTGGCCCCACGGACCCAGCATGAAACCGGGCACCCACGCGACGTCGACCCGTCGATTACGGGCCAGCCGCACCAGGTGACGGGCAAAGATCCCGACCTGATGGGCGACATATCGAGGACGCTTGGTAACCCGGTGATCATGCCGGCGGCGGTACGAGCACCTCGTACCGCCGCAACCCTTGTCAGGACGCCCCGCCGCACCGTCCCGGGCCTGCGCTGTCCGCGGCTCCCCGCCCTCCGGGGTTTCTCGGCCCTCCGGGGTTCCGCGGCCCGGAGCTTGCTCGCCGGGGTGGTCAGGCCGCGCCGCGCTGGAGCGCCTCGCACACCGCCGTCGACTCGCGTACGCCCAGTTCGACCGCCCGGCCACAGTGGGCGATCCAGCCGGCCATGCCCTCGGGGGTGCCGGAGACGTACCCGTCCAGGGCGGCCAGGTAGGAGGCCCGGCCCAGTTCGGCGTGGCCCACCTCGGCCGGGCAGACCGCCTTCGGGTCCAGTCCGCTGCCGATCAGCACGATCCGCTCGGCCGCGCGCGCGACCAGGCCGTTGTGAGAGGTGAAGGGGCGCAGCGCGAGCAGTTCGCCGTGCACCACGGCGGCCGTGACGAGCGCGGGCGCGGATGTGCCGGCGATGATCAGGTCAGCCAGCCCCTCCAGCCGGCCCGAGACCTCCTCGGCGTCCGGCAGCGGCAGCTCGACCAGCGGCTCGTCGACCGGCTCGCCGGCCAGACGCGGCCTGCCGACCTGGTCCTCGCCGCTCGCCGCGGCCACCAGGTGCAGCCGGGCCAGCACCCGCAGGGGCGACTGGCGCCAGATGGACAGCAGCTGCCCCGCCTCCGCGGTGAGCCGCAGGGCCGCGCCCATGACGCGGGCCTCGGCGTCGACACCGAAGTCGGTGCGGCGGCGCACCTCCTCCAGGGCCCAGTCCGCGCCGGACAGCGCCGCCGAGCCACGGGCGCCGCGCAGGGCCGCCTCGGAGGTGATCTCGTTGCTGCGACGTCGCATGATCCGGTGCCCGTAGACCCGGTCCACGGCCTTGCGCACGGACTCAACGGACTCGGCCACACCGGGCAGCGAGCCCAGGGCCGCGAGCGGATCGGCGGTCGCGCCTGTCGTACTCATGAGTACGACACTACGCACCCCGTCGGCCCACCCCACGAAGGAGTGGTCTTCTTCACTGCCGCGTGACACATACAGCTATCGCTCGACTACTCTTGGTGAACATGAAAATTGCTTTCGTCGGGAAGGGCGGCAGCGGCAAGACCACGCTCTCTTCCCTCTTCATCCGCCATCTCGTCGCCTCCGGCGCCCCGGTGGTCGCCATCGACGCGGACATCAACCAGCACCTCGGCCCCGCGCTCGGCCTCGGCGAGGAGGAGGCGGCGGCACTGCCCGCCATGGGCGAACAGCTCTCGCTGATCAAGGACTACCTGCGCGGCACCAACCCGCGCATCGCCTCGGCCGCGACGATGATCAAGACGACCCCGCCCGGCGAGGGCTCGCGACTGGTCGGGGTGCGCGAGCCCAACCCGGTCTACGACGCCTGCGCGCGCCCGGTGGAACTCGACGGCGGCGCCGCCCGTTTGATGGTCACGGGCCCCTTCACGGACGCCGACCTGGGGGTCGCCTGCTACCACTCCAAGACGGGAGCGGTGGAGCTGTTCCTGAACCACCTCGTCGACGGCCCCGACGAGTACGTCGTGGTCGACATGACGGCCGGTTCGGACTCCTTCGCCTCCGGCATGTTCACCCGCTTCGACATGACGTTCCTCGTCGCGGAGCCGACCCGGAAGGGGGTCTCCGTCTACCGCCAGTACAAGGAGTACGCCCGTGACTTCGGCGTCGCCCTCAAGGTCGTCGGCAACAAGACCCAGGACCCGGACGACCTCGACTTCCTGCGCGAGGAGGTCGGGGACGACCTGCTCGTGACGGTCGGGCGCTCGGACTGGGTGCGCGCCATGGAGAAGGGCCGCCCGCCCCGGTTCGCCCTCCTGGAGGAGCCCAACGCCCGCGCCCTGGACCTGCTCAAGGCCACCGTCGACGCCACCTACGAGCAGCGCGACTGGGAGCGCTACACCCGCCAGATGGTGCACTTCCACCTGAAGAACGCCGAGTCCTGGGGCAACGAGCGCACCGGGGCCGACCTGGCGGCGCAGGTCGACCCCCACTTCGTGCTCGGCGAAAGTGTGGCGACTGCGGCCTGACGTCTACGACTCGTCCGCCGGCGCCCCGGGCACACCCTTGGGCGCCGGAGCCGGGTGGCCGGACAGGAAGGACGCCCAGCCCTGCCGTGGGGCCTCGCCCACCTTCAGGGTGCGCAGCTTGGCCAGGGTCCCCGGGTCCTGGGCGTCGAGCCAGTCGGCCAGCTGGTGGAAGGAGACACAGCGCACCTCGGGCTTGGTGCACACCGTCTTGACCACGTCTTCGACGGCGCGCATGTAGGTGCCGCCGTTCCAGGACTCGAAGTGGTTGCCGATGATCAGGGGCGCGCGGTTGCCGTCGTAGGCGCGGTAGAAGCCCTTGACGAGTCCGTCCCGCATCTGGGCACCCCAGTAGTCGAACTTGTCGGGGTCGCCCTGGGTCTTGGTGCCGGACTGGTTGACCATGAAGTTGTAGTCCATGGTCAGCTGCTCATAGGTGTGGCCCGGGAAGGGCACCAACTGCATCGACAGGTCCCACAGGCCCTCCTTCTTCTTGGGCCAGACCTGGTCGTCGACTCCGCTGGAGTCGTAGCGGAAGCCCAGCTGGCGGGCGGCCTTGACGAAGTTCTTCCGGCCTTCCAGGCAGGGGGTGCGGGCGCCGATCAGCTCCTTGTCGTAGTCGAAGGGCAGCGGAGCCGCCCGCTTCATGCCGGTGTTGGTCCGCCAGGACTTCACGAAGTTCTTGGCCTGGGCGATCTCGCTCTTCCACTCCTCCACCGACCAGGTGCCGACCCCGCCGTCGGGCCCGCAGAAGTGACCGTTGAAGTGGGTGCCGATCTCGTTGCCCTCCAGCCAGGCCAGCCGCACCTGCTTGAGGGTGTCGGTGATGCCCTGCTCATCGTTGAAGCCGATGTCGGAGCGACCCGGCGAGTGCTGCGGGGGCTTGTACAGGTCACGCTTCTCCTCCGGCAGCAGGTACACGCCGCTGAGGAAGTACGTCATGGTCGCGTTGTTCTCCTTGGCGACCTTGCGGAAGTGCGAGAACAGCTTCTGGCTGTCCTCGCCCGCGCCGTCCCAGGAGAACACCACGAACTGAGGGGGCTTCTGACCCGGGCTCAGCCGCTCGGGCCGGGGCAGATACGGCTGGGATCCGGTGTAGGCGGTGGAACCGTCGCCGATCAGCCTGAGCACACTGCCCGGCGCCGGCGCCGGCGCCGCCTGCCCCGGGCCGGGCGCCCCTTTCTTGGTGCCGCTGGAGTCGGTCGCGCAACCGGCGAACGACGCCGCACAGGCCGCGGCGACCATGGCGGCGACGGCGATCCTCTGGGTGGCGGCCATGTTCCGCCCACCTTCTTCCTTCTCTCAGGCACCCCCTGACGAGGGCCGTTTTCGAGTGATGTGCCGGGTTCGCACCGGCAGCGCCGCCAAGGTCGCACGGGACCGAGAAGGAGTTAGTACGACAAGCCGATCAAATGCCCACTTCACTCAAGCGGGCGATCTTCCACCCCTTTCGCCCCACAAAACTATGCTTTGGCTTTACTCGGCATTACGGTTCTTTTACCGAGCGTTGATCCATCCCGCCGCTGCACGCCGTGACCCACGGCCGCGACCGAGCCCGCCCATCGCCGCGGCTCCCACCCAGTCCGCGACCGCGCCGCCCCGGAGGAGACGGGAACATGTCCGCCTGCGCACCCCCTCACACCCCGCACCCCCACCCGCCGCACAACCCCGCACCGACCCGCCGCCGCTTCCCCGTCGCGGGCGCCGATCTGTCCGCGGCCGTCGCGGTCTTCCTGATCGCCCTGCCGCTCTCCCTCGGCATCGCCCTGGCCACCGGCGCCCCGCTCCAGGCCGGACTCGTCGCCGCCGCGGTCGGCGGAATCGTCGTCGGGCGGCTGGGCGGCTGCCCCCTCCAGGTCAGCGGTCCCGCCGCCGGACTCACCGTGGTCACCGCCGACCTGATCCACCGTTACGGCTGGCGGGTCACCTGCGGCATCACCGTCCTCGCCGGTCTCGCCCAGCTCGGTCTCGGCTGCCTGCGGGTGGCGCGCGGGGCACTCGCGGTGAGCCCGGCCGTGGTGCACGGCATGCTGGCCGGCATCGGCATCACCATCGCCGTCGCCCAGCTGCACATCGTCCTCGGCGGCAACCCGGACAGCTCCGTCCTCGCCAACCTGCGCGCCCTGCCCGCCCAGTTGGCCGACCTGCACCCGGCCGCCATGTCGATGAGCGTGCTGACCCTGGCCCTGCTGCTGGCCTGGCCCCGCCTGCCCGGCCGCGCCGGCCGGCTGCTGCGCAGGGTGCCGGCCGCCCTCGTCGCCGTCACCGGAGCCGCCGCGACCGCCGCCCTCACCGGCCTGAGCCTCCCCCGGGTCGAGCTGCCGTCCTGGCACAGCCACGCCCTGGCCGGGCTGCCCGAGGGTCCGGCTCTCGGCCTGGTGGCCGCCGTGCTCACCACCACCCTGGTGTGCAGCGTGCAGTCGCTGCTCGGTGCGGTGGCCGTGGACAAGCTGGTCGCCGCCCGCACCGGCCCGCAGTCCCGCATCGGCCGCTCGGACCTGGACCGGGAGCTGCTCGGCCAGGGCGCCGCCAACATCGTCTCCGGCACCCTCGGCGGGCTGCCGATCGCGGGCGTGGCGGTGCGCAGTACCGCGAATGTGAATTCAGGTGCCGTCAGCCGGAACTCCACGATGGTGCACGGCGTTCTCGTAGTAGTCGCCGCGCTGCTGATGGTCCCGGTCCTGGAGGAGATCCCGCTCGCCTCCCTCGCCGCCCTGGTGATGGCCGTCGGCATCCAGATGGTGTCCCTGCACCACATCCGCACGGTGACGCGCCACCGCGAAGTGCCGGTCTACGCCGTGACCACACTCGGCGTGGTGGCCCTCGGCGTCCTCCAGGGCGTGTTCCTCGGGGTCGCCGTGGCGGTCGCCGTCGCCCTGCACCGCCTCGCCCGCACCCGCATCACCCACCACGAGAAGGAAGGAGTCCATCACGTACGCGTCCGAGGTCAGCTGACCTTCCTCGCGGTGCCCCGGCTCAGCCGGACCCTGCATCTCGTACCCCAAGGCGCCCACGCCGTCGTGGAGTTGGACGGCTCGTTCATGGACCACGCGGCGTACGAGTCGTTGCAGGACTGGCGCAGCTCCCACACCGCGCGGGGAGGCACGGCCGAGCTCGCCGGCCGGCGCGACGGAATCCGGACCGCCGAGCGGGCCCCGGCCACCGAGTGCCGGTGCCGCCCCTGGACCCCCTGGCGCAACCACCAGGCATGCTTCGCCGCAGCCCCGGCCGTCCGGGAAGGGCAGGGGGCCGGCCGGGAACTGGCCCGTGGCATCAGCTCGTTCCAGCGGAACACCGCCCCGCTGGTGCGGGAGGAGCTGGCGCGGCTCGCCCGGGAGGGCCAGCGGCCCTCCCAGCTCTTCCTGACCTGCGCCGACTCCCGGCTCGTCACGTCGATGATCACTGCCAGTGGTCCCGGCGACCTGTTCGTCGTCCGCAACGTCGGCAACCTGGTGCCGCCGCCGGGCGAGGAGCACGGCGACGACTCGGTGGCCGCCGCCATCGAGTACGCGGTGGACGTGCTCGGGGTGCGCTCGATCACGGTGTGCGGGCACTCCGGGTGCGGGGCGATGCAGGCACTGCTGACCACGGGGGCCGGCCAGGGGGACGGCACCCCGCTCCAGCGGTGGCTGCGGCACGGGCTGCCGAGCCTGGCGCGAACGGCCGGCGATCCTCCCGGGCGGCCCCGGCTGGCCGGGCGGGAGCCCGCGGACACGGTGGAGCTGCTGTGCCTGACCAACGTGGTCCAGCAGTTGGCGCATCTGAGGGAGCACGGGCCGGTGGCCCGGGCGCTGGCCGAGGGGGCGCTGGAACTGCACGGCATGTATTTCCACGTGGGCGAGGCCCAGGCCTACCTGCTCGCGGGGACGGAGGAGGCAGTGGTGTTCGAGGACGTCGCGGGAGGCATCGGCGGAGGTGAGGAGGCACGCGAAGGGGTGTGGGTCACGAGCCCCGGACAGGTCTAAACCAATTTTTCGGTCGACCCTTGTCATCGGACCCCCGTGTCTGATGAGCTGTGGCCTGGGACACAACGGACACCCTTCGAGAGGGAGATGTCGTGAGCAACGAGAGCCTGGCCAACCTGCTCAAGGAAGAACGCAGGTTCGCGCCCCCCGCCGACCTGGCAGCACACGCCAACGTCACCGCGGAGGCGTATGAACAGGCCAAGGCTGACAGGCTCGGCTTCTGGGCCGAGCAGGCCCGTCGGCTGACCTGGGCCAAGGAACCGACCGAGACGCTGGACTGGTCGAACCCGCCGTTCGCGAAGTGGTTCAAGGACGGCGAGCTGAACGTCGCCTACAACTGCGTGGACCGGCATGTGGAGGCCGGACACGGGGACCGCGTCGCCATCCACTTCGAGGGTGAGCCCGGTGACAGCCGGGCGATCACCTACGCGGAGCTGAAGGACGAGGTCTCCCGGGCCGCCAACGCCCTGCTGGAGCTGGGCGTGCGCAAGGGCGACCGCGTCGCCATCTACATGCCGATGATCCCGGAGACCGCGATCGCGATGCTGGCCTCCGCCCGGATCGGCGCCGCGCACTCGGTCGTCTTCGGCGGCTTCTCGGCGGACGCGCTCGCGACCCGGATCCAGGACGCGGACGCCAAGGTGATCATCACCGCCGACGGCGGCTACCGGCGCGGCAAGCCGTCCGCGCTCAAGCCCGCGGTGGACGAGGCGATCGGCAAGGTGGACAACGTCGAGCACGTGCTCGTGGTCCGCCGCACCGGCCAGGAGGTGGCCTGGACCGAGGGCCGGGACGTGTGGTGGGACGACATCGTCGCCCGCCAGTCGGCCGAGCACACCCCCGAGGCGTTCGAGGCCGAGCACCCGCTGTTCATCCTCTACACCTCCGGCACCACGGGGAAGCCGAAGGGCATCCTGCACACCTCCGGCGGCTACCTCACCCAGACGGCCTACACCCACTGGGCGGTCTTCGACCTCAAGCCGGAGACGGACGTGTACTGGTGCACGGCCGACGTCGGCTGGGTGACCGGGCACTCGTACATCGTGTACGGCCCGCTGGCCAACGGTGCGACGCAGGTGATGTACGAGGGCACGCCGGACACCCCGCACCAGGGCCGGTTCTGGGAGATCGTGCAGAAGTACAAGGTCACGATCCTCTACACGGCGCCGACCGCGATCCGGACGTTCATGAAGTGGGGCGACGACATCCCCGCCAAGTTCGACCTGTCCTCCTTGCGCGTCCTCGGCTCGGTGGGCGAGCCCATCAACCCCGAGGCGTGGATCTGGTACCGCAAGCACATCGGCGCCGACAGGACGCCGGTCGTGGACACCTGGTGGCAGACCGAGACCGGCGCCATGATGATCTCGCCGCTGCCCGGCGTCACCGAGGCCAAGCCCGGCTCCGCGCAGCGTCCGCTGCCCGGCATCAGCGCGACCGTCGTCGACGACGAGGCGAACGAGGTGCCCGACGGCGGCGGTGGCTACCTGGTGCTGACCGAACCGTGGCCGTCGATGCTGCGCACCATCTGGGGCGACGACCAGCGGTTCCTCGACACCTACTGGTCCCGCTTCGAGGGCAGGTACTTCGCCGGTGACGGCGCGAAGAAGGACGAGGACGGGGACATCTGGCTGCTGGGCCGGGTGGACGACGTGATGCTCGTCTCCGGGCACAACATCTCCACCACCGAGGTGGAGTCGGCGCTCGTCTCGCACCCGTCGGTCGCCGAGGCCGCCGTCGTCGGCGCCGCGGACGAGACCACCGGCCAGGCCATCGTCGCGTTCGTCATCCTGCGCGGCACGGCCTCGGAGAACGAGGCGCTCGTCGGGGAGCTGCGCGACCACGTCGGCGCCACGCTCGGCCCGATCGCCAAGCCCAAGCGGATCCTGCCGGTGGCGGAGCTGCCGAAGACCCGCTCCGGCAAGATCATGCGCCGTCTGCTGCGGGACGTCGCCGAGAACCGCCAGCTCGGTGACGTGACCACGCTGACGGACTCCACGGTCATGGACCTCATCCAGGCCAAGCTGCCCGCATCGCCCAGCGAGGACTGAACGGAACGGGAGGACTGAGCGGCACCCCGAGGGGCACCCGGCCGGCGAACGTGCCGGTTCCCCTCGGGCGTCCACGGTGGAGATCGCGGACCCGGGCGTACGGCACGTTAGGTAAAGTAAACAAAGTGCCGTACGGAGCGGCACGCCAGGTGCGCCGGGAAGTCTGGTCGGCATGTGAGTCCCGCCTGCCCCGGAGGTCTCCCGTGACCGCGCACCGCCCCCGCATCCGCACCGCCCCCCGCAAGGTCCTCGGCCGCCTGTCGCTGCCCGAGCGCTCCTTCGTCGCGGACGCGCTGCGCACCGAGACCGTCGGCGGTGTGCTGCTGCTCCTCGCCGCCGTGGCCGCGCTGGTCTGGGCGAACGTCCCCGGCATCCGCCACGGCTACGAGACGGTCAGCGACTTCCACGCCGGCCCCGGAGCCCTCGGCCTGCACCTCTCCGTCGCCCACTGGGCCGCCGACGGCCTGCTCGCCGTGTTCTTCTTCGTCGCCGGCATCGAGCTCAAGCGCGAGCTGGTCGCCGGTGACCTGCGCGACCCCCGGGCGGCCGCGCTGCCCGTGGTGGCGGCGCTGTGCGGGATGGCCGCACCGGCGCTCGTGTACACCCTCACCAACGTCGCCGGGCACGGCTCCACGCAGGGCTGGGCGGTGCCCACCGCCACCGACATCGCCTTCGCGCTCGCCGTCCTCGCGGTCATCGGCACCTCACTGCCCAGCGCCCTGCGCGCCTTCCTGCTCACGCTCGCGGTCGTCGACGACCTCTTCGCCATACTGATCATCGCGGTCTTCTTCACCGACCGGCTGAACTTCGCCGCCCTCGGCGGGGCCGCCGCCGGACTCGCGGTCTTCTGGCTGCTGCTGCGCAAGGGGGTACGCGGCTGGTACGTGTACGTGCCGCTCGGCGTCGTCGTCTGGGCGCTGATGTACAACAGCGGCGTGCACGCCACCATCGCCGGCGTGGCGATGGGCCTGATGCTGCGCTGTACCACCCGGGAGGGTGAGGAGCGCTCGCCGGCCGAGCGCATCGAGCATCTGGTGCGGCCCCTGTCCGCCGGGCTCGCCGTACCGCTGTTCGCGCTGTTCAGCGCCGGTGTGCCGATATCCGGCGGGGCGCTCGGGGACGTGTTCACGAGACCCGAGACGCTCGGCGTGGTGCTCGGCCTGGTCGTGGGCAAGGCGGTCGGCATCTTCGGCGGCACCTGGCTGACGGTCCGCTTCACCCGCGCGCAGCTCAGCGAGGACCTGGCGTGGGCCGACGTCTTCGCGGTGGCGACGCTCGCCGGGATCGGGTTCACGGTCTCGCTGCTCATCGGCGAGCTGGCCTTCGAGGGCGACACGGTCCTGACCGACGAGGTGAAGGCGGCGGTCCTCACCGGGTCGCTGATCGCGACGGCGTGCGCGACGGTGCTGCTGAAGCTGCGCAACGCCAAGTACCGCAGGCTGTGCGAGGAGGAGGAGCGCGACGAGGACCTCGACGGCATCCCGGACGTCTACGAGCAGGACGACCCGGCGTACCACCTCCGGATGGCCGAGATCCACGAGCGCAAGGCCGCCGAACACCGCCGGCTGGCCGCCGAAGCGCGCCACGGGCTTCGGGAAGTGCCGGGCGGGGCAGGCGGGGAGGACGGCCGTCCGGCATGATCTGACGAGACGGTACAAATCAAGACGGTACGCAAGACGGCACTGCAAGACCCAACGGTACGTAAGACCCACGAGAGACCTCTGAGGGAGAACGCGATGAGCGCACCCGACGGCAGCCCGGTCGGCGCCGAACGCAGCATCGGCCAGCTGTTCGCCTCGGCGACGACCGAATTGTCGGCGCTGGTGCACGACGAGATCGCGCTGGCCAAGGCCCAGCTCAAGCAGGACGTGAAGCGCGGCGCGGTCAGCGGCGGCGCCTTCTCGATGGCGGGCGCGGTACTGGTGTTCTCCCTGCCGATGCTCAACTTCGCCCTGGCCTACGGCATTCGCACCTGGAGCCACTGGAACCTGGCGATCTGCTTCGTGCTGTCCTTCGCGGCCAACGTGCTGGTCGCCGGCCTCCTCGCGCTCATCGGCACGGTGTTCGCGAAGAAGGCCAAGAAGAGCCAGGGCCCGCAGAAGGTGGCGGCCTCGATGAAGCAGTCGGCGGGCGTCCTCCAGAACGCCAAGCCGCACCCGCGTCCGGAGCTGCCCGAGGACCGGGCTCCCGCGGCCATCGAGGCTGTGGCACGCTCGTCGTCATGACGGACCCCGCCGCTCCCTCGGCCGTACGGATCGAAGGTCCCTGGAGTCACAGGGACGTCGCCGCGAACGGCGCGCGCTTCCACATCGCCGAGCTCGGCGACGGCCCGCTGGTCCTGCTGCTGCACGGCTTCCCGCAGTTCTGGTGGACGTGGCGGCACCAGCTGACCGCGCTCGCGGACGCGGGCTACCGGGCGGTGGCGATGGACCTGCGGGGCGTCGGCGGCAGCGACCGCACGCCCCGCGGGTACGACCCCGCCAACCTCGCGCTGGACGTCACCGGGGTGATCCGGTCCCTCGGCGAGCCGGACGCCGCGCTGGTCGGCCACGACCTCGGCGGCTACCTGGCGTGGACGGCGGCGGCCATGCGGCCCAAGCTCGTGCGGCGCCTGGCGGTGGCGTCCATGCCGCATCCGCGGCGCTGGCGCGCGGCGATGCTGCGGGACGCCCGGCAGACGGCCGCCAACTCCTACATCTGGGGGTTCCAGCGGCCCTGGATCCCCGAGCGCCAACTGACCGCCGACGGGGGCGCGCTGGCGGGCCGGCTGATCCGGGACTGGTCCGGGCCGCGGCTGCCGCAGGACGCGGCCCTGGAGACGTACCGGCGGGCCATGTGCATCCCGTCCACCGCGCACTGCGCGATCGAGCCGTACCGCTGGCTGGTGCGTTCGCTGGCCCGGCCGGACGGCGTGCAGTTCTACCGCCGGATGAAGCGGCCCGTACGGGTGCCGACGCTGCACCTGCACGGCTCGCTGGACCCGGTGACCCGGACGCGCAGCGCGGCCGGTTCGGGCGAGTACGTCGAAGCGCCGTACCGCTGGCGGCTGTTCGACGGGCTCGGCCACTTCCCGCACGAGGAGGACCCGGCGGCGTTCTCCACCGAACTGATCAACTGGCTCAAGGACCCCGAGCCCGACCGATGAGGCGTCAGGCGCCCGTTCGGTGACCGTGCGGTGAAGGTTCGATGCGTGGAGTATCCGATTTCCTGAACAGTTGTCCCCCGAACGGCCACATGCCTGCCGCATAGGCCAATTGGGGGGCGCACAAGCGGTTATCGACCTTGGGGTGGGGGCACACGTCGGGGTATGGGCTGGACGCACGACTACAGTGACGCACCCCGCAACCGCCGCTCGGCCACGGGTCTGAGCACGCCTCAGCGAGGCACCCCGCAACTCGCGGAAGCGGACCTCCGGGTGGGGATCCCGCGCATCCTGCGCCGCCGGGCCCGCTGGGTCTCGGTGCGCCTGCGTCACCCGCGGGGCTGAACGCGCCGCGTCGTCCTACAGGGCGCAGCTGTCCGTACCCACCTGCTCGTTCGCCGTACGCCCCCGCTCGATGTCGGCCTGGATCTCGTCCGCCGTCAGGGCGTAGCCGGTGTCCGCGTCGTCGAGGGACTTGGCGAACACCACGCCGTACACCTTGCCGTCCGGGGTGAGCAGCGGGCCGCCGGAGTTGCCCTGGCGGACGGTGGCGTAGAGGGAGTAGACGTCGCGGCGGACCGTGCCGCGGTGGTAGATGTCGGGGCCGTTGGCCGTGATGCGCCCGCGCACGCGCGCGGCGCGCACGTCGTACGAGCCGTTCTCCGGGAAGCCCGCGACGATCGCGCCGTCGCCCCAGGCCGCGTCCTGCGAGGTGAACCGCAGGGCGGTCGCCTTCAGGTCCGGTACGTCGAGTACGGCGATGTCGCGCTTCCAGTCGTACAGGACGACCTTCGCGTCGTGCCTGCGGCCCTCTCCGCCTATCTGCACGCGCGGCGCGTCGACCCCGCCGACGACGTGCGCGTTGGTCATCACGCGGCGGTCGGCGAAGACGAACCCGCTGCCCTCAAGGACCTTGCCGCAGCTCTGGGCGGTGCCGGTGACCTTGACGATGGAGCGCTGGGCGTGGAAGGCGACCGGGCTGCTCTCCAGGGCCGGGTCGGGCGGCTGTACGTCCTTGATCGGCTCGTTGGCGAACGGGCTGAAGACCTGCGGGAAGCCGTTCTGCGCGAGCACGGAGGAGAAGTCCGCGAACCAGGTGTCGGCCTGCGCGGGCAGCGCCCGGGAGACCCCGAGGAGGACCTTGGAGCCGCGTACCTCCCTGCCGAGCGTCGGCAGGGTCGTACCGGCCAGGGCGGAACCGATCAGCCAGGCGACCAGGAGCATCGCGACGACGTTGACGAGGGCACCGCCGGTGGCGTCCAGGGCGCGCGCCGGGGACCAGATGATGTGCCGGCGCAGCTTGTTGCCGAGGTGGGTGGTCAGGGCCTGGCCCACGGAGGCGCAGACGATCACGACGACCACGGCGACGACGGCGGCGGTGGTGCCGACCTTGGCCTTGCCGGTCACGGCGTCCCAGAGGACGGGCAGCGCGTACACGGCGACCAGGCCGCCGCCCAGGAACCCGATCACCGACAGGATGCCGACGACGAAGCCCTGGCGGTAGCCCACCACCGCGAACCACACGGCCGCGACCAGCAGCAGGATGTCCAGCACGTTCACGGGATCACCCTGTCATGCGTGCCAGTCGAGCGGGACCTGCTTGCCGCGGTCCCAGGGGCGCTCCCAGCCCGCGAAGTGCAGCAGGCGGTCGATCACCCCGGCCGTGAAACCCCACACCAGGGCCGATTCGACCAGGAATGCCGGGCCGCTGTGGCCACGGGGATGGACGGCCGTGGCGCGGTGGGCGGGGTCCGTGAGATCCGCCACGGGGACGGTGAAGACCCGCGCGGTCTCGTTCGGGTCGACGACGCCGACCGGGCTGGGCTTGCGCCACCAGCCCAGCACGGGGGTGACGACGAAGCCGCTGACCGGGATGTACAGCCTCGGCAGCACGCCGAAGAGCTGCACGCCGGACGGGTCAAGCCCGGTCTCCTCCTCGGCCTCGCGCAGCGCGGCCCGCAGGGGGCCCTCCTCCTGCGGATCGCCGTCCTCCGGATCCAGCGCGCCGCCCGGGAACGACGGCTGTCCGGCGTGGGAGCGCAGCGAGCCCGCGCGCTCCATGAGCAGCAGCTCCGGGCCCCGCTCCCCCTCGCCGAACAGGATCAGTACGGCCGACTGGCGCCCCGAGCCGTTCTCCGGCGGCAGGAACCGGCTCAGCTGGAGCGGCTGGATCGTCTCGGCGGCGCGCACGACGGGCTCCAGCCAGTCCGGCAGCCCTTCCTTGCTGAGCGTCACCGGACCGCCCTGTGTGTCACTTGCCCTCGTCATCGCCACCCCCGTCGCTCTGCACTCTCCAACGCCCGAGGGCCCCGAGATCGTTCCGTCACGCGGCCCCCAGCGGCGGCGCCGGCCTGCCGCCCGCGTCGAGGTAGGCCTGCGGGGGCTTGAGCCGCTGTCCCGGGAAGCCGCCCTTCTCGTACTTCAGCAGCTTCTTCGCCTTCTCCGGGTCGGTCTCGCCCTCGCCGTAGGCCGGGCAGAGCGGGGCGATGGGACAGGCGCCGCAGGCGGGCTTGCGAGCGTGGCAGATACGGCGGCCGTGCCAGATCACGTGATGGGACAGGTCGGTCCAGTCGCTCTTGGGGAAGAGCGCGCCGACGGCAGCCTCGATCTTGTCGGGGTCGGTCTCGTCGGTCCACTGCCAGCGCCGGACCAGCCGCTGGAAGTGGGTGTCCACGGTGATCCCGGGCCGGCCGAAGGCGTTGCCGAGGACGACGAAGGCGGTCTTGCGGCCCACGCCGGGCAGCGTGACCAGCTCCTCCAGCGTGCCGGGCACCTCGCCGCCGAAGTTCTCGACGAGCGCCTTGGAGAGCCCTATGACCGACTTGGTCTTGGCGCGGAAGAAGCCGCAGGGGCGCAGGATCTCCTCGACCTCCTCCGGGTTGGCGACGGCGAGGTCCTCGGGGGTGGGGTGCTTGGCGAAGAGCGCCGGGGTGGTCTGGTTGACCCGCAGGTCGGTGGTCTGGGCCGACAGCACGGTGGCGACCAGCAGCTGGAAGGGGTTCTCGAAGTCCAGTTCCGGGTGGGCGTACGGGTACACCTCGGCCAGCTCGCGGTTGATCCGGCGGGCGCGGCGGACCAGGGCGGTGGGGGACTCGCCGGACGGGGGCGTGACGGCGATCTTCTTGACGGGGGCGGCCTTCCTGGCGGGCTTCTCGACGGACGCGGCCTGCTTCACGACGGCGGCCTTCTTCATGGCCGGGGCCTTCTTGCCGGTCGCGCTCTTCTTCGCGGCGGGGGTCTTCCTGGCCGCAGGCGCCTTCTTCGCGGCAGGGGCCTTCTCGGCGGCAGGCGCCTTCTTCGCGGCCGAAGTCTTCTTCACGGCAACGGCAGCCTTTTTGACCGATTTGCCTGTTTTATTACTTCCACCGGGATCCTGTTCGCCCACAGCGGAATCATGACGCGCAACCACCCGCCCAGCCCCCTTGCCCTGTGCTCTCACCGGCGATTTGGACACCCGGCCAGCCTAAAGCCCGGCACCGACATCCGCGCCGGAGCCCGCTGAGCGGCCCCCGATCGGACCCCTGACGCTTACCCCGGGACACCTGTGCGGCATCCTTGTGACAGATCACACTGTTTGGACCGTCCGGCAAAATGGGGAACACGGACCCCTGGCACATAGGGGAGCAAGATCCCCTGAGCAGGTCGACAAGGAGAGAACTCGTGGACGACGTTCTGCGGCGCAACCCGCTCTTCGCGGCTCTCGACGACGAGCAGGCCGCGGAGCTTCGCGCCTCCATGAGTGAGGTGACCCTCGCACGCGGCGACTCCCTGTTCCACGAGGGCGACCCCGGGGACCGGCTGTACGTCGTCACCGAGGGCAAGGTCAAGCTGCACCGCACCTCCCCGGACGGCCGCGAGAACATGCTCGCCGTCGTCGGCCCCGGCGAGCTGATCGGCGAACTGTCGCTGTTCGACCCGGGCCCCCGCACGGCCACCGCGACCGCGCTGACCGAGGTCAAGCTGCTCGGTCTCGGCCACGGCGACCTCCAGCCCTGGCTCAACGCCCGGCCCGAGGTCGCCGGCGCCCTGCTGCGCGCCGTCGCCCGCCGTCTGCGCAAGACCAACGACGCCATGTCCGACCTGGTCTTCTCGGACGTCCCCGGCCGCGTGGCGCGCGCCCTGCTGGACCTCTCCCGCCGCTTCGGCGTGCAGTCCGAGGAGGGCATCCACGTCGTCCACGACCTCACCCAGGAGGAGCTGGCCCAGCTGGTCGGCGCCTCCCGCGAGACCGTGAACAAGGCGCTGGCGGACTTCGCCCAGCGCGGCTGGCTCCGCCTGGAGGCGCGGGCCGTGATCCTGCTGGACGTGGAGAGGCTGGCGAAGCGGTCGCGCTGACGCGGACCCGGCGGCCGGAAAACCCGGCTGCCCGGGGCGTGGGCGGACGGCACAGTAGGTCCATGACCGTGCTCCCCGCCCCCGGTGGCGTCGACGCCCAGGGCCGCTTCGTCCGCGAAGGTTCCCTCGCGCGCGTGCGGTCCCCCTTCCGCCCCGTCGTGGCCGCCGTCCAGGACCGGCTGCCGGCCGTCTTCGGCACCCGCTTGCACAGCGCCTACCTCTACGGGTCGGTCCCGCGCGGCACCGCGCGCGTGGGGCGCAGCGACCTGGACCTCCTGGTCGCCCTGCGCGAGGAGCCGACCGACGCCGACCGGGACGCCGTACGCGTCCTCGGAGAGGCGGTCGACCGGGAGTTCCCGCAGATCGACGGCGTCGGCACGCCGCTCTACGGCCGGGAGCGGCTGCTGAGCGACCTGGAGCGCCATGACATGGGCTGGTTCGTCGCCTGCCTGTGCACCCCGCTGCTCGGTGACGACCTCGCCGCGCACCTGCCCCGCTACCGCCCCGACTCCCTGCTGGCCCGCGAGACCAACGGCGACCTCGCCCGGTGGCTGCCGCGCTGGCGGGAACGGATCGCCGGGGCGGAGGACACCGAGGAGGCCCGCCGGCCGCTCGTGCGCTTCATGTCCCGGCATCTCGTCCGTACCGCCTTCACGCTCGTCATGCCCCGCTGGCAGGGCTGGACCAGCGATCTGCGCGAGATGGCCGAGGTGTTCGGCGCCTACTACCCGCCGCGGGCCGCGCAGCTGCGTACGGCGGCCGAGTACGGCTGTGAACCGGTCGGCGACCCCGACGTCCTGCGGACGTACGTCGACGACCTGGGCCCCTGGCTCGCGACGGAGTACACGCGCGTGCACGGCGTGAAGGCCCCGCGGCCGGACTAGCCCCTGCCGTTCCCGGCGTCGCCCTAGATCAGCCCGTGCTCGCTGAGGTAGTCCAGCTGGGCCCGGACCGAGAGTTCCGCCGCCGGCCACAGCGAGCGGTCGACGTCGGCGTACACATGGGCGACGACCTGGGCCGGGGTCTGGTAGCCGTTCTCGACCGCGGTCTCCACCTGGGCGAGCCGGTGGGCGCGGTGGGCGAGGTAGAACTCGACGGCGCCCTGGGCGTCGTCGAGGACCGGCCCGTGGCCCGGCAGGACGGTGTGCACGCCGTCGTCCACCGTCAGGGACCGCAGGCGGCGCAGGGAGTCCAGGTAGTCGCCGAGCCGGCCGTCGGGGTGCGCCACGACCGTCGTGCCGCGCCCGAGGACGGTGTCGCCGGTCAGCACCGCCCGGTCGGCCGGGAGGTGGAAGGACAGCGAGTCCGCGGTGTGCCCGGGGGTCGGTACGACCCTCAGCTCCAGGCCGCCGACGGTGACGACGTCTCCGGCGGCCAGCCCCTCGTCGCCCAGCCGCAGGCCCGGATCGAGGGCACGCACGCGCGTGGCGGTCAGTTCGGCGAAGCGGACGGCGCCCTCGGCGTGGTCGGGATGGCCGTGGGTGAGCAGGGTCAGGGCTATGTGCTTGCCGGCCTTCTCGGCCGTGTCCACGACGTTGCGCAGGTGACCGTCGTCCAGCGGCCCGGGGTCGATCACCACGGCCAGGTCGGAGTCGGGCTCGGCGACGATCCAGGTGTTGGTGCCGTCCAGGGTCATCGCGGAGGCGTTGGGCGCCAGCACGTTGACGGCCCGTTCGGTGGCCGGGCCCGAGAGCACTCCGCCCCGGGGCTGGCCCGGCAGGGCTGCTGCGTCGGTCATGCGGGGCCTCCACCGGTCGTCTCAGCGGGCGTCGGAGCGGTCGGGACGTGCTTGGTGAACTCGTCGTGTCCGGGCCAGGAGAGGACGATCTCGCCGTCCTGGAGGCGGGCCCGGGCCAGCACCGGGGTCATGTCGCGCGCGGGAGCGGCGGCCAGCGCCTCGGCGGCGCTGCCGTACGGGAGCAGCTGGCGCAGGGTGGCGACGGTGGGCGGCATCATCAGCAGCTCGCCCTTGTCGTACCCGGCGGCGGCCTCCTCGGGGCGGATCCACACCGTGCGGTCGGCCTCCGTGGAGGCGTTCCGGGTGCGCTGCCCCTCGGGGAGGGCGGCCACGAAGAACCAGGTGTCGTAGCGGCGGGCCTCGAACTCCGGGGTGATCCACCGGGTCCAGGCGCCCAGCAGGTCCGAGCGCAGCACCAGGCCGCGCCGGTCGAGGAACTCGGCGAAGGACAGCTCGCGCGCGACCAGGGCGGCACGGTCGGCTTCCCAGTCGTCGCCGGTGGTGTCGCCGACGACCGAGTCCGGGTCGGGTCCGGCCAGCAGGACGCCGGCCTCCTCGTAGGTCTCCCGCACGGCCGCGCAGACGATCGCCTGGGCGCCCGCCGCGTCGACGCCGAGCCGTTCGGCCCACCACGCGCGCGTGGGGCCCGCCCAGCGGATCTGGCGGTCGTCGTCCCGCGGGTCGACGCCGCCCCCGGGATACGCGTACGCGCCCCCGGCGAAGGCCATGGAGGCGCGTCTGCGCAGCATGTGGACGACCGGCCCGTCCGGGGTGTCCTTCAGGAGCAGCACCGTGGCCGCGCGCCTCGGGGTCACCGGGGTGAGGGTGCCGTCCGCGAGCGCGCGGATGCGGTCGGGCCACTCCGGGGGGTACCACTGACCGTTCGCCATGGCCGGAGGCTATCCCGTGTAGGGCGAATGTTCGAGAGGTACCCGAGGTCAGCGGGCCTGCCGGGGGGCTACCGGTCCAGCTCGACCTGGATCTCCACCTCGACGGGCGCGTCCAGCGGGAGGACCGCGACGCCGACCGCGCTGCGGGCGTGCACGCCCTTCTCGCCGAGCACCTCACCGAGCAGTTCGCTGGCGCCGTTGACGACACCGGGCTGCCCGGTGAAGTCGGCCGCCGAGGCGACGAAGCCGACGACCTTCACCACGCGCGCGATGCGGTCCAGGTCGCCGACGACGGACTTCACGGCGGCGAGCGCGTTCAGCACGCAGGTGCGGGCCAGCTCCTTGGCCTCCTCCGCGGTGACCTCGGCGCCCACCTTGCCGGTGACCGGCAGCTTGCCCTCGACCATCGGCAGCTGGCCGGCGGTGTAGACGTACACCCCCGACCGCACGGCCGGCTGGTACGCGGCCAGCGGCGGTACGACGTCCGGCAGGGTCAGACCCAGTTCGGCCAGCTTGGCCTCGACCGCGCTCACGCGTCCGCCTCCGGCTTCTCCCGCTTCAGGTACGCCACGAGCGACTCCGGGTTGGGACCGGGCACGACCTGGACGAGTTCGTAGCCCTGGTCGCCCCAGCTGTCCAGGATCTGCTTCGTGGCGTGGATCAGCAGCGGCACGGTCTGGTATTCCCACTTCTTGGTCATGGGGGCGACTGTAGCCGCTGCGACCGGAGGGTCCGGCGGCCCACCACGGCCCCCGTTATCCACAGCCTCCCGCGTGAGTGTCGCCCGGACTGGTTAGTCTCGAAGATGTGAGCAGGCTCCAGGTCGTCAGCGGCAAGGGCGGGACCGGAAAGACGACGGTCGCCGCCGCACTCGCGCTGGCCCTCGCGACCGAGGGGAAGCGGACGCTTCTCGTGGAGGTCGAGGGCCGGCAGGGCATCGCGCAGCTCTTCGAGACGGAAGCACTTCCGTACGAGGAGCGGAAGATCGCGGTCGCTCCGGGCGGCGGCGAGGTGTACGCCCTCGCCATCGATCCGGAACTGGCCCTTCTGGACTATCTCCAGATGTTCTACAAGCTCGGCGGCGCGGGCCGGGCGCTGAAGAAGCTGGGCGCGATCGACTTCGCGACCACCATCGCGCCCGGCCTCAGGGACGTCCTGCTGACCGGCAAGGCGTGCGAGGCGGTGCGCCGCAAGGACAGGTCGGGGAGGTTCGCCTACGACTACGTCGTCATGGACGCCCCGCCGACCGGCCGCATCACCCGCTTCCTGAACGTCAACGACGAGGTGGCGGGCCTCGCGAAGATCGGCCCCATACACAATCAGGCACAGGCCGTCATGCGGGTGCTGAAGTCGCCGGAGACGGCCGTGCACCTGGTGACCCTGCTGGAGGAGATGCCGGTCCAGGAGACCGCCGACGGCATCGCGGAGCTGCGCGCGGCGCGGCTGCCGGTGGGCCGGGTCATCGTGAACATGGTCCGGCCGGAGGTGTTGGACGCCACCGATCTGGAACTCGTACGGACCGTGGAGCGTTCATCGGTCGCACAGGCGCTCTCGGCGGCCGGTCTGGGCGGGGCCCGGCGCGGCGGGAACGCCGAGAAGCTGGTGGACCCGCTGCTGGATCAGGCCGCGGAGTACGCCGAGCGGTACGCGCTGGAGCAGGAACAGCGCGCGGTCCTCGGCGAGCTGGACCTGCCGTTGCACGAGCTGCCGCTGCTCGCCGAGGGCATGGACCTCGCGGGCCTGTACGAACTCGCCACCGAGCTGCGGAAGCAGGGGTTGTCATGAGTGCGGACCCGGCCGAGGCGCAGAACGCCGCCCCCCACCAGGACGCGGCACGCCCGCGGCTCTCCCCCGCGCGCGTGCTGGACGTCGATCCGCTGCTCGACGACCCGAAGACGCGGATCGTGGTGTGCTGCGGCGCGGGCGGGGTCGGCAAGACGACGACCGCGGCCGCCCTCGGGCTCCGGGCGGCCGAACGGGGCCGCAAGGTGGTCGTGCTGACCATCGACCCGGCCAAGCGGCTGGCCCAGTCGATGGGCATCGACTCCCTGGACAACGTGCCGCGCAGGGTGAAGGGCACGGAGGGCGACGGCGAGCTGCACGCCATGATGCTCGACATGAAGCGCACCTTCGACGAGGTCGTGGAGGCGCACGCGGACCGGGAGCGGGCCGCCGCGATCCTGGCGAACCCCTTCTACCAGTCGCTCTCGGCGGGCTTCGCGGGCACGCAGGAGTACATGGCGATGGAGAAGCTGGGCCAACTGCGGGCGAAGGACGAGTGGGACCTGATCGTGGTCGACACCCCGCCCTCCCGCTCGGCGCTGGACTTCCTGGACGCGCCCAAGCGGCTCGGCTCCTTCCTGGACGGCCGGCTCATCCGGCTGCTGACCGCCCCCGCCAAGCTGGGCGGCCGCGCGGGGATGGCCTTCCTCAACGTCGGCATGTCGATGATGACCGGCACGCTGGGCAAGCTGCTGGGCGGTCAGCTGCTGAAGGACGTGCAGACGTTCGTGGCCGCGATGGACACCACCTTCGGCGGCTTCCGCACGCGCGCGGACGCCACCTACAAGCTGCTCCAGGCGCCCGGCACGGCGTTCCTGGTGGTGGCGGCGCCGGAGCGGGACGCCCTGCGCGAAGCCGCGTACTTCGTGGAGCGGCTGGCCGCGGAGGACATGCCGCTGATGGGCCTGGTGCTCAACCGGGTCCATGGCAGCGGCGCCGGACGGCTGTCGGCCGAGCGGGCGCTCGCCGCCGCGGAAAATCTTGAGGACCCCCGCATTGTGGATCAGGGGGACGGGAAAGCTGGACTTCGTAACTCTCCCGACACGTACGGCAGTTCAGGAACACTCGCGGCTGAGGCACCGGCACGTCCCGCGACCGAGACCGCGGCACAACCCCCAGCCGAGTCCGCGGCCGAGGCCGAGGCACAACCCGCAGCACAACCCGCAGCCGAGACCGCAGCCACCGCTTCCGCAGAAGGCTCCCCCGCCGACACGGAGCGCTCCGTCGACCGGCTCACCGCGAGACTGCTGAGGCTGCACGCCGACCGCATGCAACTGCTCTCACGCGAGCAGCGCACGCGTGGCCGTTTCACCGCCCGCCACCCCGAGGTGGCGGTGGTCGAGGTACCCGCGCTGCCCGGCGACGTCCATGACCTCGCGGGCCTGCGCGACATCGGTGACCGCCTGGCGGCCGGGCGGCCGGAACACACGTAGGCCGAACGCACGGAGGCGGAACGCACGTAGACCAGAGGGCAGGTGGGCGGGACCGCAGGTACACGGCGGATCACAGGACGTGGCAGACCACAGCTATGGCGGTCGCGCGCCGTCACACGCGCCAGGCTCCGCACACACGCGCACGGAAGAGGCACGCGGGTCCACCCGGGCTGCTGCTGAAGCGGTCCTCCCGGACCACGTGCCCATCGGGCATATACCCATGGGACATGCACCGGTCACCGGACCATGCGCCCGCGAGGTGCTCCAAGAGCGCGCCCTGGGGGTTTGCCCGAACGAGATACCCGAACGGGATGCCCGAGGGGGATGGCCCCAGGTGGATGGCCCCAGGGGATGCCCTCAGCTCACCGCCGCGTAGTTCTCGTACACCTCGTCGTTGTCGAGGGGGACGATTCCCGCGCCCCGCTCGTACTCCGAGCGTGCGGTTTCCAGCAGCCTCCGCCAGGAGGTCACGGTGGGCCGCCGGCGCAGCAGTGCGCGGCGCTCACGCTCCGTCATGCCTCCCCACACGCCGAACTCGACGCGGTTGTCCAGCGCGTCTGCCAGGCACTCCGTGCGTACCGGGCATCCGGTGCACACCGCCTTGGCCCTGTTCTGCGCTGCTCCCTGAACGAACAGTTCATCCGGATCGGTAGTGCGGCAGGCAGCCTGCGCACTCCAGTCGGTTACCCAGCCCATACCGGCGCCGTCCTCTCCCGAATCGAGGCTCCCCCACGGCGGCAGCGGCATATTCACCGCAGCCAGTTGAGGACGTTACGGAAGGTGGGGACAGCGCAACACCCCCTGCGGGCCCAATCTTGAATGGCCCGAACGGACTATGGGTAAGCGGCAGATCACCCGCGGGAGTGAGCTGGCGACATGCGTGACCATCCCGGCAAACCGGGACAGTCGCGATACGTCACACCGGACGTCAGGTGACACATGAGGCGGAATCGGGCTCGGCCTTCTCAGGAAACGGGCCCGTCCCTGGGAAGTTCGGGCTACGTCCGGAACGATTCGGGTGCGCCGGACGTATAGCTAGGTGACCGCTCAGCTGTGACAGTCGAGAGCAGCTTAGGCCAAGGCCTGCGCGCGTGTCCGGCGAATGGGAACGCAGACCCCCCGCTTTGCCGTGCCGTGATGCGGTCGCTCCTTAGGAACGCTCAACAGTACGGATTAGGCTGCCCCCATGCCAAAGAAGCGCCCGGGCGGCGGTCTGTCGCCCATGCAGCAGGCCGCCAAGTTCCTCGGTGTCAGTGTGCTCGCCGGAGCCGTGATGGCGGGCATCGCGCTGCCCGCTGCCGGCGCGCTCGGCCTCGCGGCCAAGGGCTCGGTCCAGGGCTTCGACGAGATCCCGGCCAACCTGAAGAGCCCCCAACTGAGCCAGCGCACGACGATCCTGGACAACCAGGGCAAACAGATCGCGACCGTCTACTCCCGCGACCGTACGGTGGTCGACCTCAAGGACATCTCGCCGTACATGCAGAAGGCGATCGTCGCGATCGAGGACTCGCGCTTCTACAAGCACGGCGCCGTCGACCTCAAGGGCGTGCTGCGCGCCCTGAACAAGAACGCGCAGGAGGGCGGGGTCGCCCAGGGCGCCTCCACGCTCACCCAGCAGCTGGTGAAGAACTACTTCATCGAGGAGGCCGGCGACGACCCGACGAAGGTCGCCGAGGCCACCCAGCAGACCCTGGGCCGCAAGATCCGCGAGCTGAAGTACGCGATCCAGATCGAGGACAAGCTCGGCAAGAAGAAGATCCTTGAGAACTACCTGAACATCACCTTCTTCGGCGAGCAGGCCTACGGCGTCGAGGCCGCCTCCCAGCGCTACTTCTCCAAGCACGCCAAGGACCTGAACCTCCAGGAGTCGGCCCTGCTGGCCGGCATCGTGCAGTCCCCGAGCCGCTACGACCCGGTGAACGACGAGGCGGAGGCCACCAAGCGGCGCAACACCGTCCTGCAACGCATGGCGGAGGTCGGCGACATCTCCCAGAAGGAGGCCGACCAGGCCAAGGGGAAACCGCTCGGCCTCAACACCAGCCGCCCCAAGAACGGCTGCATCACCGCGGTGAAGGACGCCGGCTTCTTCTGTGACTACGTCCGCCAGGTCGTCCTCACCGACCCGGTCTTCGGCAAGTCCAAGGAGGCCCGGGCCAAGCTCTGGAACCGGGGCGGCCTGACGATCCGTACGACGCTCGATCCGCAGGCCCAGCAGTCCGCGCAGGCGTCCATCAAGGACCACGTCTACAAGAGCGACGCGGTGGCGACCGCCGCGACCATCGTCGAGCCCGGCACCGGCAAGATCCTCGCCATGGGCCAGTCACGCCCGTACGGCGTCAACGTCAAGAACGACGAGACGACGATCAACCTGTCGGTCAACGGGGACATGGGCGGCGGCGCCGGCTACCAGCCCGGTTCCACGTTCAAGCCGATCGTCGCCGCGGCGGCCATCGAGGGGGGCAGGCCCCCGACGCAGGAGTACTCGTCGCCGTACGAGATGACGTATCCGAGCCCGGTCTCGGCGTGTGACGGCAAGACCTGGCGCGACGACCCGAACAAGCCCACCAAGCTGACCAACGAGAACGAGTCCGAGCGCGGTCCGTACGCCATGAAGGAGGCGACCGCCAAGTCGGTCAACACCTACTACGTGCAGCTGATCAGCGACATCGGCATCTGCCCGGTCATCAACATGGCCAAGCAGATGGGCGTGCAGCGCGCGGACGGCCGCAAGATCACGCAGGCCCCGTCCATCGCGCTCGGCACCCAGGAGATGTCCCCGCTGACGATGGCGAACGCGTACGCCACCTTCGCGTCGCGGGGGATGTACTGCACGCCGATCGCCATCGAGTCGGTCACCAAGAAGGTCGGCAGCGAGCGGAAGTCCCTGCCGGTGCCGAAGTCGACCTGCTCGCGGGCGATGTCGGAGAAGACCGCCGACACGGTCAGCACGCTCCTGAAGGGCGTGGTCGAGGACGGCACGGGTCAGGAGGCCGGTCTCGGCAACCGCCCCAGCGCGGGCAAGACGGGTACCACGGACGAGCGCTTCGCCGCCTGGTTCGTCGGCTACACCCCGAACATGGCGGGCGCGGTCTGGGTCGGCGACCCGCAGCACAAGCGGAAGATGACCAACATCACCATCGGCGGCGTCCCGCACGACAAGGTCTACGGCGGTGAGGTCCCGGGCCCGATCTGGCGCGACATGATGAGCGGCGCGCTGGAGGGAAAGCCCGTCGAAGACTTCCACCTGGTCGACATCCCCGACGGCACCCACGAGGGTGATGATCCGGGAAAAGGCGACGGGGGGACGGAGGACGGCAACAACGGGGACACGACGGGACAGCTGACCGGCGGACTGATCGGCGGCCCGACGGACGGGGGAGCGACGGACGGCAGCACCGGTGACGCGACCGGCGGCACCCTCGGCGGCACGTTCCCGACACCGACCATCTCCATCCCCGGGAACTTCATCCAGGGCCAGGTGAACGGCGGGAACCACGGGGGCGGGCACGGGGGCGGGCGAAGGTAGCCACCGTCACCGGTCTGCCGTACGACGTACGACAGCGGGGCCGCACCTGTGTGACGGGTGCGGCCCCGCTGACGTGCAGCGGCCTCTCAGCGCCGAAGCGGCCTCTTGGCACTGAACCTGTCGCTCAGCCCCGAACCAGTTGCCCAGCCCCGAACCAGTCGCTCAGCCCTGAAGGAGCTTCTTCACCGCGGCGGCGACCCGGCCGCCCTCGGCCTGGCCGGCCACCTTCGGGTTCACGATCTTCATGACGGCGCCCATGGCCCGCGGCCCCTCGGCGCCGGCCGCCTTCGCCTCCTCCACGGCCTGGGCGACGATCGCGTTCAGCTCCTCGTCGGACAGCTGCTTGGGCAGGTACCCGGCGAGCACCTCGCCCTCCGCCTTCTCCCGCTCGGCCTGCTCGGCGCGGCCGCCCTGCGCGAAGGCGTCGGCCGCCTCACGGCGCTTCTTGGCCTCGCGGGTGATCACCTTCAGCACCTCGTCGTCGGAGAGCTCACGCTTCTCCTTGCCCGCGACCTCCTCCTTGGTGATCGCGGCGAGCGTCAGCCGGAGGGTCGAGGAGCGGAGCTCGTCGCGCGCCTTGATCGCGGCGTTGAGGTCGTCGTGCAGCTTCGACTTGAGCGTGGTGGTCATGGCCCGATTGTCGCAGGTGTACCGACCGGCACGCCCGCCGATTTACCGGGCGGCCGGTCTCACCACGGTCAACGCGTCTGACACGATGGGCACATGCGCGCGCGATACGGAATCCCCCTGGGAATCGTGGCGGCCGGCGCCGCCGGCCTGGTCTATGCGGCGGGCTTCGAGGCCCGTTCCTTCCGCCTCCGACGGGTCACCGTCCCCGTCCTCCCCCCGGGCATGCGCCCGCTGCGCGTGCTTCAGGTCTCCGACATCCACATGGTGAGCGGGCAGCGCAAGAAGCAGCGCTGGCTGCGGTCGCTGGCCGGGCTGCGCCCCGACTTCGTGATCAACACGGGCGACAACCTGTCGGACCCCGAGGGCGTCCCCGAGGTCATGGACGCCCTGGGCCCGCTGATGGAGTTCCCGGGCGCGTACGTCTTCGGCTCCAACGACTACTACGGCCCCAGGCCCCGCAACCCCGCCCGCTACCTGCTGGAGAAGACGAACGGCCGGCACGGCCTGAACGGCAACCCGCCGGTGGTCGGCGCGATCCACAACCCGTGGCAGGACCTGCGGGACGGATTCGACGAGGCGGGCTGGCTGAACCTGACGAACACGCGGGGCGTCCTGAAGGTCGAGGGCGTCTCGATCGAGCTGACGGGGCTGGACGACCCGCACATCAAGCGCGACCGCTACGCCCAGGTGGCCGGCGGCCCCTCCGGGTCGTACGACTTCTCGCTCGGCGTGGTCCACGCGCCGTACCTGCGGGTCCTGGACGCGTTCACGGCGGACGCCTATCCCCTGATCCTGGCCGGCCACACCCACGGCGGCCAGCTGTGCATCCCCTTCTACGGCGCCCTGGTCACCAACTGCGACCTGGACACGGACCGCGTGAAGGGCCTCTCCACGCACACGGCGGAGGGTCACACCTCCTACCTCCACGTCTCGGCGGGCTGCGGCACCAGCCGCTACACCCCGGTCCGCTTCGCCTGCCCACCGGAGGCGACGCTGCTGACGTTGGTGGGGAGGGAGTAGGGGAGCAACGGGGTAAGGGGGCAGGGACGAGGAGTAAGGGAAGAGGCAGGGGCAAGGAGCGGGGGGCACCGCACGACACCCGAGACACCCGTCCCCTGCACACCCCCTCCCCGCCCTCCCCCATACGGACGCGTCCACATGGCCGCCCCCCTCCCCCACTCCTAGCGTGAGGGCATGACCGCCCCGATACCCAGGGAGATCCCGGACCTGCCCGCGGTCCCGGCCCCACCCTTGCTGCTGCCCGCCCCGGTCCCGGCCACGGCGGTGGTGGCCCCGGTCCGCCGCCCCCGGGCCGCGGTGTTCCGCCTGGTGACCGCCGTGGCGGCGGCCGTCGGCGTCGCGCTGGAACTCCTGCTGGGCCCACCGGCCGACATCCTGAGCTACTTCAGCGTCCAGGCCGGCATCCTGCTGACCGTGGTGATGCTCCTGTCCGCGTCGAGGGCCTGGAGGGCCCGCCGCCCGCTCCCGTCGGCCGTGACAGGCGCCACACTCCTCTACGTCCTGACCTCGGCCCTGGTCTACCACCTGCTCCTGGCCCACACGACGCCCCCGTTCTCCATGACCGGAGCGACGGCGCCCCCGGAGCGCTGGCACGCCCAGTGGGCAGCCCTCCAGGTCCTCCACCTCCTGGTCCCGGTGGCGGCCCTGCTGGACTGGCTCCTCCTGACCCCCGCGGCCCGCCTGCACCTCCGCCAGACCGCGGCCTGGCTCCTCTACCCCCTGGCCTACCTGGTCTTCTCCCTCACGAGGCCCGCGTTCCTGCCGCCGACCAGCCCGTCCCGGTACCTCTATCCCTTCCTGGACGTGGCGACCCACGGCTACCGCAGCACCCTGGCCAACGCCCTCCTCATCGGCCTCGCGATCTACGCCCTGGCCGTCCTCCTGGTGGCCCTCGACCACACCCGCCCGACCCCGGTCCGCCACCCCGCCTAAACCGGATTTCGTCTACAGCCACCGGTGGGCTAAAGTAAACGTCGTCGCCGCGAGAAGCAGCGACACCGGGGTGTAGCGCAGCTTGGCAGCGCGCTTCGTTCGGGACGAAGAGGTCGTGGGTTCAAATCCCGCCACCCCGACGCCGTAGTACCAGGTCAGGGGCCTGATCCGTGAGAGCGGATCAGGCCCCTGCTGGTTTGAGTGACTAACTGCGTGACTATGCGCTCCGATACGTTCCGCACACGCAAGCCATCACAGACAATCTGACCCTCGGGACGCCGCATGCCGCTAGTGTGGTGCCCTCACGTTGCAGGGACTCAGGCGTCAGACCGAACAGGTCGGCCACGAGCTGCCAGGAGAGGCCAGCTCGTAGTTCGCGAGCGACAGACCGACTAGGTCGGCCGCGACAGGTGTCTTTCGAGGTTCATCCGGCTCCGCGCGGCCGAAGTTCCACGAATCATCTAGCCCGCCGTCGTGAGGACCGTTGAAGTAAGTGCCACTACTTCAACTGCACCACCTTGCACCTTGCGTGATCTTCTGGCGCTGGCAGAACTCACCTCGACCGCGAACACGGTCGGGCTGAGCCTGCCCCTATGCCCAGTCTGGCTGTGTGATCAAGAAAGGGACACAGCCCAGTGCTTTGGTACGACAAGGTCAGGTCTGTGCTGCTCGATGTTGCAGATCTCGTTGGACTCGTCGCTGTGCTCTTCGTGATGGCAGTAGGGGCGTTCATGTCCGTAATCAAGGCCGCCCGGGAGCTACGTGACTTCTGGCGCGGCGATAGCGAAGACGGCCCGACGTCGGATACGTGACTGTGTTCTGATAGCGAAGGAGCGGTGGGGGCCTTGGGCCCTCCACCGCTCAAGTGCTCACAGCGCTAGCCGTCATCTGAAGATACGGTCCATGGTTGTGGCGCCGGTCTGGATCACAGGCCGAATCTGCTTCCGGTAGACCTCCTCGGTCACGGCCGTACCCGAGTGTCCGACGAGTCGGGAGATCTCCTCTAGCGGCACGCCCTGGTCGGAGAGCAGGGACACGAAGCTGTGCCGCAGTTCCCTCGGGGTCCACTCATCGGGGTCGATCCCGTCGATGCCCTTCAGCGCCTGGCGGAAGGCCCGGCGGACGTTGGCTGCGTCGAGCGGCTTGCCCACGGCCGAGGAGAAGACGAGGCCGTGTTCCTCCCACGCGTCATCAGCGGCGAGCCGATCCCACCCCTGATCCTCGAACTGCTGCCACAGGGCATCGACACAGCGCGCCGGCAGAGCGAGGGTTCGCCGGGACTTCCGGGTCTTGGTGTCCCCGCCCCGACGGACCGAGCGCCACACTGCGATGTGCGGAGGCTGCGGCGGGTCGGTGTCCGGCTTGCCCTTCAGGAAGACGTGGTCCCAGGTGAGAGCCCGCAGTTCCTCTGTGCGGGCACCCGTCAGCAGGGCGATGACGATGTACGCGTACATCGAGGTTCCCTCGGCGCCCTTCAGCACGGCTTCGGCTTGGGCGAAGGTGAGCGCCTTGGAGGGACGCCCCGCTTGCCCCTGTGGCACCGAGCACAGCTCGACGACGTTCCGCTTCACCTTGTCCCGGGCCATGGCCCGCTTGACCGAGCGGTTCAGGCACGAGTGGATGGACTGGAGGGTGCGCGTGCTGAGGGTCTTCGCCTTGGCAGCGAGCCAGCGGTCAACGTCCTCGGCGCTCAGGTCGCGGAGCTTGCGAGCGCCCAGCGACGGGATGACGTGCGTCTGGCAGAGGATCGCGCAGGTCTTGGCCGTGCTGGGATCGACGCCCACGAGGCCGAACGCGAGCCAGTCCGTCACCGCGTCCTTGACCGTGTAGTTGGTGGGCGCGATCGCAAGGCCGTCTTCGTGGTCCCGCAATACCTCCTTGAGCTTGTTCTTCGCCTCTGTCTTGGTCTTGCCACTCCCCCGCTTCACGATCCGCTTGCCGCTCGGATCAAAGCCCAGGTTCGCCGTGGCGATCCACCGTTGCCGCTTCTCGTCCCAGTGCAGGCCGCCGTCACCGCGGCTCCGACGCTTGGTCATCAGGCCGCACGCTCCATCTGTCCGGCGATGAAGGAGCCCAGGGCGGATGCCGGGATGCGCCGGCATCGGCCGATGGTGACCGAGGGCAGGCGCCGCGCGCGGATCAGGTCGTACACCTTGGAACGGCCGAGCCGTAGACGGGCCATCACCTCGGCAACGGTCAGGAGTTCGTCATCGTGCACGGTCGGGTTCTCCTTGTGCGTCAAGAACGGTTGATCGAGAGGGCGAGAAGACGGCTTCCGCGTCTGTCAGTCCGGTTCCGGCGAAGCGCCAGTGGGAGAGGACAAGGACGGTGTCCGGGTCGGGCAGCGGGTGGCCCGCCTCGGCGGCGCGTGCGCGGGCCAAGGCTTCGTTGTGGTCAGCGCGTTCCTGGCGGAGGGCGCCGAGGGTCACGGAGTAGGCCCGGGACTTGGTGGAGAAGTGGCCGCGAAAGCCGAGCATGTGGGCCCACTTGCGCAGACGCAGGGCTTCGAGTTCGGGGAGCCCACCGAGGTGCCAGCAGGTGAGGATCATCCGCCGGGCGTGGTTGGTGACGCCGGAGCCGATCAGGTCCGTGATCGGGTTGCGGACGGGACGGTCCAGGGTGCCGGCGGTCTCGGCGCCCTTCGTGGCGTACTTGGCGATGTAGGCAGCCACGGCCCGGCTTGAGAGCTCCGAGCTGCCTGCAAAGTCGGCGGAGCGGATGGGGCGGATGTCGAGCTGATCACCGAAGCGGAAGGCGTACGTGCGGCCGTCGAGCACGGGGCCGGGTGCCTCGGCGAGGCGGGCCGCCGAGCGGATGGCGTCGGTGAGGAGTTCGGTCGTGGCCCAGGCCGGCGGGGCGGACTCGGCGCCGTCCGGACCGTCGAGGCGGATCACCGCGTGGAAGTGGACGGCACCGCGCCGCTGGTACTCGGCGACCTTGGCGTACGACACCTTGAGGCAGTCACGCAGCGCGGTGCGGGTGACGCCCGCGCGGGAGGCGAGCTGCTGGCGCAGGTAGGTGGCGAAGCGGGCCCAGAGGGCACCGGCGTGGGCGTTCCAGAGGACGGCTGCCCGGTAGTCGTACCGCTCCGCGTTCAGCGGTGTGCCCAGGGCGGGGTCGTCCTCCGGGTGGGGGCGTCCACAGCGGCAGCAGCCACCGGTGTGGCGGTTGTGGACGGGGCCGAAGGAAGGGGCGGTGAACGTCGCGAAGACGCGCGGGTGTTGGGCGACGGCCGGGCCGATGCCTTTGCCGCCGCTCAGACCGGCCGTGACCAGGTGGAAGGTGTCCTTGCGGTACGTCTCGGCGCAGGTGGCGCACCGGGTGGCGCGGCGGTTGTTGCAGCGGATGAGGAGCTGTCCGGCAGGAAGATGGCGGTCGGCGACTTCTCGGACGATCTCGCCCGTGGCGGCGTGGACGTCCAGCCGGTGGCCCTCCATTCGTACGGGCCGTTCACAGCCGCCGAGACGCTGGATCTGCCGGGCGTAAGCACTCACGTCGCCGTGCCGGGCGAGGGCGGCCAGGTGACGGATGGCTCCCAGGGGAGCCGGCGGGCGCATGTGCGGGTTCCTCCTTAAGCAGTCTGGGGTGGCCGCCCGGCCTGCCTGTCCAGGGGGCTAGACAGTAGGGGCAAGCCGGGCGGGAGCAGTTTCCGAATCAGCGGCGGGTGAGCAGGGAGCGGGTGACGACGGCGCAGACGGCGACCGAGGTGGCGGTAAGGGCGACGGCGAGGAGCATGGAGACGAGGACGGCACCGACGACCAGGACCACGGCGGTGCCACCGCCGACGAGGGCGAGAACGGTTCCGGGGGTGAGCTGGACGGCCGGGCGGGATGCGGCCAGAGCCTGGGAGGCCGGCGGCGTGGCCGAGGGGGCCGGGGTGACCGTGGTCGGCTCGATGATGGTGGGAGGGGTGGCCAGGCCAGTCGGCTGCGGCATGGTCGGGATCTTCGGCCGGAACATGAGAGGTCTCCTTTGGCGGGTTACTGGATGAGGGAGTTGATGACGGGGGCCAGCAGGCTGTCGGCGAGGAGGTAGCCGCCGAGGAGGAGTACGGCGATGAGCCACCAGGGCGGGCGGATGAGCTTGACGCCGAGGACGCCGACGACGAGCAGGGCGAGCCAGAGCGGGACGTCCATGGGGGGTCTCCTGTCAGGCCGAGCAGCGGTGGGTGCGGGCGGCGAGTTCGACGGCGGCGCGTGAGTCGTACTCGGCGGAGAAGTCGCAGCGGGGCGCGGTGCAGGCGGCCAGGTGGCGGTTCCTGCCCCGGTCGACGTAGGAGGCGACGTTCACGGGGCCGATGCGGAGGACGTTGCGGAAGCGGCGGTGCATGGCGGTGCTCCTCTCAGAGGTGGGCGGCGACGGACGCGGTCATGGACGGGGGCAAGCCGAGCCGGGCGCGTACGGCGTCGGGGTCGGCGGGGCGGCCGGTGGTCGAGCGGTGTTCGTCGGCCAGGGCCCGGACACGGTCGATGAGCACGGGCGGCAGCGCGACGGCGGGGCCGGGCGGCGGAGCCGGGACGGTTTCCGGCTCGGACGTGGTGGGCTCGGGAGCCGGAGCTGATAGCGCGTCCGGTGCGGGAGCATCGACGGCGGCCGGTGCGGTGGCCTGTTCCTCGGACGGGTCAGTGGTCGACGACTCCGGGACCGCCGACGTGTCCGGGCCGTGCGGCGTGTGGGCCAGGAGAGTGCCGCCGAAGAAGGCGACGGCGGGCCAGCCCGCGACGACGACGCGGAGCGAGGCGGGGACGTGGTCCAGGTCGAGAAGTCCGGCGGTGGCGACGTTGGCACCAAGAGATGCGGCCAGTGCCACCAGGAACCACAGCCGCGGGCTACCGGCCGCCTGCCCCGCTCGCTGCTGTTGCCTCATCCGGCGCCATGCGGCGACCAGCAGCAGGTCGACGCTCACGGGGTAGGCCCACGCCTTCCAGCCGCCCTGTCCAGCCGCCGCCGCGAGGTCGTGGAGGTGGGAGAAGGACAGGGCGCCCGCGATGACGGCCTGGACGACAACGGCGTCCACGCGGACCATGTGGGCACGCATCGGCTCCGGTTCCTTCCTGCTTTGGGCATGGGAGGGGTAGGGACATGGCGCGAGGCGGTCACGCCGACCGTGAGGTGATGGAGCGGGCTACTCGGTCACCGGGCGCGCGGTGGGCGCAGCAGCAGGCGTGGAGGACGATCCGGCGGATTCGACGGCAACGGCGGGCCGGAAGGAGTCGAGCCGGGGCAGTTCCGGGACCAGGGCCGAGGTGTCGCGGCAGACGGCCGCTGCGTCCGCGAGGGTGAGATGGGGCGAGCGGACGCGAGACCAGCCGCCGGAGGAGTCGCCGACGACCGCGACACCAGGCCGTTCGGCGGGGATGGAAGTGGCGGCCAGCGCAGCCTCAGGCGAGATGTCGGCCAGCGCCATGTTCGCCGAGGCTTCATCGTTGACACGGTGGCAGACGCGGCCGGTCAACTGAGCGCGCAGCATGGTCGCGCCCTTGCCGAGTTCGGCACCAAAGCGCTGCCCGCAGACTTCAAGGTAGATGCCGGCCGCGCGGCCGAGCTGGGCGAGGCGGATGAGCTTGGTGACCATGGCGTCCCGCCGCTTCTCGTCGTCCTTGTTCGCGGCGAGGAAGAGTTCCGCGACCTCGTCGACGACGACCACGACCGGTACTGGCCGCACCGTTTCCGGCAATCCCCATACGTCCGAGGTGAGGGAAGTGTCCGGGCCGGTCCCGCCACTGAGACCGATGAGTCGGAACCGTGCCTCCATCTCTTCCACCAGCACGTCCAGGAGTTCGTTCGCGCGGTCCGGGTCGTCGGCGAGCGCGGACAACCGGGGCGCGAACGGGGCCAGTTCGACGCCCCATTTGCAGTCGATCCCGACGAGCACGACCCGTTGTCGGGCCAGGCCGCACAGCAGGTTGCGCAGGTACACGGACTTGCCGGACTGTGTGGCGCCCAGGATCAGTTCGTGCGGCACGGTGCGGAAGTCCCGTACGTGCCAACGGCCGTCCTCTCGGAGGGCCAAGGGCAGGCGGAGCGGCTCGGCCGCCAGTCGACGGCGAGCGGGGCGTACCTCGGCGAGCACATCCCAGCCGACCAGCCGCAGTTCCAGCCACCCCGGTTTCGTGGGGCGCACGTGCACGGCATGGGCTCCCCAGGCGTGCCGCAGCCGGTCGGCCGAGGCGGTGAAGTCCTCGGGTGCCTGTCCGGTCGCCATACGCAGCCGCATCACGAGGCCGGACCCGGTCGGCAGTGGGAAGGTCCGCCGGGGCGGTACGGGCGCCGCCTGCCGCCCCATCATCCGGGCAGTCGCCCGGCGGACGGCCGAAGCCGGGACCGTCAGGCCGCACGCGTCCATCGTCGCGCGGTACGAGATGAGCAAGCGCAGCGCGACGACCGGATACCCGACGAGCCACCAGAACACCACCGGCATGCGGCGACGCACCACCAGGAGCACCACTAGGACCAGCAGGACCGGTAACAGCACTCGTACTGTGTCAGTCATGGCGATCAGCCCTGCGCCGCGATAGGCGTGTTGACCATGACGGCGTCGGCCCGGTAGGCGATGCCGTGACGGGCCCGCCCGCCGAACTCGCTCTCCCAGGGACGGGCCACCAGTCCCGACAGGATGACCGGCGCTCCCATGACCAGACCCTCGCCAATGCCCTGCTCGGGAACGGTGACCTTGATCATGTCCGAACCGCCGGCCGCGATGAACACCAGCTCCAGCGTCATGAGCCGCTGATTGGTCACGGGGTCCACGGCGACCTCACCGGTCTGCCGGTCCCTGACCTTCACCTCCGGCAGCTTGGTGACGAGCAGCGTGGCGGCCGAGGTGTCTACGGGAATGACTCGCATCAGTACCTCACTGAGTTGTCGGTGCCTTCGTTGATCGGCACCGCTCGGACTGGATACCCCCCTAGACAGCACAGGAGGGCGACCACCCAACTGTCTAGGGGGGTCGACAGTAAAGGTAACCGACACCCCGTCAACTGTCTAGGGGGGTATACGAGTGTGGGCGAGTCGTCCGTCTCAGCCTCTGCCGAACCCGCTACATCAGCGACCAGTGAAGGACGGTCGCATCGTCGTGCGTCTTGCCACGGGGCCAACGTCGACCGTCGGGGTCGCCGGCCTCAGCTTCACGTACGCGGCGGATCAGCTCATCAGGCCCCGACGAGTTGAGGAGCGCCAGGGTCTCTTTCCAGTCGGCCAGCTCGAAGCTGTCGACGAGTCGCGTCGCACCATCACTCAGCAGTGTCACGGAGGCGAGCGAGTCCAGAGACACCGTCCCGGCCAGGGCGTGATCGGCCGCCTCTGGCGTGGGTCCGGCGATCCAGAACCCGCCAGGCCGGTTGCGGAGCCCGGTCAGAGCGTCCCGGTATTCAGCGAGCGCGGCGGAGTGTTCTGATGAGCCGGTGGGCAGTGTGTCGACCGGTCCGCGCAGCCGCTTGCCGACTTCGTCCAGGCGCTGGTCGGTGATGGCGGTCGCGCTCTCGTCGGTCCCGGCGAGGAGCAGTGTGGAGTCTCCCAGGACGAGATAGTCCAGAACTCCCGCGTGGGCCCGGACAGCGACGACCGTGCTGGTGGGACTGGCCCGGTATGTCAGGTCGCACGTGTCTTCATGCAAGGAGCGCACAGTCCGGATCGAGTCGGCGAGACAGTCGGCGAGCGGCCGGGCGGGGACCGCCGCGATGGAGCTCAGCAGCAGTCCGCCCAGCGTCGAGGAGAACCATGCGATGCCGTGCACACATCCGGTCTCCGCACCGGCCACACCGGCGCCGTCGAGGAGAACGGCCGCACCGAGACCGGCAGCGGCGAAGTCCTCGTTCGCACGCGCCGCTTCGGCCGGTTGCGACCCCAGGGCGACGATCACGCCGTTGCCTCCGCTTCGTGCAGGTAGAGGGGGCAGAGCAGTTCGACGGATTGCGGTTCGTCGGTCTCGGGGTCGTATTCGACGCTCACCAGCGTGGAGAAGTGACGTTCCCCCACCTGCCCCCAGAGCGTGTTCAGGTCCGAGGTCAGCAGGTGGACCACACCGAGGGAGCCTGCGGTGTGGATTCCGGCGATGGCGAGGACCGAGCCGTTACCGTCCGGCCGTGGCAGCCGGCCGAGGTATCCGACGTCATGCGGACGACGGGGCTCGATGTCGGCTCCCGCGTTGTACCTAGCGCCGGTTCGCCGGTCGACCAGAGCCCACGGTTCACCTTCCGGGTGTTCCCAGCCGAGTACCGGGTCCTGGGCGTACAGGTCTTTCATCGCCTCGGACATGCCGGGCCCGCAGACGACGATCAGGCCGTCACGGTTGAGATCGACCTCCCCACTCACGAGAACGTGGCCAGAGCTGACGGCGAGCCCGTAGGACTTGGCCAGCTCCTCCAGCCGCTTGCCCGAGTTCATGTCGGCCATGGCGACGACCGGCCGCTTCTTCTCGGCGTCCCATCGCAGCGGAGTCACAACAGTGACGGCGCCCATACCGAGAAAGGCTCCCTCTGGCGCCGGCCCGGTGTGCCGGATCTGATGAATCCTTCCCCGGCTCAAGCCGGCCTTCTCTGCGATCTGCGCATAGGACAGCCCTTGCGCGTGGAGGTCCTGGACCACACGGCGACGGAGCCGGGCGAGTTCGGTCACCTCTTGCTGCGCGTCGGCCAGCCTCTTCGTGACCTCACGCAGAAGCAGATACGGATCATCGATCGCGGTGATCCGTTGCAACTCGTCCGACATGACCGCACCTCCTGGAAGTACCCAGGAGTCTAGGGCCCTAGACGGAATGGGCGGGAGGCGCCGCCCTGTATGAACGCCGATCACGAAGAACCGGGACCTCCGGCGAGGGACACCCCGCGGGCTCACTCATCACCGCCAGCGACTGGGGCCCGAAGAGGCATCGCACCCGACGCGCTCACGCACTCGCTCGCGCCAGTTCAGCCCACACCGAGCGCCCGTCGCGCCAGACCGTGTAGCCCCAGTTCTTCGCGACGGCTGCGATCAACCTCAGTCCACGGCCGCCCTCTTCCCGGTCGGTGGCATGGCAAAGGTGCGGCACGAGCTCACCGCCTTGATCGACCACCTCGATCCGCACGACATCGTCGCCGAGGCCGACGATCACGAAGAAGCGGCCACCGTCCGAGCCGCTCACCGTGTGCCGCAAGGCGTTGGTCGCAAGCTCACTCACGACCAGGACGGCATCATTCACCGGCCCGCGGTCGGCCAGCAGGGACGCGACGAAGTGACGAGCATGGGGCACCTCTTCTGGCAAGCCTTGGAAAGCACGGCACCACTTGGTGAGCACAGGGACTCCTCCGGTACGTCTAGGGGGCTAGACAGCGCAGCGGCAGAGTATTCCCAGGGGTGCACAGCGCGCCAGGCATTCAGAGGAATTATTCCTCTAAGGAGTGAGGGAGTCTCCGAGCTCGCGGAACTCCTTCATCACCAGCAACAGCAGTTCTCGCACCTCAGGACCGAAGACCGCAGCCCGCTCGAAGTGAGCGAAGGTCTCCTGGTAGGCAGCCAGCTCCTCAGCGTCGGTGGACACCCGCTCGCTGTCGAACGTCTCCACCACGACCGCCCGCTGGTCGCACAAGGTGAAGCCATGACGCGGCAGCACCGGCACCGGCCGACGCCAGGGGATGACCCCGAGCCGTACCGTGCTCAGGCTCTCGACTGCCAGGAGCCGGTCCAACTGAGCGAGCATCAGCGCCGGCGTCCCCGGCCAGGTCCGCAACACGGCCTCTGTAAGCACGAACACCGATTCACGCCCCGGCTCGTACAACACGCTCTGCCGCTCCACACGGGCAGCGACGGCCCGACCGACAGCCTCAGGCGTCGACCGGGGCGCACTCTCGAAGACGTGCCGGGCGTACTCCGCACTCTGCAACATGGCCGGCAGAACGACGCACTGAAAGGAGCGCACCAGTCGCGCGGACCGGACAGCATCATCTACCGCCGCGCCGGTCCCCGTTGAGTCGTCCGCAGCCGAGCCAGAGTCGGCGGCGGCCATCACGGCGGCCAGGAGGTCACGCAGCTCACGACTGGTCGACTCGTCCAGGCCGAGAGCCCGCGAAAGCCTGTCGAGCACGTCCAGGCTCGGAACCATGCGCCCGGTCTCGACCTTGGACACGGTCGGTTGCCCCACACCGGCACGCTGCGCCAGCACAGCACCAGTCAGGCCAGCCTGTGTACGAAGCACTCGATGACGCGCTCCCAGCGCCTTCATCAGCTCCCGCCGCTCACTCCCCATGCCCAGGGTTCTACACCACGAGACAGCAGGTGCCGGTACTGCCAGCCACAACGATCAGCAGCCCGAGCATGATTCAAACTTTCTCTACTGGTTCAAGGCGGCTCGCTCCGCTCGCCGCGCGCGGCCCGGCCCCCGGCCGGGCCTGCGCTCCTGTCTCCGCCCCGCTCCAGCCCGGCCGGCGCCCGTGCCGCGCGCACAGCAATCAGCCGCCTGACGTCAGAGAAGGGGTACGTCGTGGCTGGGGCGGTCGGCTCCACGGCTTTAGGCAGCCACTTTGGCGCGAGCCTCGCAGATCATGGCCCCAACGTCGTGCTTTACCGGGCAGGTCCACAGACTGCCCGACGCGCCGGAAGCTTACGGGGCCATGATCACTCGCGCCAAAGCAGCTCCAGCCCAAAGCCGCTCCACCGACCGTGCAATTCCTGTGCAACATAGTGGATCCAGGAGGTACCTTACCAACCAAGCCGCCCAGGAGTCGGGGAGAACCCTTGAGTGACGTTACCGGTGAACAAAAGCCTCTGAGTCCCGCCGACGAGCTGCGCAGAGCCGCGAGAATTCTGGAACGTCAAGCCGAGTACGGGCAGCGCATCATCGATGAGGCGAAACGCCAACAGGATCGAGATAAACGCAAAGGGCATTTCATCGGACTTTCCGGTTGTACATTGACGACAGGATCTACTGGTGACGGGATTTCAGTGTCCGCAGGCCAGGACGATCCGATTTTCGCCATCACCCCGGTCACAAATAGGCCCGACATCGGCTCTCTCGCTCGCGCGCTCACTCCCGCAGGGAGGAATAATTTCAGCTACCTCAACCACCTATCCGGTACCATTAGTCACGAATTTTACATTTCCAAGCGCGTTGCAGAAACGACCCAAGCGGCTCTCAACGTGGCATATCGAGCCATCTCTCTTTTGCGCCTGAAAACGTCCTGCCTGATCAACGGGATCTCATACTCTGAAGTGCCCTGGGGGCAGGTGGCCGCACACTTGAACACTGTAGAAATTCAGCCGCTTGAAGAGCCCAGGCGAGCCCTTTGGGTGTCGCAAGCGGTAATTAGCGAGAGCGAGCTCGAATGGGTGACCTTGCGGCTCGCGCGGGACTTTGAGCTGCACGAGCAGCCTAGCTATAGACTCGCGTACGATTCGGCAGCAGATGCGCCTTTCCTCAAAGACCCCCGCACTGCGATGGCGCGCATCTGGTCTGGCATCGAATCACTCTTCGATGTACAGAATGAACTTAGCTTTCGACTCTCAATGTATGCGGCCGTTTTGATCTCTGACGACCTTGAGCAAAGGATAGACGTTCAGGCCAGATTCAAACGGCTCTACACGCTACGCTCTAAAGCCGTCCATGGTGCAAAAATGGACGCCTCGAAAATTGAGGAAGCGTTGACGTCTTCGTGGTCCTTGTTACGCGATCTTTTGATGGCCTGTATCCGAACAGGCCCATCGCTACCGTCCACTGCTGACTTGGACCGGGCATTGCTCGGACATCCATTGACCCGAGATGGTGGAGCAGTTACTCACATCCCTGACCAGGCTGCCAACAGTGGGGCGTAGCCCCACCCTGTGGCCAGGCGCTTAGCAGAGTAACTGCGGGACGCAGTCTCTTGCGGCCATGCCTCTGCCGACGTGGCCTGGCTCTGGTAAGCGACGTGGCAACGTGGGAAGAATTACTGCCTCTCCGCCTCCAACGTGCCCGCTTGAGCCTGGGCCTCCGCCTCCTGAACGCGCGCGGGGTGCTCATATCGGAACTGGGTAAGCAGCAAGCTGCCTAGTCCTAGAACTCCCATTGCGTATCGCCGCACGTCTGAACGCTGTTGAATGCGGTGTCGATCTACGTTCCCGATGGCCTGCGCGAGGCCACTCCCCAAAGCCATCCAGCCTTCGATTTCGCTTTGCTGGCCACCCATGCGCAAAATACCCGACGGGTTCAAGACTTGCGTGTAGAGCCCCTTACCCACAAGGACTTCACCCTTAGAATTGCGAGGATCTCCAGCCCAAGACCGGGCCTTATCTTCTACGAAAATGGCCACAGCCGCTGGAACCTTGGCCCAGTCGTCATCCGCGATGAGCCCCTGTACATGTGCCCAAAGTTCCGGATCGATTGAAGCATCGTCTAGCGGACTGTCGTGATGCAGCGTTTCCAAAATAAAGATGGAGGCTCTGATTTCAGCCTTTCCCCTAGACGCAGCGGTGAGGCGGTAGCGCTCCCTATCCTTAATTCGGTTGCCCGAAGTCATGCCATCTGGAAAAACGGAGACGCTGGACGAGAAACGGCTAACGTGTGGTGAATTAGCTCCAAAAGTGGAACGTAGCACCGCAAGAACTTTGGATTCCCATTCGATGAATGCACTCTCGTCTCGCAGATCGCCTGCACCTTCTAGTTCAGACAGCACCCTGAGTGCTTCGGTCGCTCGCAATTTCCTCGCCCTCCACGTGCCTGCCACTGGGAAGAGTGTAGATCAATTAATCGCGGCGGTCAGGATCACTCTCATCTAGTACGTCCTCTCCGCCCTGATGAGCCGGTTGAGCGCCCCCAGAGCGTCCCCAGTCCATGCAAGAACCTCCGGTTCACCAGTTCCAACGTTTGTCTTTCACTTCGACAGCTCGGTTCAGTAAAAGGGCGTAAAGCCAGCGGACTGGTCAAGGTGGAACGCAGGGCCCACTGCCGTCGGAGTCCACCCCACGCGCAGGGCAAGCCGAACAGCCGCAGCCACACCGGGAGGGAGTACAGGCTCAGCCTCGCGACCGATCCAGTTGCTCGGATGCGGCTGGTTGGTGGTGACCACGAGCGTCGTGCCTGGGGTGGCCGCATGCTCGACCGCGAACGTGCACGGCGACCAGGCCAGGCCCTGGACGTACGTCGGCCGGCCTCGCAGCCGCCAGCGGTAGGCCGTGCCGTCGACAATGATCTGTCGTGATCCCTTGCTGGCCAGCGCCATGTCCCCCCTCCAACAGCGAATGCTAGCGAACCAGGTCCCGCCGTCCGTCTCAGTTTCCGTCTCATTCAGCGCCGTTCATGGCCGTTCAGAGCGGACCGGAGGCAGCAGCAGCCCCGACGACCGGCCGCCCATGAACACAGGTGAACGACCCCGTCCGAGACCTCCGGCGCCACCACCACAGTTGGAAAGCGTGCGTCTGCCTACGCGGAGGGGGTGCACGGTCGGCTCGGGCAGGTCATCCGCTGGCCATCGACGAAGCCCGACCGTCGGTTAGGTCCCGGACGATTCTCCGGGCCACCCCCAGACAGGCCGGGAATGCAACCATTCCCTTCCGAGCTGGGACCCCCGGTAGCCGACCGCGCGCTTGAGACCATAGGCGCCAGCACTGACAAGCGACTCGCCAGCGATCGACCGTTGACCGGTGAGTGTCTAACTGCGTGACAACGCCGACGAACAACGGCGGACGAGCGCGAACGTCAGCGGACCATCAGCGCAGGTGAGAGCCGTACCAGCCCAAGGAAGCACCGGCGCCCAAGTTGCTTCGGGACGAAGAGGTCGTGGGTTCAAATCCCGCCACCCCGACGCCGTAGTACCAGTTCAGGGGCCTGATCCTCAGCGAGGATCAGGCGATCGTCGAGTAGTAGCAACATGCCTCGGCTGCGCCGACCCACACCTGCACGTTCGCGAACGACCAGTCGTCGACTCGACCGCGAACGTGCCTCAGAAACCCCCGTCTGATGGCTCCGCCGTGCCGGTGACACGGCCCCGCGAAAGAGGGCTCGTTCAACGAACGCGGTGTGCCTGTTGGTGCTGAGCCGTATCGACGAGCCCAGACAACGTAGGACGGACACCGACGCACCGTCATTCTGAGTACAGCCCTTGATGGAGTGATAGCGCAGGCCAGCGGATCCGCCGCATGGTGAGCTCCCGCCGTCTTGGGTTCCATGTCAGCCCGCACCGCTACTGTCTTCGTTCATGACCTCGTTACTCGAACGTGAGCTCCGGGACCTCTTGGCGGAGCAGCTAGACGTTCTCGACCAGGACTGACCCTCGTCCGATGCGAGTTTGCGCTGAGCGACCCGCCGCTCCGTACGAATCGTCAGCGATCACCCTGGGCCGCCAGCCCCGGGAGACGAACGCGGACTCTGGCTGGTCGAGGACGGGCAGGCGACCCGATACTCATCCCACGCCCCGGAGTTCGTCATGGCCTGGCAGCTCAACACCTACGGGGGGGGTGCCCCTATGGGTTTCGTCAACCCGTGGGGGCAGGTTGCGGTTCGTAGAAGGTGCCGT
>NZ_BMVN01000021.1:0-147549 GCF_014650735.1 Streptomyces canarius
CTCACAGCGCCGATGGTACTGCAGGGGGGACCCTGTGGGAGAGTAGGACGCCGCCGAACAAATGTTGAGAAAACCCCCGCACCTTCGGTGCGGGGGTTTTCTGCGTTTGAGGGCAATTCGACGTCCCCGAGGGGACGCCGACGGGTCGAAGCATTTCAGAGTCGACCCGCCGCTTTGAGAGCCAGATACGCATCCGCAAGCGCCGGCGCCAGATCCTCAGGGGTCGCGTCCACCACCGTCACCCCATGACGGCGAAGCTGCTCGGCAGTGCGCCGACGCTCGCTCTGTGCCTGAGCCGCTGCCGCCGCTTCGTACACCGCCTCGGTGTCACCCCGGGCCTGCGCCATACGGGCAATGTGCGGATCCGCCACCGAGGCGACCAGAACAGTATGGCGTTGGGTGAGTTGCGGGAGCACGGGAAGCAGTCCCTGCTCCACCGGTGCCGCGTCCAGCGTCGTGAGGAGCACGATCAGGGAGCGGCGAGGCGCGGCACGGAGCGCGGTGGCGGTGAGGCCGCGAGCGTTGGTCTCGACGAGTTCCGGTTCCAGTGTCGCCATCGCATGGACCAGGGAAGGCAGTACATCACCCGCCGCGCGGCCCTGGACCAGGGCGCGGACCCGGCGGTCGTAGGCCAGCAACGCCACGCGGTCGCCTGCGCGCGAGGCGAGAGCAGCGAGCAGCAGGGCCGCGTCCATGGAGGCGTCCAGGCGCGGTGCGTCGCCCACCCGGCCGGCCGAGGTACGGCCGGTGTCCAGGACGAGCAGGATGTGGCGGTCGCGTTCGGGGCGCCAGGTGCGGACGGCGACGGCCGACTGCCGGGCCGTGGCGCGCCAGTCGATCGATCGGGTGTCGTCACCGGGGACGTACTCGCGCAGGCTGTCGAACTCGGTTCCCTCCCCGCGGGTCAGCACGCTGGTTCGGCCGTCGAGTTCACGCAATCGGGCGAGTTTCGAGGGGAGGTGCTTGCGGCTGGTGAACGGGGGCAGAACCCGTACTGTCCAGGGGACCTTGTGGGTGCCCTGGCGGGAGAAGAGTCCGAGGGGGCCGTAGGAGCGGATCGTCACGCGGTCGGCTTGGCGGTCGCCGCGGCGGGTGGGGCGCAGTCGGGTCGTCACGCGTCGGCGCTCACCCGGTGGCACGGTCAGCAGGTGCCGGGAGGCGTCGATCTCGGTGCCCGGCTGCCAGCTGCTCGGTGGCCACGCGTCCCGCAGCCGTGCCCGCAGCGGGCGGCGGGACGGGTTCGTGATCGTGAGTGTGACGTCGGCGCTGTCGCCGAGGCGGATGGAGCTGTCGCCGGAGCGGGCGAGCTGGAGACGGCGTACCGGCGCGGCCAGTGCGTAGTCGCAGGCGCAGGCCAGGGCCAGGGGGCCGTTGACCGCGAGGATGCCCGTCCAGCTTGGTTCCAGGACGCCGACGGGGATCGAGCCGAGGGCCGCGAGGAGGGCGGCGCGTCCGGTGAGTGCCATCAGCGGGGGACCGGGACGTGGGCGAGGATCGCGTGGATGACCGAGTCCGTGGTCACGCCTTCCATCTCGGCCTCGGGGCGCAGCTGGACCCGGTGGCGCAGCGTGGGCAGGGCGAGGGCCTTCACGTCGTCGGGGATGACGTAGTCGCGGCCGGTCAGCCAGGCCCAGGCGCGCGAGGTGGCGAGCAGGGCGGTGGCGCCGCGCGGGGAGACGCCCAGGGTGAGGGAGGGGGACTCGCGGGTGGCGCGGCAGATGTCCACGACGTAGGCGGTGATCTCGGGGGAGACGGCCGTCGTGGCGACCGCGGCACGGGCGGCCTCCAGGTCGGCGGGGCCGGCGACCGGGCGTACGCCGGCGGCGCGCAGGTCGCGGGGGTTGAAGCCCGAGGCGTGCCGGGTGAGGACGTCGATCTCGTCCTGCCGGGAGGGCAGAGGGATCGTCAGTTTGAGGAGGAAGCGGTCCAGTTGGGCTTCGGGGAGGGGATAGGTGCCCTCGTATTCGACCGGGTTCTGCGTCGCGGCGACGAGGAAGGGCTCGGGGAGCGGGCGGGGGGTGCCGTCGACCGTGACCTGGCGTTCCTCCATGGCCTCCAGCAGGGAGGACTGGGTCTTGGGCGGGGTGCGGTTGATCTCGTCCGCGAGGAGGAGGTTGGTGAAGACCGGGCCGGGCTGGAAGGAGAACTGGGCGGTGCGGGTGTCGTAGACGAGGGAGCCGGTCACGTCGCTCGGCATCAGGTCGGGGGTGAACTGGACGCGCTTGGTGTCGAGTTCGAGTGCGGATGCGAGGGCGCGGACGAGCAACGTTTTGGCGACCCCGGGGACTCCTTCTAGTAGTACGTGTCCGCGGCAGAGGAGGGCGACGACGAGTCCGGTCACGGCGGGGTCCTGGCCGACCACGGCTTTGGCGATCTCGGCGCGCAGGGCTTCCAGGGAGGCCCGGGCGGTGCCCGGGTCCGCGCTCTGCCCGGCGTTGTCAGTGGTCGGGTCCGTCATGAACGGCGTACCTCTCTTTCGAGGGCGTCGAGTTGGTCGGTGAGGGCGATGAGGGCCGCGTCGTCGCCGGGTGGCGGCCCGAAGAGGAGGGAGTGCAGGGCCTGTCCGTCGCCGGCCAGGTGGGTGGACAGGGCGGGAAGCAGGGCCTCGGGCGTGTGCGCCTGGGTGACGGGGACGCCGACGAGGGGGGCGAGGCGGGTGCGGGTGGCGGAGCGAAGAGCGGCGGCGGCGCGGTCGCGGGCGTTGGCGCTGCGGTAGAGGCGGGCGCGGCCTTCGGCGGTCTCGGAGGCACGGATCGCGACGGGGAGTCTCTCGGGCACGAGGGGGCCGAAGCGGCGCGCTCGCCAGAAGGCGGCGAGAGCTGCCGCGATGAACAGTTGCAGGGTGGCCCAGAGCCATCCCGAGGGGAGCAGGTCGAGGAAGCTCTTCCGCTCGCCGTTCTCGGTGGCGGAGGCGTCGGACAGTGAGGGGAGGTACCAGACCAGATGGGGGCGGGAGCCGAGGAGTTGCAGGGCGAGCGAGGCGTTGCCCTGCTCGTCGAGGCGGTCGTTGTAGAGGATGTCGGGCGCGCCGAGCACGACGGTGTCACCGCCTCCGGAGGTCGCGGGGACGCGCAGCAGAGTGGCGAGGCGTTGGCTGGGGTAGCAGGAGTCGGCGTCGAGGCGGGTGGTGGTGTAACGGGTGCCGCCGGTGTCGGCGGGGCCCGCGCGCCGGGCTTCGGGCAGCGTGCAGTCCGGGTCGAGGGTGGAGCTGTCGCTGGTGGCGGGGTCCGCGGCGACCCCGGGGGCGAGCCGTTCGACGGACCAGCTGCCGGCCGCGACGAGGACGGTCCGCCCGCCGGAGGACGCGGTCGCCGCGTGCAGCTGGGTCTGTTGGCGGTGGGTCAGCAGGTCGGGTACGGCGACGAGCAGGGTGGTGTCCGGGCCGGTGGCGGCGCGGGCCGCACCGAGGGTGGTGACCACGCGGGTGGAGACGCCGCGTTCGGCCAGGAGTTGGGCGACGGCGCGGCTGCCGTAGGGGTCGGGCGAGCGCGGGTCCAGGTCGCCGTGGCGGGTGGTGGAGCGTACGGCGGCCATGGCGACGGCCGCGGCCAGGAGCAGGACGACGGCGAGTGCGATGCCTCGTGTCCGGGTCCACAGCTGGCGGCCGGAGGACGCGGTGGAGGTGGTCGCCGGGGTGGCCTCGGTGGTCACTCGGCGGCCCCCTGGCGGGTGTTCTGGGCCTTGGTGGTGGCGCTGGCGGGGCTGTGGGCGAGGGCCGGTCTGGTGTGTTCCAGGTCGCGGTCGAGTTCGGCGAGGCGGTGGTACGACGGCTCGCCGGCCGTGCGTCCGCCGTATGTGACGTCGTCGAACTCACGGGCGGCGGCGCGCAGTCGGTCGGTGTGCGCGGGCAGGACGCTCCCGGCCTCGGCGGCTGCTTCGTCGGCGGTGCGGCCGGGGCGTACGTCGAGCAGGGCCCGTTCCTCCAGGGAGCGGACGAGGGCCCGCATGCGTTCCTGGACGGCCTGGTTCCAGTGGCCCTGGGCCGCGTGGGCCTCGCTGGCGGCGCGGTGTTCCGCGGCGCTGCGGGGGCGCTCGTCGAAGAGGACTGCGGCCGAGGCGGGCCGGCGGTGGGGGGTGCCCAGGCGCCACCACAGGGCGGCCAGGACGGCGACGACGAACAGGATGACGACGACCAGGCCGACCGCGCCGCCAGGGGTCGCCGAGGCAGCCGAGCCGAGGGCCCGGTCGAGCCAGTCCCAGAACGCGTTCAGGGCACGCTGGAGCAGGCTGGGGTCGTTCTCGTGGTACATCCCCTTGGACAGCTCGCGTCGGGCCGCCTCGCGTGCGGGATCGCGCCCGATGGTCACTGGTGGCTCGTCTCCCGAGCCACTGGCCGCCAGCACGACCCGGTCCGTCGCACGCAGCAGCCGGCCCGCGACCGCGGTGGCGGTGCCCGATGGGGGCGCCGCCGTGAGAACTCCCCCCGTGAGGCTCACCGCATCAGCTCCCGGGGACGGGGCCGGGGACGCCGGTGCCGTGACCCTGGACGCCGGCGGCGCGGGCCAGTTCGAGGTCGAGGGCCTCGCGGCGGATGCGCTGGTCGATGTAGAGGAGCACGGTGACGCCGGCGCTGATCGGAAGGGTGAGCGTGGTGCCGATCAGGGAGCCGATGCCCCGGATGATCAGGAACGCCCAGCCGACGTGCCCGCCGCTGGTGCCGAGGAAGTCGTCCATGCCGTCACCGCTGACGGCGGCCCCGATGAGGGCGAAGGGGATGGTGACGATGGCCGAGACGATGTTGGCGATGAGCCAGGCGAGCAGCTGGATGCCGAAGACGCGCCACCAGGAGCCGCGCACCAGCTTGGCGGAGCGGCTCATGGCCTTGGTGACGCTCTGGCGTTCCAGCATCAGGGCGGGAGCGGCCAGGTAGTAGCGGATGGCCAGCCACACCGCGACGACGACTCCTCCGAGGATGCCCAGGGCGAACAGGGCGGCCCCGCCGGCGTCGCTGCCGCCGCTCAGCAGGACCAGGAAGCCGGGCAGTGCGCCGACGACGATCACCCCGATGGTGATCAGGCCGAGCAGGATGAGCAGTCCGGCCAGCTTCGGGATCTGCGGACGGGCCTCGCGCCAGGCCTCGCCGGTGCTGACCGGCCTGCCGAGCACGGCGCGGCTGGTGATGGTCGTGAGCAGGGCGGTGGCCACGATGACGGCGGCTGCGGAGATGACCGTGACGATGCCGGTGCCGATCATGGAATCGCGCAGGGAGCGGTAGGCGTCGTCGAGGGTGGCGGTGCGGCTGTCGAGCGATGTGCGGGCGAGGGCGTCGTTGACGAAGAAGCCCTGGACGAGGACCAGGCAGGTGTCCGTGACGACGGCGACGGCCAGCGCGATGCCGAGGACCGTGCGCCAGTAGGTGCGCATGGTGGAGACGGCGCCGTCGAGGATCTCGCCGACGCCGAGCGGGCGCAGCGGGATGACGCCGGGCTTGGCCGCCGGCGGGGGACCTCCCCAGCCGCCGCCCCAGGCGGGGTAGCCGCCCGGGGTGCCGTACCCGCCGGGGCCGGGGCCGGGGCCGCCGGGCTGCTCGCCGCCCCAGCCCGGGCCGGGTGGCGGGGGCGGGGGTGCCTGGTTCGGGCTCGGGGCACCGGTGGGCGCGGACCACTGGCCGGCCGGCGGCTGCGCCGTGGACCACTTCGAACCCGGGCCCTGCGGGTCCGCGCCCGGCTGCGGCGCCGGTTCGCTCGGGCCGGGGCGGTCTGCGGGCTCGGCGGGGCCGGAAGCACCGGGTTCCCGCCCCTCGGACGACGGGGCGGATCCGGGCGAGGCCCAGCCCGGAGTGTCAGTCATCGAAGCTCCTTCTCGGTGCCCGTCCGCGGTCGCGGCGGCAGGTTGGCAGCCATCGTGCCATGGGCCGGTCACCGGGGGATCGGCCATGGTGGCGGCTGGATGCCTTCAATTGTCCGCCGGATCCGGGGCAGACTGACGGCATGGTTGATCAGCAGGCGCGAACCGGCGGGGACAAGCGGCCGACCGAGATACCGGCGATCCGATGGGAGGAACCACCAGAAGGTCCCGTACTGGTCCTTCTCGATCAGACGAGGCTTCCGGCCGAAGAGGTCGAGTTGGTGTGCACGGACGCGGCGGCGCTGGTGGAGGCGATCCGTTCGCTCGCCGTGCGCGGGGCGCCGCTGCTCGGGATCGCGGGGGCGTACGGCGTCGCGCTCGCCGCCGCGCGGGGCTTCGACGTGGCCGAGGCCGCGCGGGCGCTCGAAGAGGCCAGGCCCACCGCGGTGAACCTGTCCGTCGGGGTGCGCCGGGCGCGGGCGGCGCACCAGGCGGCGCTGGCCCGGACCGGCGACCCGACCGCGGCCGCCGTGGCCGCGCTGGCCGCGGCGCGGGCGCTGCACCAGGAGGACGCCGAGGCCAGCGCCCGGATGGCGGCCCATGGTCTGGCGCTGCTGGACGAGGTGCTGTCCGGCGGCGGGCACCGGATTCTGACCCACTGCAACACCGGGTCGCTGGTGTCGGGCGGGGAGGGCACGGCCTTCGCGGTGGCCCTCGCCGCGCACCGGGCGGGCCGGCTGCGGCGGCTGTGGGTGGACGAGACGCGTCCGCTGCTGCAAGGCGCTCGCCTGACGGCGTACGAAGCGGCCCGCAGCGGTATGGCGTACACCCTGCTCACGGACAACGCGGCGGGTTCCCTGTTCGCGGCGGGTGAGGTGGACGCGGTGCTGATCGGAGCGGACCGGATCGCGGCCGACGGTTCGGTGGCGAACAAGGTGGGGAGCTATCCGCTCGCCGTGCTCGCCCGGTACCACCATGTGCCGTTCATCGTGGTGGCGCCGCTGACGACGGTCGACCCGGGCACTCCCGACGGGGCGTCCATCGAGGTCGAGCAGCGTCCCGGCTTCGAGGTGACCGAGATGGCGGCGCCCCAGGCGGCGGGAGCAGGAGGTGGGATTCCGATGGCACCGCTGGGGACACAGGCGTACAACCCGGCGTTCGACGTGACCCCGCCTGAACTGGTGACAGCGATCGTCACCGAGGAGGGCGTGGTCTCGCCCGTGACGGCCGAGGCGCTCGCGGAACTGTGCGCCCGGCCACCGGCTGGGGCTCCGCAGGCGTCGAGTTGACATCGGTGACTGGCGTCGTCGTCGACGGACAGGGGCAGACAGTGACGGCCCCGTACGACTATCGTCACCGGCCAGTGACCTCCCTCACCAGGGCGCCTGTCGCTGTTATGAGAATGGGATGATGTCGTTTATGAAGGGACGAGTCCTTGTCGTCGACGACGACACCGCACTGGCCGAGATGCTCGGCATCGTGCTGCGTGGTGAAGGTTTTGAGCCGTCTTTCGTAGCCGACGGCGACAAGGCGCTGGCCGCTTTCCGTGAGGCGAAGCCCGATCTGGTGCTGCTCGACCTGATGCTGCCCGGACGGGACGGCATCGAGGTGTGCCGGCTGATCCGGGCGGAGTCCGGTGTGCCGATCGTGATGCTCACGGCCAAGAGCGACACCGTCGATGTCGTCGTGGGCCTGGAGTCGGGCGCCGACGACTACATCGTCAAGCCGTTCAAGCCGAAGGAGCTGGTGGCCCGGATCCGGGCACGGCTGCGCAGGTCGGAGGAGCCGGCACCGGAGCAGCTCACCATCGGTGACCTGGTCATCGATGTCGCCGGGCACTCGGTGAAGCGGGACGGGCAGTCGATAGCGCTGACCCCGCTGGAGTTCGACCTGCTGGTCGCGCTCGCGCGCAAGCCCTGGCAGGTGTTCACCCGTGAGGTGCTGCTGGAGCAGGTGTGGGGCTACCGGCACGCGGCCGACACGCGGCTCGTCAACGTGCACGTCCAGCGGCTGCGCTCCAAGGTCGAGAAGGACCCGGAGCGGCCGGAGATCGTGGTGACCGTCCGTGGTGTCGGTTACAAGGCCGGACCGAGCTGACATGTCCGGGGACAGCGCCGCTTCGGCTCCCGGCGGTTCTGGGGCCCGTCCGGGGCGGCCTGTCGGCCGGACGGCGGCGGGTGCGCGCTGGCGCGCCATGTTCGACGGCGGGCTGCTTGAGGGCGGGGTCCAGGGCAGCCCGGTCCTTCGCCTGTTCCTGCGCTGGGTGCGCCGTCCGCTGCTGCCGGTGATGCGGTTGTGGCGGCGCAACATCCAGCTCAGGGTCGTCGCCACCACCCTGCTGATGTCGCTCGGTGTGGTTCTGCTGCTGGGCTTCGTCGTGATCGGGCAGGTGCGCAACGGCCTGCTCGACGCGAAGGTCAAGGCGTCGCAGAGCCAGGCCACGGGCGGGTTCGCGGTGGCCAAGCAGAAGGCCGACGAGGCGGCCGGCGGGACCGGTGCGGGAGCCGGGGCCGATACCGCTGACGGCACGGCGACCGGGGACGGGCGGCAGTCGCAGAACGTCATCCAGTGGATGAGCGACCTCGTGGAGTCGCTGTCCAGCGGCGGCGCGGGCGCCTTCGACGTGGTGACGCTGCCCGTGGGCGACGACAGCGGCGGCGGGCGCAGCCCGCGCGGCTCCGGGAACGTCAACCCGACGTCCAGCGTGCCCGCCGCCCTGCGCGAGCGGGTCAACAGCGGCACGTCGGCCGTCCAGAGCAACACGCGGATCGTCTACTACGGCGGCAAGGACTCGCAGCCGGGGCTCGTCATCGGCAAGCAGGTCAACGACCCCAACGGCCGCCCGTACGAGCTGTACTACCTCTTCCCGCTCACGCAGGAGGAGAAGTCCCTGAGCCTGGTCAAGGGCACGCTCGCCACCGCGGGGCTGTTCGTCGTCGTCCTGCTCGGCGCCATCGCCTGGCTGGTGGTGCGGCAGGTCGTCACGCCGGTGCGGATGGCGGCCGGGATCGCGGAGCGGTTGTCGGCCGGGCGGTTGCAGGAGCGGATGAAGGTCACCGGCGAGGACGACATCGCGCGTCTGGGCGAGGCCTTCAACAAGATGGCGCAGAACTTGCAGGGCAAGATCCAGCAGATGGAGGACCTGTCGCGGATGCAGCGGCGGTTCGTCTCCGACGTCTCGCACGAGCTGCGCACCCCGCTGACCACCGTCCGGATGGCCGCGGACGTCATCCACGAGGCGCGCGAGGACTTCGATCCGGTCACCGCGCGGTCGGCCGAGCTGCTCGCCGACCAGCTGGACCGGTTCGAGTCGCTGCTCGCCGACCTGCTGGAGATCAGCCGTTTCGACGCCGGGGCGGCGGCGCTGGAGGCCGAGCCGATAGACCTCAGGGAGGTCGTCCGGCGGGTCGTGAGCGGTGCCGAGCCGCTCGCCGAGCGCAAGGGCACGCGCATACGGGTGCTCGGTGACCAGCAGCCCGTCGTCGCCGAGGCGGACGCCCGGCGGGTGGAGCGGATTCTGCGCAACCTCGTCGTCAACGCCGTCGAGCACGGCGAGGGCAAGGACGTCGTCGTCAAGCTGGCCGCCGCGGGCGGAGCCGTGGCCGTCGCGGTGCGGGACTACGGCGTAGGACTCAAGCCCGGTGAGGCGACCCGGGTCTTCAGCCGTTTCTGGCGGGCCGACCCGGCACGCGCGCGTACCACCGGCGGTACCGGCCTCGGGCTGTCGATCGCCCTGGAGGACGCGCGGCTGCACGGCGGCTGGTTGCAGGCGTGGGGCGAGCCGGGCGGTGGCTCCCAGTTCCGGCTGACGCTGCCGAGGACGGCGGACGAGCCGCTGCGGGGCTCGCCGATACCGCTGGAGCCCAAGGACTCCCGCCGCAACCGCGGCCTCGACGACGCCGGCCTGCCCAGGGCGGGCGAGGAGAAGCGGGCGACCGTTCCGGTGCAGCAGAACGGCGTCCAGGCGCCCGCGCTGCCGCCGCGGGCGGAGATCGCGCCGCGGCTGGCCACTGCCACCCCGGCCGTCGACCCGACCGCGCTGCCCGGCAACGGCAACGGCGCGCGCGTCGTGCCCCGGCCCACCGCCGGCGCACGGCGTCCGGTCGACGGGCCCGCCGCACGTCCGGCGCCCGGCGCGAACGCGGGCCGGCCGGACGCGGCCACGCCGCAGGACTCGACCGAGCCAGGGGAGGCATTTCGTGGCCGCTGACCGCGAGGGGGGCGCACGGCGGCGGTCGTGGCGCGCGGTGGCGTACGCCGCCTTGGGTGTCGTACTGCTGGCCGGTTGTGCCTCGATGCCCGACAGCGGGGACCTGCGGGACGTGGAGTCCACGCCGCGGCAGGACACCGGGGTCCGGGTGTTCGCCATGCCGCCTGCCGACGGCGCCGGTCCGGGCGAGATCATGCAGGGCTTCCTGGAGGCGCTGACCAGCGACGACCCGGGATATGACACGGCTCGCAAGTACCTGACGGCCGACGCGGCCCGCACCTGGCGGCCCGAGCAGTCGACCACCGTCCTCGCGAACGGTCCGACCATCGAGACCGACTGCCGTCCGGGCGGCCGGGAGGAGACCAACAGCGTCACCTGCGTGCTGTCCGGCAGCCAGGTCGCCACGGTCGACGAGCAGCAGGCCTACCAGCCCGCCGACGGCACCTACCGCAAGAAGCTGCACCTCACGAAGGACGCGAAGAACGGGCAGTGGCGCATCGACGGGCTGCCCAACGGGGTCGTCATGGGCAAGTCGGACTTCCAGCGCAACTACAGGTCCGTCGACAAGTACTACTTCGCCTCCGACGCGTCCGTCGGGGCGAGCGGCCAGCCGGTGGCGGTCGCCGACCCGGTGTTCGTGCGCAGCAAGGTCGACCCGATGACCCAGCTGGTCCGCTCGCTGCTGAACGGACCCACGACGTGGCTCGGACCGGTGGTCAGGTCGAGCTTCCCGACCGGCACGGCGTTGCAGAAGGGCGTCTCCGGGCTGGCACCGGACGACCAGAACAAGCTGACGGTGCCGCTGAACCTCAAGCCGTCCCGGGTGGCGCCGGGCAGGTGCACCGAGATGGCGACGCAGATGCTGTTCACCCTGCGGAACCTGGCGCCGACGCTGGACTCCGTCGAGCTGCGGGGGACCGGCGGCGACCGGCTGTGCGAACTGACCGGGGAGCGCGCCGAGTCCGTCGCCTGGCACGGGTCGTCCAAGCGTCCCGATTACCTGTACTTCCTCGACGGCAAGCACCGGATGGTACGGATGCAGACCGGGAGCACGGGGACGGCGTCCGTGCCGGTGCCGGGTCCGCTGGGCGAGAGCGGCCGGGGCTTGCAGTCGGTGGCGGTGTCGCGGGACGAGCACACCGCGGCCGGGATCGGCGACGAGGGCAGGACGCTGTACGTGACGTCGCTGGCGTCGGACGGATCGCTCGGTGATCCGCTGCTGACCAGTGCCGGCACGACCCCCGACCACCGGCTCGCCACCCCGAGCTGGGACGCCCGCGGCGACCTGTGGGTGGCCGACCGCGACCCGCACCGGCCGCGGCTGTTCGTCCTGGAACAGGGCGCCGACAAGCCGGAGCCGGTCGCCGTCCCGGACCTGTCCGGCCAGATCGAGGACGCGCGGGTGGCCGCCGACGGGGCGCGGATCGCGCTGGTCGTGGAGAAGGACGGCAAACAGTCCCTCTTCATCGGACGGATCCAGCGCGACGACGGAACCGGGCAGGGCATCTCGGTGGACGGACTGCGGTCGGCGGCGCCCGACCTGGAGCAGGTCAGCGCCATCTCCTGGGCCGGGGACAGCAGGCTGCTGGTCGTCGGCCAGGAGCAGGGGGGCGTGCAGCAGATGCGGTACGTCCAGGTCGACGGCTCCACCCTCGACGGCCCGGCACCGGGGGCGCTCACCAGCGTCAAGGCGATCGCCGCGTCCGAGGACGAGCGGGTGCCGCTGGTGGCCTACTCGGAGGACGGGATCGTACGACTGCCGTCCGGGGCGCAGTGGCAGAAGGTCGACAAGGACGGGTCGGCGCCGGTCTATCCGGGCTGAGCGCGAGACGGGTACGCATGGGACGGCTCAGAGCGGAACGCTCCTCCCGTAGTCGCGCGCCGAGTTGTCCACAGGGCGTTGTCCACAGGGGTGGCCGACCCGCGGTCGCGTTGGCACAGTGGTGGTCATGCGGGGGTGGTGGCAGGACCTCACCGACCTGGTGCTGCCGGCCGACTGCGCGGGCTGCGGCGCACCTTGTACGGCGCTCTGCCCGCGGTGCCGGGCCACGCTGCACGGGAGCGCGGCGCGGCGGGTGCGGCCGGTGCCGGAGCCGGCCGGGCTGCCGGTGGTGCACGCGGTGGCTCCCTACGCGGCCGAGGTGCGCGCGCTGCTGCTCGCGCACAAGGAACGGGGCGCGCTGACGCTCACGGGAGCGCTGGGCACGGCGCTGGCGGGAGCCGTGCGGGCGAGCCTGGCCGCGGACTGCGGTGCCCACGCCGGCGCGGACCGCGGTGCCCACGTCGGCGCCGGGTCGGCCGGGTGGCCGGGGCGCGGGCCCGTGCTGCTGGTTCCCGTGCCCTCGGCGCGGTGGGCCGTGCGGGCGCGTGGGCACGATCCGGTGCGGCGGATGGCGCTCGCGGCGGCGGGCGAGCTGCGGCGCACCGGGACGGCGGCCCGGGTGGCGGCTGTGCTGCGCCAGCGGCGGGCCGTGGCCGACCAGGCGGGGCTGGACGCGCGGCGGCGTCTGGAGAACCTGGCCGGGGCGCTGGAGGTCGGTCCGGGAGGCGGCCGGCTGCTCGGCGCGGGCCCCGTCGTGCTCGTCGATGACCTGATGACGACGGGCGCCAGCCTCGCGGAGGCGGCGCGGGCCCTGCGGGAGGCGGCCCTGACCCGTCCCGAGGGCAGGACGGCCGTGTATGAGGCCGCAACTCGGGAAGGTAGGGAGGAACGATGGATCGGTGCGCCGCCGGGGAGAAGGGAGTCGGTGCATAGTGCACCGGAAAATGCGGTGCCGAACGCCCTGCGGTGGATCCTCCATGCCGCCGTGATCGCAGCTCCTCACGATTCTTTCGAAATGAACAGGAACTGATCGTCAACGTGCATCGTTCCAGCTAGTGACAGGGGTAATTCACCTGAATGGAGGTACGTCGCAGTAGAGGGTGACGACATCCGTCCGGGCGAGATATGTTCGGGTGTGAGGAAAGGCGCAGGCCACACCTCTCATATCCGATTGCCGTGCCGCGGGTTTTCTGCAATCACCCGCACCGGTGGGGTGGAGATCTCGCCCATGGGGGAGGAGGAGGTGGAAGTCACCGAGTCCGAGGTCCGGTGATCACCGGACCTGGTGCGAAAGGGAGACGCTCCGCCGACGCAGCGGAGCGATCCGGGAACGGAGTTCTGCGTGGACATCGTCGTCAAGGGCCGCAAGACCGAGGTGCCCGAGCGGTTCCGCAAGCACGTGGCCGAGAAGCTGAAGCTGGAGAAGATCCAGAGGCTCGATGCCAAGGTGATCAGCCTCGACGTCGAGGTGTCCAAGGAGCCGAACCCCCGACAGGCCGACCGCTGTGACCGAGTGGAGATCACGCTCCGCTCCCGCGGTCCGGTGATCCGGGCGGAGGCGGCGGCCAGCGATCCGTACGCGGCGCTCGACCTGGCGGCGGAGAAGCTGGACGCCCGGCTGCGCAAGCAGCACGACAAGCGGTTCTCGCGCCGTGGCGCACGTCGGATCTCGGCGGCAGAGGTCCCCGACCACGTCCCCGGCGCGGCGACACTGAACGGCAGCGGCCTCCCCGTCCACGAGGAGGAGACGGACGGAGTGCCGACCAAGAAGATCGGTTCGCTGGAGGTCAAGGGTGAGGGACCCCTGGTCGTCCGCGAGAAGACCCACGTCGCCTCCCCGATGACGCTCGACCAGGCCCTGTACGAGATGGAACTGGTCGGCCACGACTTCTACTTGTTCGTCGACTCCGAGACGAAGGAACCCAGCGTCGTCTACCGGCGACACGCCTACGACTACGGCGTGATCCACCTCAGCACCGACCCGATGGTCGCGGAGGCGCAGGCGCAGCCCCCCGCGGCGGGTGGCACGCTGGGCGGCTGATCCCCCCGGCTGAAGCTGTGCGGGTGCCCCTGGAGCGCGTGTGCGCCCCCAGGGGCACCGGTGTGCGACCACTTCGCGCCCCGCACGTCACCTCGGTGCCGCCCGGGCATGAAATCATGGCCGCACCGGCCCAACCGGTGGGCCGCTGCCTTGGGTTGGCGATGGCACAGGACCACAGGCCACAGCCTTCAGGGGGAGGAACGATGGCGGACACCTTCGGACCGATGCGGGACGGGGGCGCCGACGACGATGTCATCGGCAGGGGCCCGGACGCGGGCTCGTCGCGCGAGCCGATCAGAGTCCTGGTCGTGGACGACCACGCCCTCTTCCGGCGCGGCCTGGAGATCGTGCTCGCGGCCGAGGAGGACATCCAGGTCGTCGGTGAGGCGGGCGACGGGGCCGAGGCCGTCGACAAGGCCGCCGACCTGCTGCCCGACATCGTGCTGATGGACGTCCGCATGCCCAAGCGCGGCGGGATCGAGGCCTGCACCTCCATCAAGGAGGTCGCCCCCAGCGCGAAGATCATCATGCTGACGATCAGCGACGAGGAGGCCGACCTCTACGACGCGATCAAGGCGGGCGCGACCGGATACCTCCTCAAGGAGATCTCGACCGACGAGGTGGCCACCGCCATTCGCGCGGTGGCCGACGGACAGTCGCAGATCAGCCCGTCGATGGCGTCGAAACTCCTCACCGAGTTCAAGTCGATGATCCAGCGCACCGACGAGCGCCGGCTGGTGCCCGCGCCCCGGCTGACCGACCGGGAGCTGGAGGTCCTCAAGCTCGTCGCCACGGGCATGAACAACCGGGACATCGCCAAGGAGCTGTTCATCTCCGAGAACACCGTGAAGAACCACGTCCGCAACATCCTGGAGAAGCTGCAACTGCACTCCCGGATGGAGGCCGTGGTCTACGCGATGCGGGAGAAGATCCTGGAGATCCGCTAGCGCCTATCCGAGCAGCCCGGCGAGTTCCCTGGTCAGGGGCTCGCGCAGCTCGGGTGCGTCCACGCGCTCGACGCGGACGTCGGTGCAGCTCACCCATGTCGCCGCCTCGACCAGCGCCCGGGCCACCGCCGGGACCGCCTTCGGTCCGTCCAGGGTGACCTGCTTGGCCACCAGCGTGCGGCCCTCCCGGGCCGGGTCGACACGCCCGACCAGCCGGCCGCCCGCGAGCACCGGCATCGCGAAGTAGCCGTGGACCCGCTTGGGCCTGGGGACGTACGCCTCCAGCCGGTGGGTGAAGCCGAAGATCCGCTCCGTGCGCGCCCGCTCCCAGATCAGCGAGTCGAACGGCGACAGCAGCGTGGTGCGGTGCCGGCCGCGCGGCGGCGTCGCCAGGGCCGCCGGGTCCGCCCAGGCCGGCTTGCCCCAGCCCTCGACCTCGACCGGCACCAGGCCCGAGTCCGCGATCACCGCGTCGACCTGCTCGGCCTTGAGACGGTGGTAGTCGGCGATGTCCGCGCGCGTGCCGACCCCGAGCGACTCGCCCGCCAGCCGGACCAGACGGCGCAGGCACTCGGAGTCGTCCAGCTCGTCGTGGAGCAGCGTGGCCGGGACCGCCCGCTCGGCCAGGTCGTACACCCGCTTCCAGCCGCGCCGCTCCACGCACACCACCTCGCCGTACATCAGCGCGCGCTCCACGGCGACCTTCGTGCCCGACCAGTCCCACCAGTCGTTCGTCTTCTTCGCGCCGCCCAGTTCGGTGGCGGTCAGCGGGCCCTCCGCGCGGAGCTGCTTGATGACCTGGTCGTAGGCGCCGTCGGGGAGTTCGTGGTGCCAGTGAGGCCGGTCCCGGTAGGCGCGGCGGCGGAAGGCGAAGTGCGGCCACTCCTCGATGGGGAGGATGCAGGCCGCGTGCGACCAGTACTCGAAGGCGTGGGCGTCCGTCCAGTACGCGGCCTCCACGGCCTTGCGGCCGACCGCGCCCAGCCGGGCGTAGGGCACCAGTTCATGGGAGCGGGCGAGCACCGAGATCGTGTCGAGCTGGACCGCGCCGAGGTGGCGCAGCACCCCGCGGACGCCCGCGCGCCGGTCGGGCGCGCCGAGCAGGCCCTGGGCCCGCAGGGCGATCCGGCGGGCGTCGTCCGCGGTGAGAGTGGTGGTCGGGCGCGGAAGGGTCGTCATGCGTCGGACGATAGAGGGTGCCACTGACAGCCCGCGACGAGTTGTCCGTTCCCTCGGGAACGGCGAACGGGCTCAGGAACGCGCAGGCAGGTACGGGGCCGTGGAGGGCAGGCCCAGGTCGGAGGGGAGCAGGGAGCCGACCCAGCAGTCGCGGCGCACGCCCTTGTTGTTGAGGCCGGAGCGCAGGGTGCCCTCGATGGTGAAGCCCGCGCGTTCGGCGACCGCGCGGGAGGCGTGGTTGCCGACCTCGGCCCGCCATTCGACACGGTCGACGCCCACCTCGGTGAAGATCCACCGGCAGGCGGTGAGCGTGGCCTCCGCGACGTATCCGTTGCCGCGGTGTTCCTTGGCCGCCCAGAAGCCGACCTCGGCCGTGCCCAGTGAGCGCATCGTCAGGGCGAGCATGGCGACCAGCTCGCCGGCCGTGAGGAAGACGCCGAAGGTGAACGTCGAGCCCTGCGACCAGCCGTCCGGGACGATCTGCTCCGTGAAGCCGATCGCGTGCTCCGGGAGATAGGGCGAGGGGACCAGCGTCCAGCGCTGGATGTCGGGGTCCTGCGCCGCCGCGTACACCGCGTCGGTGTCGGCGGGGCCGACCGGGCGCAGCAGCAGACGGTCCGTGGTGAGCGTGACGGGTTCCATCGCCCGATTCTGCTCGGGTCGCCCCGTGCCGGCCATGGATTTTCGCAATGAGTGAGCGGGTGATCACGTTTCGCGTAATTCCCCGTGCCGGTGCGGCACCATCCGGTCGCCCCGTCCGTTGTCCTGGGTGAGGCAGCCGTCGGGTCGCCAGGCCTCCCGGCGCAGCCGGGTCCTCGCATACGATGGCCGTTGCTCAGTACGTCAGAAGGAAAACCGACCGTCCCAGGCCCGACCGGCAAGGAGACCAGCCCCCGTGTCCGTCCTCTCGAAGATCATGCGTGCAGGCGAAGGCAAGATCCTGCGCAAGCTGCACCGCATCGCGGACCAGGTCAACTCCATCGAAGAGGACTTCGTCGACCTCTCCGACGCCGAGCTGCGTGCCCTCACCGCGGAGTACCAGCAGCGCTACGCCGACGGTGAGAGCCTGGACGACCTGCTCCCCGAGGCGTTCGCCACGGTCCGCGAGGCCGCCAAGCGCGTCCTCGGCCAGCGTCACTACGACGTGCAGATGATGGGCGGTGCCGCGCTCCACCTCGGCTATGTGGCCGAGATGAAGACCGGTGAGGGCAAGACCCTCGTCGGCACGCTGCCCGCGTACCTGAACGCCCTGTCCGGGGACGGCGTCCACCTCATCACGGTCAACGACTACCTGGCCGAGCGCGACTCCGAGATGATGGGCCGCGTCCACAAGTTCCTGGGCCTGAGCGTCGGCTGCATCCTCGCCAACATGACGCCGGCCCAGCGCCGCGAGCAGTACGCGTGCGACATCACCTACGGCACGAACAACGAGTTCGGCTTCGACTACCTGCGCGACAACATGGCGTGGTCGAAGGACGAGCTGGTGCAGCGCGGCCACAACTTCGCCATCGTCGACGAGGTCGACTCCATCCTCATCGACGAGGCCCGTACGCCGCTGATCATCTCCGGCCCGGCCGACCAGGCCACCAAGTGGTACGGCGACTTCGCCAAGCTGGTCACGCGCCTCAAGCGCGGTGAGGCCGGCAACCCGCTCAAGGGCATGGAGGAGACCGGCGACTACGACGTCGACGAGAAGAAGCGCACGGTCGCCATCCACGAGTCCGGTGTCGGCAAGGTCGAGGACTGGCTGGGCATCGACAACCTGTACGAGTCGGTGAACACCCCGCTCGTGGGCTACCTGAACAACGCCATCAAGGCCAAGGAGCTCTTCAAGAAGGACAAGGACTACGTCGTCATCGACGGCGAAGTCATGATCGTCGACGAGCACACCGGCCGTATCCTCGCCGGCCGCCGCTACAACGAGGGCATGCACCAGGCGATCGAGGCGAAGGAAGGGGTGGACATCAAGGACGAGAACCAGACGCTCGCCACGATCACCCTCCAGAACTTCTTCCGCCTCTACAAGAAGCTCTCCGGCATGACCGGTACGGCGATGACCGAGGCAGCCGAGTTCCACCAGATCTACAAGCTCGGCGTGGTCCCGATCCCGACCAACAAGCCGATGGTCCGCAAGGACCAGTCGGACCTGATCTACCGCACCGAGGTGGCCAAGTTCGAGGCGGTCGTCGACGACATCGCCGAGAAGCACGAGAAGGGCCAGCCGATCCTCGTCGGCACGACCTCCGTCGAGAAGTCGGAGTACCTCTCGCAGCAGCTCAGCAAGCGCGGCATCCAGCACGAGGTGCTGAACGCCAAGCACCACGAGCGCGAGGCGCAGATCGTCGCCCAGGCCGGCCGCAAGGGCGCCGTGACGGTGGCCACCAACATGGCCGGCCGTGGTACGGACATCAAGCTCGGCGGCAACCCCGAGGACCTCGCCGAGGCGGAGCTGCGCCAGCGCGGCCTCGACCCCGAGGAGCACATCGAGGAGTGGGCCGCCGCCCTGCCGTCCGCCCTGGAGAAGGCCGAGCAGGCCGTCAAGGCGGAGAAGGACGAGGTCGAGGAGCTGGGCGGCCTCTACGTCCTCGGCACCGAGCGGCACGAGTCGCGGCGCATCGACAACCAGCTGCGCGGCCGTTCCGGCCGTCAGGGCGACCCGGGCGAGTCCCGCTTCTACCTGTCGCTGGGCGACGACCTGATGCGCCTGTTCAAGGCCCAGATGGTCGAGCGCGTGATGTCGATGGCCAACGTGCCGGACGACGTGCCGATCGAGAACAAGATGGTCACCCGCGCCATCGCCTCCGCGCAGGCCCAGGTCGAGACGCAGAACTTCGAGACCCGTAAGAACGTCCTGAAGTACGACGAGGTCCTCAACCGGCAGCGCGAGGTCATCTACGGCGAGCGCCGGCGCGTCCTGGAGGGCGAGGACCTGCACGAGCAGGTCCGGCACTTCATGGACGACACCATCGAGGCGTACGTGCGCGCCGAGACCTCCGAGGGCTTCCCCGAGGACTGGGACCTGGACCGGCTGTGGGGTGCCTTCCGGCAGCTGTACCCGGTGAAGGTCACCATCGAGGAGCTGGAGGAGGCGGCCGGCGACCGGGCCGGCCTCACCGCCGAGTTCATCGAGGAGTCCATCAAGGAGGACATCTACCAGCAGTACGAGGCCCGCGAGGCGCAGCTCGGCTCCGAGATCATGCGTGAGCTGGAGCGCCGGGTCGTGCTGTCGGTCCTGGACCGCAAGTGGCGCGAGCACCTCTACGAGATGGACTACCTCCAGGAGGGCATCGGCCTGCGCGCGATGGCGCAGAAGGACCCGCTGGTCGAGTACCAGCGCGAGGGCTTCGACATGTTCACCGCGATGATGGACGGCATCAAGGAGGAGTCCGTCGGCTACCTGTTCAACCTGGAGGTCCAGGTCGAGCAGCAGGTCGAGGAGGTCCCGGTCGAGGAGGCCCAGCCGGTGGGCGAGGGCGTCCAGGACACCGTTCCGGCGCAGGCGGGCGCGCGTCCCGAGATCCGTGCGAAGGGGCTGGACGTTCCCCAGCGGCGGGATCTGCACTTCTCCGCGCCGACGGTGGACGGTGAGGGCGGCATCGTCGAGCGTGACCTGGAGGAGGACGAGCCGGTGCGGTCCGAGTCGGACGGGCTCACGCGGGCCGAGCGGCGCCGGCAGGCCAAGGGCGGGCGGCGCCGCAAGAAGTAACGGTCGCCCGCGGCGCTTCAGCGGTCGAACAGGGCCGGGTTCCCTTCCGGGGGCCCGGCCCTGCTGCGTTGCCTGCTGGTCGGTGCCCTGTGCCGCCGCAGCCGCGCGGGTACCGGCCGCGCCCGAGGAGCGGCCCGCGCCGCCCCGGCCCTACGTCGTGCCCGTCTCCACCGCCGTGCAGCGCCAGCGGAGGTCCTTGCCCAGTTCCAGGCGGAAGGCCATGGCGCGCAGCTGGTCACCGGCGGCGATGCGGGCGAAGACCTCCAGGGCGCCCCGGCTGGGGACGTAGTAGCCGATGTCCTGGACGACGGGGCGGGAGCCGAGGGCGCGCAGGGGGCTGCGTTCGGCCAGGCGGGCCAGGTCGTCGTAGGCGCGCCCCGCGGTGTGCCGCAGCATCCAGTGGACGGGCCGCTGACCGCTCAGGACGGCCAGCAGGCGCTCGGCGAAGAGGTCGGTGGGCCGGGGCTGCCGTACGGCCGTTCCGGGCAGCGTACGGGCCGCCGCCGTCCGTGTGGCCACCGTCCGTGTGGCCGCCGGGTGGCTGGGCGTGCGGGGCGGGGCGCCGCCGGGGCGGCGGGAGTCGCGGCGGGTCGGCGGGCGGTGCCGCGGGTGGGGCTGGGCGGTACGGCTCATGACCTTGTTCATGGGGCGTCCCCGTTCGGCGGGCCCGGGGGATACCGGGCGGTAACTGGATGGTGGGGATCTTGTACGGGGCGCCGGAGAGGGTGGCAAGGAGCGGCGGCGGGCGGGAGGGGAGCCGGCGATGTTCACCTATCCGAGGGACCGGGGGAGCCCCGCGCCCCAGGGCCAAGCGGCCGGCGAGGGTGAATCGACGGCCTGGAGTGGACGCCTCCGCGGGTGCGGGCAGGGGCCCGAAGGGGGACGGCCGCACGTATCCTGAAGGCCCTCCGGGAGACGCGCCAGCCGCCCTCCCCGGGGCCCCAGCGGAGCCTTTGACCAGGAACAGGAAAGAGCGGCCAGCATGCGCGTCTACGTCCCCGTGACCCTCCCCGCTCTCGCCGAGGCGTACAAGACGGGTGAGCTGGGGACCGGCCCCTTCGTCGCGTACGCCGTCACGCCCGCGCTGCGCGAGTGGTACCTCTCCGAGGACGTCGAGGAGCTGGAGTACGCCGCGCTCAGCCGGGCCGCGCTGGCCTCGCTGCGGCTGCTCGCGGCGGACCCGGACGCGGTACGGCGCCGGGTCGTGGTCGCCGTGGACGTGCCCGACGGCGCCGCGAGCGTCGACCCGGACCGCGCGCTCGAACCCGCCGCGCTCGGCGAGGTCACCGTGCGGGTCGCGGTGCCGCTCGCGAAGGCGGCCTCCGTGCACGTCGACGCCGAGGACGCGGAGCCGGACGTGGCCGCCGCGGCGGACGCGCTGGAGGCGGCGGACGGCGGGGACGACGACGCGCAGTTCGCCGTGGACGGGGCGGACGACCACGAGCTGCTGTGGTACGCCACCCAGGAGATCCCCAGCCTGGTGGGGCTGGGCTGACCTGCGCTGATCCCGGTGGTGCCCTGATTGTCAGTGGGGGCGGGTACGGTCTTGGACATGGGGACGCAGGGAAGCGCGCACATCGTCTGGGACTGGAACGGGACGCTGTTCCACGACAATGACGCGATCATCGGGGCGACGAACGCGGCCTTCGCGGAGCTGGGGCTGGCGCCGATCACACTGGAGCAGTACCGGGCGCTGTACTGCGTGCCGGTGCCGAAGTTCTACGAGCGGCTGCTCGGCCGGCTGCCGACCGACGCCGAGTGGGAGCTGATGGACGGGGTCTTCCACCGCCACTACACCGCGCACCGGGTGCGGTGCCGGCTGACCGAGGGTGCGGAGGACCTGCTCTCGGGGTGGCGGTCGGCGGGGCACAGCCAGTCGTTGCTGAGCATGTACGGGCACGAGGACCTGGTGCCGCTGGTGCGGGGCTTCGGGATCGAGGCGCACTTCATACGGGTCGACGGGCGTACGGGACCGTCCGGTGGCAGCAAGGCCGAGCACATGGTGCGGCATCTTCAGGCGCTGGCGGGGAGGGTGGCGCCCGAGCGGACCGTGGTCATCGGGGACGCGGCGGACGACGCGGTCGCCGCGCGGCACGTGGGGGCGCGGGCCGTGCTGTACAGCGGGGGGTCGCACAGCCGGGTGAGCCTGGAGGGGGTGGGGGTGCCGGTGGTGGACACGTTGGCCGAGGCGGTGGCCGAGGCACGGAGGATGGCGGCGTAGCCCTGCGGGGCGCGGGGCGGGTCCGCGAGGGCGCCGGGCGCTGTGGCCGACCAGGAGAGGGCGTGCCATGCCGACAGCTGCGGCTCCCCGGGGCGCGGGGATCCGCGCGACCGGCCACAGCGACCCGACGCCTGGCGGCGTGCCGCGAGTGCGGACTGACGCCGACGGCGTGCCCCGACCGCGGACCCGAAGCCGGCGGCGTGCCGCGAGCGCGGACTGACGCCGACGGCGTGCCCCGACCGCGGACCCGAAGCAGCCGGTGTACCGCGAGCGTGGACCTGACGCCGCCGGTGTACCGCGAGCCCGACGGCGCCAGGCCGACGTCTCTCAGCTCACCGGTGCCTTGGAGCGGAGCACCTTCAGGAACTCCCGCATCCACGCCGGATGGTCCGGCCAGGCGCGGGAGGAGACCAGGGTGCCGTCGACGACCGCCTCGGCGTCCTGGAAGCCCGCGCCGGCTGCCTGCATGTCCGGCTCCAGCGCCGGGTAGGCCGTGACCCGGCGGCCCCGCAGCGAGTCGATCGCCGCGGTGAGCAGCGGGCCGTGGCAGATCTGGGCGACCGGCTTGTCGGCGTCGAAGAAGGCCTTGAGGATCTTGCGCAGTTCGGGGTCGTTGCGCAGATACTCCGGGGCCCGGCCGCCGGGGATGACGAGGGCCGCGTAGTCGCCCGGGTCGACCTCGGAGAAGGCCAGGTCGGCGGGCCAGGTGTAGCCGGGCTTCTCGGTGTAGGTGTCGAAACCGGGTTCGAAGTCGTGCACGACGAAGCGGAGGGTCTTGCGGGTCAGGGCGGCGATGTGGACGTCGTAGCCTTCTTCGCGCAGCCGCTGGTAGGGGTAGAGCACCTCCAGGGACTCCGCCGCGTCGCCGGTGACGATGAGGATCTTGGTGGGCATGTCGGCTCCTCCGGGGAGACTCCGCACAGTGTCCTGGGCACCGTGCCTCCGCCGGGCGCCCCTTGCCAAGAGGGCCCGGCGCTTTTCAGGGTGCGACCACGGGCACGGGGGCGCGACCGGGTGACCCGGACGGGAACCGGCCGTCGGCCGGCCGTCGGTTACGCCACCCGCCCCCGCCCCGCCGCTGTGCAGAACGTCAAACTTCGCCCCTCGGTTTTGTACACATACGGCTCATGACGGGCCCGGGGTAAGTGGCGATAGCCTTGTGGCGTGATCAGCGCGATATCTCGCGGGGGCGATCCTGCTCCTGCCCTGCGCCCGGGTTGCACGGAACACCTCCGTGACCGGGCCGCGGTCGCTGGTCCTCGCGGGCGGGACGGGGGCGCGGACGCCTCCAGGACGCCGAGTGCGGCCCGGGACACGGCGGTGCCGAGAGCAGCGTCACACTCCACGGACGTGCCGAGAATGGCCGAATTCCCCCCGCTCATCTCACCTCGCGGCATAGCGTCGGATCGGACCGGACACCCCGGGCCGTGGCGTCGAGCCGGAGGGAAAGAGACCGTACTTCCTTCTACGTCACGCAACGGCGCGCGACAGGAGCCAGAGGACAATGCAGACCAAGCTGGACGAAGCCAAGGCCGAGCTGCTCGAACGGGCCGCCCGGGTAGCTGAGAACAGCCCGGTCGGGGGGCACCTACCGACCGGGACGACGAGCGAGGGCACCCCCGGCACCCCGGACAGCGAATCCGTGCTCGCGTTCCTCCAGCGCTACTACCTGCACACCGCCCCGGAAGACCTCGCCGACCGCGACCCGGTCGACGTCTTCGGCGCCGCGGTCTCGCACTACCGTCTCGCCGAGACCCGCCCCCAGGGCACCGCGAACGTCCGGGTGCACACCCCGACGGTGGAGGAGAACGGGTGGACGTGCAGCCACACCGTCGTGGAGGTCGTCACCGACGACATGCCCTTCCTCGTGGACTCGGTCACCAATGAGCTGACCCGGCAGGGGCGCGGCATCCACGTCGTGATCCACCCGCAGTTCGTCGTGCGGCGGGACCTGACCGGCAAGCTGATCGAGGTGCTGCCGGCCCAGTCCGCCGGGCTCACCGGCGACCTCCCGCACGACACGCACGTCGAGTCCTGGATCCACGTCGAGATCGACCGCGAGACCGACCGCGCCGACCTGAAGCAGATCACCGCCGACCTGCTGCGCGTGCTGTCCGACGTCCGCGAGGCCGTCGAGGACTGGGAGAAGATGCGGGAGTCGGCGATCCGGATCGCCGACGGCCTGGAGGGCGAGCCCGTCCCCGGCGACCTGCCCGGGCCGGAGGCCGAGGAGGCCCGCGAGCTGCTGCACTGGCTGGCCGACGACCACTTCACCTTCCTCGGCTACCGCGAGTACCAGCTGCGCGACGACGACACGCTCGCCGCCGTGCCCGGCACCGGTCTCGGCATACTGCGTTCGGACCCGCACCACGCCGAGGACGACCAGCACCCGGTCAGCCCCTCCTTCGAGCGTCTCCCGGCGGACGCCCGGGCCAAGGCGCGCGAGCACAAGCTGCTCGTGCTGACCAAGGCCAACAGCCGGGCCACCGTGCACCGGCCGTCGTACCTGGACTACATCGGCGTCAAGAAGTTCGACGCGGACGGCAACGTCGTCGGTGAGCGGCGCTTCCTCGGTCTGTTCTCCTCCGCCGCGTACACGGAGTCCGTGCGCCGCGTTCCGGTCATCCGCCGCAAGGTGGACGAGGTGCTGGAGCGCGCTGGGTTCTCGCCCAACAGCCATGACGGCCGCGACCTGCTCCAGATCCTGGAGACCTACCCGCGCGACGAGCTGTTCCAGACGCCCGTCGCGGAACTCCAGTCCATCGCCACGAGCGTGCTCTACCTCCAGGAGCGCCGCCGGCTGCGGCTGTACCTGCGCCAGGACGAGTACGGCCGCTACTACTCGGCCCTCGTCTACCTCCCGCGCGACCGCTACACCACCGGTGTGCGCCTTCGGATCATCGACATCCTGAAGGAGGAGCTGGGCGGCATCAGCGTCGACTTCACCGCCTGGAACACCGAGTCGATCCTGTCCCGGCTGCACTTCGTCGTCCGGGTCCCGCCGGGCACCGAGCTGCCCGAGCTGTCGGACACCGACAAGGAGCGCATCGAGGTCCGCCTGGTCGAGGCGGCCCGCTCCTGGGCCGACGCGTTCGCCGAGGCGCTGACCGCCGAGTGCGGCGAGGAGCGCGCGGCCGAGGTGCTGCGCCGCTACAACAACGCCTTCCCCGAGGGCTACAAGGCAGACCACAGCCCGCGGGCCGCGGTCGCCGACCTGGTCCACCTGGAGCAGCTCAGCGAGGACAAGACCTTCTCGCTGAGCCTGTACGAGCCGGTGGGTGCCGCGCCCGAGGAGCGCCGCTTCAAGATCTACCAGAAGGGCGGCTCGGTCTCCCTCTCCAAGGTGCTGCCGGTGCTGAGCCGGCTCGGTGTCGAGGTCACCGACGAGCGGCCGTACGAGCTGCGCTGTGCGGACCGCACGACCGCCTGGATCTACGACTTCGGTCTGCGCATGCCCAGGGCGGCGGGCGGCGGGGAGTACCTCGGCGACGACGCCCGCGAGCGCTTCCAGGAGGCCTTCGCCGCGACCTGGACCGGCCAGGCCGAGAACGACGGCTTCAACGCGCTCGTGCTGAGCGCGGGGCTGACCTGGCGGCAGGCGATGGTGCTGCGCGCCTACGCCAAGTACCTGCGGCAGGCCGGCTCGACCTTCTCGCAGGACTACATGGAGGACACCCTCCGCAACAACGTCCACACCACCCGGCTCCTCGTCTCCCTGTTCGAGGCCCGGATGTCCCCGGAGCGGCAGCAGGCGGGTGTGGAGATCACCGACGCGCTGCTGGAGGAGCTGGACGCGGCCCTGGAGCAGGTGGCCAGCCTGGACGAGGACCGCATCCTGCGGTCCTTCCTGACCGTCATCAAGGCGACCCTGCGCACGAACTTCTTCCAGGACGCGTCCGGCGGCCGGCCGCACGACTACGTCTCCATGAAGTTCGACCCGCAGGCCATCCCGGACCTGCCCGCGCCGCGCCCGGCGTACGAGATCTGGGTGTACTCGCCGCGCGTGGAGGGCGTGCACCTGCGCTTCGGCAAGGTCGCCCGAGGGGGCCTGCGCTGGTCCGACCGGCGCGAGGACTTCCGTACCGAGATCCTCGGCCTGGTCAAGGCGCAGATGGTGAAGAACACCGTCATCGTGCCGGTCGGCGCCAAGGGCGGCTTCGTCGCCAAGCAGCTGCCCGACCCGAGCGTGGACCGCGACGCCTGGCTCGCCGAGGGCATCGCCAGCTACAAGACGTTCATCTCCGCGCTGCTCGACATCACCGACAACATGGTGGCCGGCGAGGTCGTGCCGCCGCGGGACGTGGTCCGGCACGACGGTGACGACACCTACCTGGTGGTCGCCGCGGACAAGGGCACCGCGACCTTCTCGGACATCGCCAACGAGGTCGCGAACACCTACAGCTTCTGGCTCGGCGACGCCTTCGCCTCCGGCGGCTCCGCCGGTTACGACCACAAGGGCATGGGCATCACCGCGCGCGGCGCCTGGGAGTCCGTCAAGCGGCACTTCCGCGAGCTGGGCGTGGACACGCAGAGCGAGGACTTCACGGTCGTCGGCATCGGCGACATGTCCGGTGACGTGTTCGGCAACGGCATGCTGCTGTCCGAGCACATCCGTCTGGTCGCCGCCTTCGACCACCGGCACATCTTCATCGACCCCACCCCGGACGCGGCCGTCTCCTACGCCGAGCGCCGCCGCCTGTTCGAGCTGCCCCGCTCCAGCTGGGCCGACTACAACACCGAGCTGCTGTCGGCGGGCGGCGGCATCTACCCGCGCACGGCCAAGTCGATCCCGCTCAACAGCCACATCCGCGAGGCGCTGGGCATCGAGGGCAAGGTCACCAAGATGACCCCGGCCGACCTGATGAAGACGATCCTCACGGCGCCGGTGGACCTGCTGTGGAACGGCGGCATCGGCACGTACGTGAAGGCGTCGTCGGAGTCGAACGGGGACGTCGGCGACAAGGCCAACGACGCCATCCGCGTCGACGGCCAGGACCTGCGGGTCAAGGTCGTCGGCGAGGGCGGCAACCTGGGCCTGACCCAGCTCGGCCGGATCGAGTTCGCCCTGCACGGCGGCAAGATCAACACCGACGCGATCGACAACAGCGCCGGTGTGGACACCTCCGACCACGAGGTGAACATCAAGATCCTGCTGAACGGCCTGGTCGCGGACGGCGACATGACCGTCAAGCAGCGCAACAAGCTGCTCGCCGAGATGACCGACGAGGTCGGCGCGCTGGTCCTGCGCAACAACTACGCGCAGAACACCGCCCTCGCCAACGCCCTGTTCCAGGCGAAGGACATGCTCCACGCCCAGCAGCGGTTCATCCGCCACCTGGTGCGCGAGGGCCACCTGGACCGGGCGCTGGAGTTCCTGCCCACCGACCGGCAGATCCGCGAGCGCCTCGCCCAGGGCCAGGGGCTGACCAGCCCGGAGACCGCCGTCGTGCTCGCGTACACGAAGATCACGGTCGCCGAGGAACTGCTGCACACCTCGCTGCCGGACGACCCGTACCTGCGCGGACTGCTGCACGCGTACTTCCCGACGGCGCTGCGCGAGCGGTTCGCCGACGCGATCGACAACCACCCGCTGCGCCGCGAGATCACCACGACCGTGCTGGTCAACGACACGGTCAACACGGGCGGTACGACGTATCTGCACCGGCTGCGTGAGGAGACCGGCGCCTCCCTGGAGGAGATCGTCCGCGCCCAGACCGCGGCCCGCGCGATCTTCCGTTCGGCGCCCGTGTGGGACGCCGTCGAGGGCCTGGACAACCAGGTCGACGCGGGCGTCCAGACCCGCATCCGCCTGCACTCGCGCCGCCTGGTCGAGCGCGGCACCCGCTGGCTGCTGAACAACCGGCCGCAGCCGCTCCAGCTCGCCGAGACGGTGGAGTTCTTCGCCGAGCGGGTCGAGCGGGTCTGGCAGGAGCTGCCGAAGCTGCTGCGCGGCGCGGACGTGGAGTGGTACCAGCACGTGTACGACGAGCTGTCCGCGGCCGGCGTCCCGGACGAACTCGCCACCCGCGTGGCCGGTTTCTCCTCCGCCTTCCCGACGCTCGACATCGTGTCGGTGGCCGACCGCATGGACAAGGAGCCGCTGGACGTCGCCGAGGTCTACTACGACCTCGCCGACCGGCTGGACATCACCCAGCTCATGGACCGCATCATCGAGCTGCCGCGCGCCGACCGCTGGCAGTCCATGGCCCGCGCCTCCATCCGTGAGGACCTGTACGCGGCGCACGCGGCCCTCACCGCGGACGTCCTCGCGGTGGGCAACGGCACCTCGACGCCGGAGCAGCGGTTCAAGGCGTGGGAGCAGAAGAACAGCGCGCTTCTGGGCCGTGCCCGCACCACGCTGGACGAGATCCGCAGCTCGGACTCGTTCGACCTCGCCAACCTGTCGGTGGCGATGCGCACGATGCGGACGCTGCTGCGGACGCACTCGTAGCCGTACGGCAAGGAAGGGCGCCCCGGGGAGACGGTCCCCGGGGCGCCCTTCTTCTTGCCCGTTTCTCGTCCGGAACGTGCGCCGAATTTACCTTTTCCTGCTCTTCGCGATGGTTCGGATAGGGTCGGCGTGTGCACACCGCGCCGTCTGACACCGAACAGGTGGGCCGTACGGCACCACCGGGAGGCTCCGCGTCGCGCGTGGGCCGTGAGCTGCCGCAGGTCGCCGCCGCGCTCGTCGTGGTGCTGATGTTGTGTGTCGTCGTCCGCCTGCCGTGGGCGGGCGACCTCGGCATGCACGCGGCTACGGTCCAGCGCTTCCGGCACAGCCTGCTGCATCCCGGCAACCCGCTGGTCGACGCCGACACGCCGAGCCCGTACCACTCGCCCTGGATGCTGTTGCTCGGCACCGTCGCCAAGCTGACGGGCCTGTCGGTCTTCGTGGTGCTGCGCCTGGCCGCGCTCACCGGGCTGGGCCTGCTGGTGACGGGCGTCCGACGCTACGTCCGTACGCTGAGCGGCCACCGCGCCGCCCCCGCGCTGGCCTTCCTGAGCCTGGTCCTCCTCTGGGGGCCGCTGCTGTTCAACTGGAGCGGCTTCCTCGGGCTGAACTCCCTCGCGCTGACGGTGTCGTACCCCAGCGTGTTCGCGCTCGGGCTCACCTTCCACTTCTGGGCCTGGCTGACGCGGACGGTGCGCGGGGAGGTGACGTGGGGCGCGTGCCTGGGGCTGGGTGCGCTGTGGGCGGTGATCCTGCTGTGCCACCAGTTCACCGGCGTGGTGGCCTCGTTGGGCGGGCTGGCGATGGTGCTCGCGGCGCGGCCGGCGCGCGGGGTGCTGCTCCGGCTGGGCACCGGGTTGCTCCTGGGCCTGCTGGTGCTGTGGCTCTGGCCGTACTACGACTTCTTCGCGCTGTTCTCCGCGGGCGCGGACCTGGAGGCCGTCCACCGGCCGCTGTACCAGCACCTGGCCGGGCGGTTCGGGCTGGTGCTGCTCGGGGTGGTGGCGCTGGGCCTCCGCCTGCGCAGGGACCACCGCGACCCCCTCGCCCTCTTCTTCCTGTTCGGCGCGCTGGTGTTCGCGGCGGGGGGCCTGACCGGCCACTACTCCTGGGGCCGCGCCCTGCCCGCCGCGCTGATCCCGGCGCAGCTCGCGGCGGCGCTGGAGGCGGTGTCGGCGGGGCGGGACCTGGTGCGGCGGGGGTGGGCGTGCGTGCTGCTCGCCGCGCTGGCGGTGGGGGCGTGGACGCAGGCCGGGACACTCGGGTACGCGGTGCCGCGGGGCGCGCTGCCCGGGGTGGTCGCGGCGAAGTACCGGACGCCGTGGGCGGGTTACCAGTGGATCATGCGGGCGGGGGTGCGGTACGGGGACGTGGTGATGGCGCGCAGGTTCCCGGCCCGGCAGATCCCCGCGTACGGTCCGTACACCGTGGCGCCCGGGTACCCGGATTTCTTCCTTCCGGACGCCGGGCGGAGGGAGGCCGCGGTGGAGCGGTACTTCTCGCCGGCGGCGGGCGTCGCGGAACGGCGGGGGATCCTGCGGGAGTACGGGGTGAAGTGGGTCGTGGGGGGCAGCGAGGCACCGTGGCTCCACAGGACGGCCGTCGGTCCGGGCGGCCAGATCCTGTACCGAGTGGTCCCCTGAGCCGCTCACGAGAACCCCGACGGCGCTGGAACCCCCCCGTTACTTCAGCACACTGGCCACCAGCCGCGCGGCGTTCCGGACGCGGGGCCGGGCCAGACGGCGGATGACGGGCCGGGTGATCCGGGCCGTCACCCCCACCGGACGCCAGCGGAGCTGGAGGCGGCCGGGGTTGCGGCCTTCCGGTTCGACGGTGAGTTCGTGCGGGGCCGCCCCGGAGTGGTAGTCGATGCGGGCGGTGCGGGTCGGGAAGTCCAACGGGGCCAGCAGCAGACCGGAGTTGGACAGGCCCTGCTGGTCCAGGCGGACCAGGGGGTGTCGTACGCCCTGGAATCCGTGGAGCGGGACCGGCGCGGACACGAGGTCGAGGTGGACCGTGCCCTCGAAGACGCCGGGGCGGACCGGGTCCAGACGGAAGGGGACCGTCATGCGGCGTCGGCCGGGGCTCAGGAGCAAGGACGCGCGCTGGGGCCCGACCGGCAGGCGCAGGCCGGGGTCGTAGGTGCGGATCGCCAGGGTCAGGGTCGCCCCCGCCCCGGGCGTCAGCTCCGTGATCTCATGACGGAACAGGGCGGCCGGGAACGGCCGGGTGTCCAACTCCAGCTCGGACACGTCCAGTTCGCGGCGGGCGCGATCCGTCGGGGGCACGGTGTCCCCCCAGTACGGGACCCCCGTACCGTCGGCCGTCACCCGCCGCGGTGCCACCGCGTGCCCCAGTCCGCGCGCCGCCAGCCGGGCCTCGGCCGGGCGGCCGTCCCGCAGCAGCTCCAGCACCACCCGCTCGGCGCGCGGCAGCCGGCCGTACGCCTCGGGGGAGAGCGTGTCCAGGTACGGGTTCATGATCTCCGCGAAGGACGTCAGCCACTCCTCGTCCCGGTACGGCAGGTCACCGGCGTACATCCGGAAGTCGTGCTTGAGGAACTTGTAGTCCTTGTCCTCCCGCAGCCCCGCGTGCCCGCTGCTCACCAGGAACTCGTCGATCAGCCGCTGGACGTGCACGCGGTCGGCGACGTTGGAGATCTTGTGCCGCTGGTTGGAGATGGACGCGGAGGACGCGTCCGCGAACGGCTCGATGTACCAGACGTACACCGGGTCCGGGATGATCGTGAACGCCTCCGCCAGGCAGTACGCCTGCGCCGAGAACAGCTGGTCCTCGTAGTGGATGCCCTCGGGGAAGCGGAGCTGGTGCCGGTCGAGGAAGGCACGCGCGTACATCTTGCTCGTCGACAGGTGCTCGAAGAGGAGACGCGGGTCCGCCTCGATGCCCTCCAGCGTGCGGCGCTCGGCCACCAGGTGCGGCATCCAGGTCGAGCGGCGGCCGTTGTCCACCCGGACCCGGCGGACCGCGCCCATGGTGAAGTCGACGTCCCGCTCGCGGTGCGCGGCGAGCAGCGACTCGACGGCGCGCGGCGGGAGTTCGTCGTCGCTGTCGAGGAACATCAGGTACGGCGCCCGCGCGATCTCGATGGCCCGGTTGCGCGGGGCGCTGCACCCGCCGCTGTTCTCGGGCAGCCGGATGTAGCGGATGCGGTGGTCCTGGGCCGCCAGCTCCCGGGCCACCGTGGGGGTCTCGTCCGTCGAGTGGTCGTCGCTGATGACGATCTCGATGTTCGCGTGGGTCTGCGCGCGCAGCGAGGCGACCGCGCGGGGCAGGCGGGCCGCGTCGTTGTAGACGATGACCGTGACCGTGACGTCGGGGCGGGTCATGCCGTGGCCTCCTCGGGCGTCGGGGCGGGGGTGCGGTCCTCGACGGGGAGCACGGGCGGCAGCGCGTCCTCCGGTTCGCCCAGGAACACCCGGCGTACGACCCGTTCGGCGGCGCGCCCGTCGTCGTACTCGCAGAACCGGCGCCGGAACGCGGCCCGCGCCTTGGCCGCGCTCTCGTCGCGCCAGGCGCCGGAGAGGAAGACCTCGGCCAGCTCCTCCTGGGTGCGGGCGACCTGGCCGGGGTGCTCGGCCATCAGGTCGAAGTAGACACCGCGGGTGGTCCGGTACGTCTCCCAGTCGTCGGCGTAGACCACGATCGGCCGGTTCAGGTTGGCGTAGTCGAACATGATCGACGAGTAGTCCGTGACCAGCGCGTCGGCGGCCAGGCACAGCTCCTCGACGGGGTCGTAGGAGGAGACGTCGATGATCCGGCCGGAGCGGCGCAGGCCGGTCAGCGGGGAGGCGGCGCCGCCGTAGAAGTAGTGGGCGCGGACGAGGAGGACGGTGTCGTCGCCGAGGCGGTCGGCGAGGGCGGCGAGGTCGAGGCGGGGGGTGTAGCCGGCCTCGTAGTCGCGGTGGGTGGGGGCGTACAGGACGGCGGTCCTGCCCGGGGCGATGCCGAGGCGGTCGCGGGCCGCGCGGACGTCCGCGGCGGTGGCCGTGTAGAAGACGTCGTTGCGCGGATAGCCGTGGTCCAGGGACGTGTAGCGGGACGGGTAGGCGCGTTCCCACATACGGGTGGAGTGGCTGTTGGCGCTGACGCTGTAGTCCCACTTGTCGACCCGGGTCAGCAGGGCGGCGAAGTCCAGGCCCTTGGCGGCGGCCGGGTGGTCCATCTGGTCCAGGCCCATCCGCTTGAGCGGGGTGCCGTGGTGGGTCTGGAGGTGGACGGCGTCCGGGCGTTTGACCACCGCGTTCGGGAAGTTGACGTTGTTCGTCAGGTACTTGGCGGTGGCGAGGGTCTCCCAGTAGCGGCGGGTGCCGGGGACGACGTGGTCGGTGCCGGGCGGCAGCAGGGCCTCGCTCTGCTTGTTCACCACCCACACCGGGCGGATGTGCGGGGCGAGTTCGGCGAGCTTGGCGGCGATGGCGGCCGGGTTGCAGGCCACGCCGCGGTCCCAGTAGGCCGCGAACACGGCGAGGTTCGGGTCCACCGGGCGGCTCAGGGCGCGCTGGTACTGGTGGTCGCGGATCCTGGTGCTCAGCTGCCGCTTGCGGGTGCGTACGGCCTTGCGGGCGGTGCGGCGGGTGCGGTTGGCGGCCTGGAACGCGCGGTACTTGGTGTACGCGCCCTCCTCCAGCAGCGCGTGCCGGACGCCCTCCAGGCCCGCCGGGCGCCGGTGGTCCTCGGGGCGCCAGCGGACCGCGGCCACGGAGGCGCGGCGGAAGAACTCGCGGGCCACCGGGTCGGGCAGCTCCTCGCGGGCGAAGGTGCGGATGAGGTCGCGCACCATCAGGTCGTACAGCACCGCGCGGGGGGCGCGGCGGTCCTTGGTGAGCGGCAGCAGGGACTCGTAGCGGTCGATGAGCCGGAGCCGGTCCTCGGGGGAGCGCTGCGGCAGGCTCTCGGGGCGCAGCACGCGGTGCTCGTACGCCGTCTGGTTGAGGCAGGCGACCCGGCCGGCGTACAGCAGGGCCGCGTGGGCGGCGCGCGGCTCGTCGTCGGTGTTCAGCCGTTCCCCGTGGGCGCGCCAGAACGCGGTGCGCAGGGCGCGGTTGCCCAGCAGCGGGGTGAGTCGCAGCAGGTCGGCGGCCTCGTCCAGGGGCCGGCCCGCCCGGCCGACGGCGGCGAGGTGGCGGCCGTCGCGGGAGGGTCTGGCGGCGGTCTGCCAGGTGGTGGTGACGTGGTCGAAGAGGAGGACGTCGACCGGTTCGGCGCAGGTGGTGGCGTCCAGTTCGGCGGTCCGCTCGGCGATCAGGCGGGGCGCGCCGGCCGGCAGGCCGTCCTTGGCGTGGACGAAGTGCAGCCAGCGGCCGGACGCCCGGGCGGCGCCGGCCGCCCGGGCCGCCGGGTCGCCGGTGCCGTCCGGCAGCGGGACGACGATCGTCTCCAGTGCGTGGTGCTCGGCCGTCTCCAGGGCCCAGTCGCCGACGGCGGCGACGATCACCTCGACGTCGGTGAGGGGGTGGGCCTCCAAGGAGTCCAGCAGATCGGTCAGATGCCCCTGTGCGTTCGGCCCGTGGACGATCACGCTCAACTGGGGCATCGCGATGGACTCCTTCGACTCGTCGTCTCCCGGTGCACCCTTCATAACATACTGTCATTAAGAGGATGAAAGGGATAACTACGGTTGGCGTAAGAGCTGCGCTCAGGAAGGAAGACCGACTTTCGGGGCGTCCGGTTGCGGTGTGTCCGCGTTTGTGGCGGCCGGCTTCGCTTTTGCGGCATCCGCTTTCGGCGCGGGCTTCTTCGGGGCCGGTTTCTTGTCGCCGGTGAACGCCTCGTACTCCTTCATGACGTCCTCGGTCGGCCCGTCCATGCGCAGCTCGCCGCGTTCCAGCCACAGGACCCGCTCGCAGGTGTCACGGATCGACTTGTTGTTGTGGCTGACCAGGAAGACCGTGCCCGCGTGCTGCCGCAGCTCGCGGATGCGCGCCTCGGAGCGCTTCTGGAAGGAGCGGTCGCCGGTGGCCAGCGCCTCGTCGATCAGCAGGACGTCGTGGTCCTTGGCGGCGGCGATGGAGAAGCGCAGGCGCGCCGCCATGCCGGAGGAGTACGTGCGCATCGGCAGGGTGATGAAGTCGCCCTTCTCGTTGATCCCCGAGAAGTCGACGATGTCCTGGTAGCGCTCCTTGATCTGCTCCCGGGACATGCCCATGGCGAGCCCGCCGAGGAAGACGTTCCGCTCACCCGTGAGGTCGTTCATCAGGGCCGCGTTGACGCCCAGCAGGGAGGGCTGGCCGTCGGTGTAGATACGCCCGTTCTCCACCGGGAGCAGGCCCGCGACCGCCTTCAGCAGGGTCGACTTGCCGGAGCCGTTCGTCCCGATGAGCCCGATCGCCTCCCCCTTGTGGGCGACGAACGACACCTTCTTCACCGCGTGCACCTTGCGCACGCCGGCCGCCTTCTCGGTCTGCTTGCGACGGAGGATGCGGTTGAGGGCGGCGGTGGCGGAGCCCCGCCCGGCGCCGGTGCCGTTCACCCGGTAGACGATGTCGACGCGGTCGGCGACGACGGTGGGGACCTTCTCTTCGCTGCGCTCAGCCACGGCCGTACGTCTCCTCAGCCTTCCAGAAGTAGATGAAGCCGCCGATGCCCGCGGCCAGGGCCCAGCCGATCGCCGCCGCCCACACGTGCGGGGGCAGCTGGCTCGCGTGGAAGCTGTCGATCAGCGCGAACCGCATGAGGTCGAGGTAGACGGCGGCCGGGTTGATCTCCAGCAGGACGGTGACGATGTGCGGCAGGTCGTCCTTGTCGGCCAGCTTGTCGATGCTCCACATCACGCCGGACACGTACATCCAGGTGCGCAGCACGAACGGCATCAGCTGGGCGATGTCCGGGGTCTTCGCGCCCATGCGCGCCATGACCATCGACACGCCGGCGTTGAACGTGAACTGGAGCGCCAGGGCCGGCAGGGCCAGCACCCAGGAGGCGGAGACCGGCACGCCGAAGCAGAGCAGGATGACGACCAGCGCTGCCATCGAGAACAGCAGCTGCTGGAGCTGCTGGAGCGCGAAGGAGATCGGCAGGGCGGCGCGCGGGAAGTGCAGGGCGCGGACCAGGCCGAGGTTGCCGGAGATCGCGCGGGTGCCCGCCATGATCGAGCTCTGCGTGAAGGTCCAGATGAACACGCCCGTGACCAGGAACGGCACGTAGTCGGGCACGTTGTGCTTGGTGCCGAGCAGCACGCCGAAGATGAAGTAGTAGACCGCCGCGTTCAGCAGCGGGGTCATGACCTGCCAGACCTGGCCGAGCTTCGCCTGGCTGTACTGCGCGGTGAGCTTGGCGGTGGCGAAGGCGCCGATGAAGTGGCGGCGGGCCCACAGCTGGCGGACGTACTCCGGCAGGGTGGGGCGGGCGCCGCTGACCGACAGGCCGTGCCGGGCGGCCAGCGCCGCGAGATCGTCGTCTGCCGGGGCCCGGGTGGGGGGCGGTGTGTGGAGGACCTGGCTCACATCCGCTGCTTTCGCTCGGGGGGAGGGGGGTGCTGCGCCCGGCTTTCGCCGGACCGCCGCGTCCGTGCCCGTCGTCCGGCGTTTCCTTACGCTTCTCTTCACGTTCTCTTACGTCGGGACGGGACCGTATCGTCGCAACGCGAGCGTAGGCGCAACAGACGTCGGAACGCAACCGTTTCGTCGTAACGCCCTATGCTGTGGGTATGACGACGAACGCCGCCGAGTCCGCCGACGAGCCACCGGCGCGTCCGCGCCGTCGGGCGCCCGCCGGGGCGGCCGTGCTCCGGGAGGACGTGACCGAGGCGATCCGCGCCGCCGTCTTCGAGGAACTGGCGGCCGTCGGTTACGCGCGCATGTCCATCGAGGGGATCGCCCGGCGGGCCGGGGTCGGCAAGACGGCGGTCTACCGGCGGTGGCGTTCGAAGCTCCACCTGGTCCTGGACGTCGTCTCGGCGATGGCGGTGACCGGGTTCCCGGTGCCCGACACCGGCTCCCTGGAGGGTGACCTGCGGCTCCTCTACGAGCTCACGTCCCGCGCCCTGCGCCATCCGGTCGCGTCCCAGATCATCCCCGACCTCCAGGCCGAGGCGGCCCGCAATCCCGAGATCGCGGAGGCCTTCCAGAAGGCGCTGCGGGACGGGCAGGAAGGGGTCGCGAGCAGGATCGTGGCGGCGGCCGAGGGGCGGGGCGAGGTCCGCGCGGGCATCGATCCCGACCTGGCCCTGGACCTGATCTCCGGGCCGCTGTACTGGCGCTCGGTGGTCATCCGCTCCCCGAAACCGCCGAAGGGGTACCTGGAGAAGCTGGCGCGGGCGACGGCGGGTGCGCTGAAGGCGCTGTGAGGCGCTGAGGCGCCCCGAAGGGGTGCGGGGCGTACGGCCCCGGGCCCCGGCGGCGGGTCTCCTGCGACCGGGCCGCCTCCGGATGCCGCCGTACCCGGCCCTCCCGCGCCGACGCGATCATGCCGTCCGTACGATGTGCGCCCCGCTGTGTCCGGCGCCGCCGGTGGTCAGCCAGGCCGTCCGCGGCCACCCCTCGCCGGTCGGCCCGTGTCTCAGTGGAGCAGGCGGCGGAGCCGGCCGCGGACCACGGTCAGCAGGCCGTGGAGCCCGGTGGCCACCCGCAGGGCCAGTGCGCCGGAGTGCGTGGCGTACGGCTGTGCCAGGAGCACGCCGTGCAGGGCGCTCGGCACGGCGCGCCGGCGCAGCAGGCCCGCGCCCGCGAGGGCGTGCGCCGTGGTCTCGCGCCGGGTGCCGTCCGGGAAGCGGAGGGTCAGGCGCAGGTCCCAGGTGCCCGAGCCGAGCCCCGCCAGGTCGACGGGCACCTCGGCGGACCAGCTGTCCGGGCCGGAGGGCGTGAGTGCCACCGTCGTGCGCCCGCGCCCGCGCTCGTCCTCGCGCGCGTGCCACGCCACGTCCACCTCGGGCGGGCCCGCCTCGGCCACCTTCCCGTACAGCTCGTGCAGCCTCAGGCGCAGCACCGAGGCCCGCGCGCGGGGGCGCAGTTCCGCGTCGACCGCGAGCGGCAGCGCGGCGACGGGCCGGGTCAGCAGGGGGCGCAGACCTACCTCGGGGAGGTCGGCGGACCAGACCGGGTCGCCCTCGGGGGTACGGGCGTACGGCGGGAGCAGGCGCGCCGGGCGGGCGGCGAGTTCGCGCAGGCGGGGCAGGTCACGCGGCTCGGGGGAGGCCAGGACGACCCGCGCGAGCAGTCGGCCGGGGGCGTCGGGGTCCAGCTCCCGGCCGGCCGCGTCGTAGCGCGCGAGGTACGCCCGGGTGTGCTCCCACCAGGCACGCCGGTAGGGCGCCTCGCGCAACCCCAGCTCGCGCGCGTACATGCGCACGTCGTGGTCGAGGAACTTGGCGCGTGCCGCCCGCGCCAGCTCCTTCTGCCCGGCGCCCAGCAGGATGTCGTACGCCAGCGCGCACGCCTGGACGCGCGCCGTCCAGTTCTCGATGCCGCCCCGGTCCAGCGAGAGCGACAGCCGCCCGGCCGACCGGCGTACCTGCCACACGTACACGCGGTCCGGTACCAGCGCCATGCGCGGGGACGCGGCCAGCACGCGCGCGGTGAAGACGAAGTCCTCGTAGAGGAAGCGGCCCTCGGGGAAGCGGATGCCGTGGTCGCGCAGGAAGTCGGTGCGGTACAGCTTGTTGACGCACAGCGTGTCGTGGACCAGCCGGGGGTGCTGCGCGGGGCGCGCGAGGACGCAGTGCGCCGTGTACAGGGGCGCCTGCCAGGGCTGTTCGCGCCCCGACGGCAGCTCCCGGCGCACACACAGACCGCTCGCGACCTGGGCGCGCGCGTCCGTGGCCGCCGCCAGCAGCGCGTCCACCGCGCCGGGCGGCAGCACGTCGTCGCTGTCCAGGAACATCACGTACGGCGCGGTCGCCGCGTCGATCCCGGTGTTGCGCGGACTGCCGCAGCCGCCGCTGTTCACGCTCCGGCGCACCACCCGCAGCCGTGGCTCACCGGCGGCCAGCCCGGTGAGCAGTGCGTCGCTGCCGTCCGTGGAGCAGTCGTCCACGGCGATCACCTCGGCGACCGCGGGCCCCTGCGCCAGCGCCGAGCGGACGGCCTCGCCCACATGGGCGCGGTCGTTGTAGCCGATGACGACCACGGCGACCTGGGCCACCGGTGCCGGATGCTGGTCTCGCGGTTCTGGATGCATGGAGTCCACGGGCCGGGAGCGTAGAAAGATTCGGCAAGACGCCGTTGAGAGGCGCTTGGTGCTCGTTCAAGAGATGGTGAGTACTCGCTCCGCAAGACGGTCGGAACCGGGCCGGGGTTGCGTCCGCGGTACCGACTTCTCGGCCGGTGGCCGCGTGGACCGCCACAGCCGTACGAAGGACAGCACGGCGGCGGCCGTCAGCAGCCCGTTCCGGGACAGCATCAGCAGGCATCCGGTCCAACTGCCGTCGATCACCTCGCGGTAGTGCATCGGGAACGCGACCGTGCTCAGCGCGGAGGCCAGGAGGATCAGCACCGCCACCGGCCGCTGGCCGGTGTGCCGCGAGGTCAGGCACACGGCGGCCAGCCCGATCAGCCAGATCATGTACTGGGGGCTGATGACCCGGCTGGTGACCGTGAACAGCAGCACCGCGCTCAGCGCCGCGTCGTACGGCGTCGCCGCGCTCCAGTGCCGCGCCCGCACCCGCCACAGCACCAGCAGCCCGAAGGCGACCGCCGTCAGCGCCAGCGAGGCGGTCGCGACGGCGTGCACATGGGGGCCGGTCATCTCCATCGCGCCGTACTGGTAGCGGACCCGGCCCGGCCAGCCGAAGTGCCGGGCCAGATTGAGCGCCGTACCGCCGAGCGACTCGATCTGCACGCCCCGGCCGCCCTGCTCCCGCAGGAAGGACAGCGGATGCGTGAAGAGGGCCGCGAGCACGGCCAGGCACGCGACCCCGGCCCACGCCCCCCACGCCCACGCCGTGCGGGTCGGCCGGCCCCGGGGCGTGCCCAGCAGCACCAGCGCCGGCCACACCTTCACCAGCGCGCCCAGTGCCGCGAGCACACCGCCCGCGCGCGGGGAGCGCGCCGAGGCCAGCAGGGACAGCACGGCCAGGGCGGTGACCTGGACGTCGTACCGGGCGAGCGGCATGTGCAGCAGCAGCGGCAGACCGCCGGTCCACAGGGCCGCGCCGAGCAGGCTCCGCCCGGGCCGGGTGCCCGCGCGGAGCAGCGCGAGCGCGGTCAGCGCGTCCACGGCCAGCGTGAGCGCCACGAACGCCTCGAAGTACGTCAGGCCCGGCAGCAGGCCCGGCGCCAGCAGCACCGCGCCCGCGCCCGGCGGGTACTGCCACAGCGTGTCGTGCACCGGGAAGGAACCGTGCGTGAGGACGCCGTACCAGTGGAAGTACAGCCGCCACACCTCACGGGTCACCGAACCGCCGCCCAGCAGCCGGGCGCCGCCGTGGACGAGCAGCCACAGCATCAGGGCGCGGGTGGTGAGCCACAGGACGGCGAGGGTGAGGACCGGGCCGGGGGTGACACGGAGACGGTTCATCACATGGGAGCCTAAGCGGTACGGATGGTGTATTGATGCTGATACGCCGTCAAGGGCTGCAAATATTGGCTAATCGCAAGAGATCGGGCCATGGTGAACGTCGGGCTTCCTGCGAAACCGCAGTCGCGTCGGGCGGCTGGAACGACCACGGACGTACCGACAGGTGCAACGAGCCACCCCCCGCACGGGGCACTGGGGCACACCCGTCTCCACCGGGCCGCCGTCGTGGGCGTGCCCGCGCTGGTGATGCTCGCGCTCGGGCTCTGGGGCCTGGACCGGGGCGGCATGTGGCGCGACGAGGCCGTCAGCTTCCAGGTCGGACGCCGTACGGTGCCGCGGATCTGGCTCCTGCTGCACGACGTGGACGCGGTGCACGGCCTGTACTACCTGCTGCTGCGGCCCGTCCTCGCCGTCCATCCCGGGGAGGTCGCCCTCCGGCTGCCGTCGGTGTGCGCGGCGACCGTCACGGCGGCTCTGGTCGCCGCCCTCGGCGCCCGGCTGGCCCGGCCGCGGGTCGGTCTGTGGGCCGGGCTGCTCTACGCCGTCGCGCCGATGGCCGGCCACTACGCGCAGGAGGGCCGCTCCTACGCCCTGGTCGCGGCCGGCGCCACCGCGGCGACCCTGCTGTTCGTCCGGGCCGTGCGGGACGGGTCGTGGTGGCCGTACGGCGCGGTCCTCGGACTCACCTGCTGGCTCCACGAGTTCGCGGTGCTGCTGCTCCCCGCCCACGCGGTGTCGCTGGCGCTGGCCAGGGCCGGGGCGCGGGTGTGGCGGGGGTGGGGGAGCGCGGCGGCGGCGGTCGTGGCCGCGCTGGTGCCGATGGTGGTGGTCTCGCGGGGGCAGTCGGCGCAGCTGGCCTGGTTGCGCACGCCTACGGCGGATACAGCGGAAAGGTTGCTGCGGAGGTTTCTGGGGCCGACGGACGAGGTGTTCTGGGTGTGTCTCGCGCTGGCCGTGGTGGGGCTGGTCGGGTTGGTGGGGCGGCGGGGCGAACCGACGTGTGCGGGGGTGGCGCTGCCGCTGGTGGTGGTGCCGCCGGTGGTGCTGATGCTGGCGTCCCAGTTCTCACCGCTGTATGTCGACCGGTACGTGCTCTACGCGCTGTCGGGGGCGCCGTTGCTCGTGGCGTCGGGGGCCGAGCGGGTGGCGGGGGTGGTCGGACGGCGTCCGCTCCTTCAGTCCCCCTCCGTCCCCCTCGCCGGCGTCCTCGCCATCGCCCTCTCCCTCCTCCACCAGTTCCCCCTCCTCCAGGAGGACCGCGATCCCCGGAGCCGGCCGGATGATCTCGGTGCCGTCTCCCGCGCGGTCGCGCGCAAGGTGGAGCCCGGCGATCCCGTGCTCTTCCTGCCGGCGTCGACGCGGAACGTGGCGCTCACGTACCCGGGGGCGTTCCGGGGGACGCGGGACGTGGCGCTGGTGGCGGGGGCCGCCGGGTCCGGGACGTTGTACGGGCGGGAGGCCGGTCCGGCGGAGGTGCGGCGCAGACTGGCGCGGGTGGACCGGGTGTGGGTCGTCGCGGACCGGAAGCTGCTCGCCGGCCGCGGGGCCCCGGGCAGTCCCGTCGAGCGGGCGAAGACCGACGTGCTGGGGCGGGAGTTCCTCGGCCAGGACGAAGTCGTGCGGGGCGGGGTGACCGTACGGCTGTACGTCCGCCCGGTCAGCCCGCTGCTCGCGCCTCAGCCTCCGCCGCCGCGTCCAGGGCCGTCGTGAGCCGCTCCAGGCGGGCGTGCAGGTCGACGACCTCCGTCAGGTCCAGGCCGGTCGACGACATGATCCGCCGGGGCACCTCCAGGGCCCGCTCGCGCAGTGCCGTGCCCTCCTCGGTGAGGTGGACCCGGACCGAGCGCTCGTCCTGCGCGCTGCGCTCGCGCCGCACCAGACCGGCCCCCTCCAGCCGCTTGACGAGCGGGGACAGCGTGCCGGAGTCGAGCCGCAGCCGTTCGCCGAGCTTCTTGACCGGCAGGTCGCCCTGTTCCCACAGGACCAGCATCACCAGGTACTGGGGGTAGGTCAGCCCGAGGTCCTTGAGGATCAGGCGGTAGACGCTGTTGAAGGCGCGGGACGCCGCGTGCAGCGAGAAGCAGATCTGGCGGTCCAGTCGCAGCCACTCCGTGTCGGTCATGGGTCCATGGTAGCTCTTGCGGTCGATTTAGTTGTGCGCAACTCAGTTGTGTGCTCTACTTGTGCTCGCAACGAACCGAACACCCCAGAGGGATGGTCTTCATGGACGCGCTCTACACCGCTGTCGCCACCGCCACCCACGGCCGCGAGGGCCGCGCCGTCTCCTCCGACGGCAAGATCGACCTCGCCCTGGCCATGCCGGTGGAGCTGGGCGGCAACGGCCAGGGCACCAACCCGGAGCAGCTCTTCGCCGCCGGGTACGCCGCCTGCTTCGGCAGCGCCCTCGGTCTCGTCGGGCGCCAGGCGAAGGTCGACGTCAGCGACGCGGCCGTGACCGCCGAGGTCGGCATAGGCAAGGAGGGCGAGAGCTTCGGGCTGAAGGTGACCCTGCGCGTCGAGCTGCCCGACACCGTGGACGAGGAGACCGGCCGCAAGCTGGTCGAGGGCGCCCACCAGGTCTGCCCGTACTCCAAGGCCACCCGCGGCAACATCGAGGTCGACCTCGTCATCGAGTAGGCACCCCGCACGCCCGAGGGGGCCGGCCCGGGTCGGGGCCGGCCCCCTCGGTGTCCCCGCTAGGCCGACGTCAGCGTGTCCGGGGAGGACGCCTGGCCCGGGATCCGGGGTGCCGGAGCGGGCATCCGCTCGCCCAGCAGCAGGGTCCGTACCACCCGTTCGGCGGCCCGCCCGTCCTCGTACGCGCAGAACCGGGCCCGGAAGTCCGCGCGCAGCCGCGCCGACTCCTCGTCCCGCCACCCGCCCGAGGCGAACAGCCAGGCCAGCTCCCGGTAGGAGTGCGCGACATGGCCGGGCGGCTCTGCGGTGACGTCGAGGTACGTGCCCCGGCTCGCCGTGAACGCGGCCCAGTCGTCGGCGTGCACCACGACCGGCCGGTCCAGGTTGGCGTAGTCGAACATCACGGACGAGTAGTCGGTGACCAGCGCGTCCGCCGCCAGCAGCACGTCGGACAGCCGGGGTTCGTCGGTCGCGTCGACCACGACCCCGCGCCGGGCCAGCTCCGCGAGGCCCATGCCGCGCGCGGGACCGTTCGCCAGCGACGGGTGCAGCCGGACCACCAGGGTGTGCCCCTCGCCTAGGTCGGCCGCGAACCGGGCCGGGTCGAACCGCTCCACGTACCCGCCGCGGCGGTAGTCCCGCCGGGTCGGCGCGTACAGCACGACCGTGTGGTCCGCCGGGATGCCGTGCCGCTCCCGGAAGTCGCTGTGACCGCCGTTCACCAGTACGTCGTTGCGCGGGCTGCCGGTGCGCACCGAGGTGAAGTGGCAGGGGTAGGCCCGCTCCCACACCAGCTCGGAGTGGCGGTTGGCGACCAGGCTGTAGTCCCAGCGGTCGGCCCGGCGCAGCATCTGCGGCACGTCGAAGCCCAGCCGGGCGCCCGGCTTGTCCAGCAGGTCGGCGCCCAGGTACTTCAGCGGGGTGCCCTGATGGGTGTGGATGTGCACGCTGCCGGGGCGCTTGGCGAGGCCGCCGGGCCAGTTGACGTCGTTGACGAAGAACTTCGCGCGCGCGGTCACCTCCAGGTAGCGCCGGGAGCCGACGATCACGTGCTCGGCGCCGGGCGGCAGCCGCGCGGCCGTCTCCGCGTCCCGCACCACCCACACGCCGCGCAGCCCCGGGGCGATCTCCCGGGCGGCGGCGTGGACGGCCGCCGGGTCGCCGAGCAGGCCCCGGTGCGAGGACGCCGAGTAGACCACGAGGTTCTCGTCGAGCGGCCGGCGGGCGTGCAGGGCCGTCCAGCCGGTGCGGGCCCGCGCGGCGGCGGCCCGGCGCGCCCGGTCCGCCCGCCGGTCCGCCTCCCGCCCGGCCCGCGCCGCCTGCCGCCTGACCCGGTACCCGGCCCAGGAACCGGTCAGTACGGAGACCTCGCCGTCCACCTGGGCGTCCTTCGGCCGGTGCCGGCGGAACATCTCCGCCGTCCGCCGGAAGAACTCGGCCTTGTCGGCGGGCGGCAGCCGGTCCGGCTTGGCCAGGATGTCCAGGCAGTGCTCGCCCATCTTGCGGTGCAGATACGGCCGCCAGGCCGCCAGCTCCGGCCGCTCGGCCACGAAGGCGAAGACCCGCTCGTACTGGTCGTGGATGTCGAAGTGCTTGCGGCTGGTGGTGGACAGGATGTTGCCCTGCCGGCGCTGCCGGTAGTTCAGGCAGATCCGGTCCAGGGCGGCGATCCGGCGGGCGCTGAGCATCACCGGGAACGTCCAGGGGGTGTCCTCGTAGTAGCCCGGCGGGAACGCGAAGCCGTTCTCCGTGACGAACCCGCGCCGGTAGACCTTGTTCCAGACCACCATCAGCAGGTCGAGGATCTGCGGGTACTCCGAGACGGCGAACGTGCCGGGTGCCTGGGCCAGGACGTGTGCGAGGACGTTGCGCCGGGTGCCGCCCCACCAGTAGGTGCGCGCGTAGTCGAAGACGAGCACGTCCGGGTCCTCGGCCTCGGTGAGCCGGTCGGCGACGGCCCGCAGCGCGCCCGGGGTGAGGGTGTCGTCGCTGTCCAGGAAGAAGAGGTAGTCGCCGGTGGCCTGCGGCATGCCCGCGTTGCGGGCCAGGCCGAGGCCCACGTTCTCCGGCAGGTGCAGCACCTTCACGCGCGGGTCGCGCTCGGCGTACTCGTCCAGGATCGCGCCGCAGCCGTCCGGGGAGCAGTCGTCCACGGCGATCAGTTCGAAGTCGCCGAAGGACTGGCCGAGCACCGAGTCCAGGCACTCGCGCAGGAATCCCTGCACCTTGAAACAGGGCACGATCACACTGAAGCGGGGCACGGCGGGTCAGCTCCTCACGAGGGTCGCGGCGGCGGGGGCGGGGATGCGTTCCGCGAGCGGGATCACGGCCGGCACCGCCTCCGGCGGCTCGCCGAGCAGCACCCGCCGCACGACCCGCTCGGCGGCCCGCCCGTCGTCGAACTGGCAGAACCGCCGCCGGAACGCCGCCCGCAGCGCCTTGGCCTCCGGGCCCGCGTACGAGCCGTCGCGGAAGACGGCGGCCAGTTCCGCGGGGGTGCGGGCGACCAGTCCGGGCGGCTCGGCCGGCAGGTCGAAGTAGACGCCCCGGGTCTCCCGGTAGACGTCCCAGTCGTCGGCGTAGACGACGATCGGCCGGTCCAGGTTGGCGTAGTCGAACATGATCGACGAGTAGTCGGTGACCAGCGCGTCCGCGGCCAGGCACACGTCCTCGGAGGAGCGGTGGGCGGTGACGTCGATGATCCGGTCGGAGCCCCGGACACCGCCCCGGTCGTAGAAGTAGTGGGCGCGCAGCAGCACGACGACGTCCTCGCCGGCCGCCGCGCAGAACGCCTCCAGGTCGAGGCCGGGCTCGAAGCCGGTGTGGTGGTCGCGGTGGGTCGGCGCGTACAGCACGGCCGTCCGGCCCTCCGGGATGCCCAGCTCCCGCCGGATCCGGGCCACGTCCCGCGCGGTCGCCGTGTAGTAGACGTCGTTGCGCGGATAGCCGTACTCCAGGTGCTCGTAGGAGCCGGGGAAGGCGCGCTCCCACATCTGGGTGGAGTGGCGGTTGGACGACAGGTTGAAGTCCCAGCGGTCGACCCGGCCCAGCAACTTGGTGAAGCTGCCGGACTGCGCGGCCACCACCGGGTACGTCGACTGGTCCACGCCCATCGTCTTCAGCGGGGTGCCGTGCTGGGTCTGCACGTGCACACTGCCCGGCCGTTTGACCACGCCCTCGGCGAAGTTGGCGTTGTTGACCAGGTACGTGGCGCGGGCCAGCACCTCCCAGTAGCGGCGGGAGCCGATCACCGCGTACTCCACGTCCTGCGGCACGGCGTGCTCCTGGCCGGCCTCGACCAGGAACACCGAGCGGATGTGCGGGGCGAGTTCACGGGCCTTGGCGTGGATCGCGGCCGGGTTGCAGGTGTAGCCGCGGCCCCAGTAGGCGCAGTACACCGCGAGGTTCGGGTCCAGCGGGCGGCGCAGGTCACGGGCGTAGCGCAGCCGGGTGCGCAAGCTGTGCGGGCGGGGCAGCCGGCCGGTGGCGCCGCCGGCGGCCCGGTTGGCGCCGCGCAGGGCACGGAACGCGGTGTACGCGCCCGCCGCCAGCAGCCGGTGCTGCACGCCCAGGCTGCCGCCCGGCACCCGGTGGCCGGCCGGCCGGTGCCGCCGGTAGAGGCGGGCCGCGCGGCGGAAGAACGCCCGGCGTCCGGAGAGCAGCCGCTCCGGGCGGGACGCCGTCTTCAGCACCACGGCGAACAGCTGGTCGAACAGCGGCCCGGTCCGCTCGGCCGGCAGGGCGCGCTCGGCCGCCCGGGTCAGCACCCGCTCCACCTGGTCCAGCAGGGTGTGCTGGTGCGGTCCGGGCAGATTGAGCCGGCTGCCCTGGCGGCGCAGCCGGTGCCGTACGACGGTCCGGCGCAGCACCGCGATCCGCTCGGCGGCGACCGTCACCAGCCCGCCCCAGCCGAGGTCGGTGAAGTGCCCTTCGGGGAAGGTGAGTTCCCGCTCGGTGAGGAAGGCGCGGCGGTAGACGGCGCTCCACGCGGGCAACGGGACGCCGGTCAGCGCGGGCCGGTCGGCGGGGGCGAAGGCACCCTTCGGGGCCCCGGCGAGCAGTGGCGCGGCCGGGTTCGTCGGCTCGCCCTCCCACCAGGGGGCGCGCTCGTGCTCGGTGTACAGCACGTCCACGCCGGCGGTCTCGGACAGCCGGGCGTCCAGCGCCGCGAGCGCGCCCGGCAGCAGCAGGTCGTCGCCGTCCAGGAACAGCAGGTACGTGCCGGTCGCCGCCCGGATCCCGGCGTTGCGCGCCCCGCTCAGCCCGGCGGACGGCGGCGAGTGCACGGGGGTCACCCGGGAGTCCCGCTCGGCGTACCCGGCGGCGACCTCGGCGGCCGGGGCGTCGGGGGCGTCGCAGACCGGGACCAGTTGCAGGTCGCCGAAGGACTGGCCGAGGACCGAGTCCAGCGCCTGGGACAGCCGGCCGGTGACCCCGTGGGACGGGACGATGATGCTGAAGCGGGGCATTCTGTTCTTTCTGTCGTCGTGCGGACGCGGCCGGGCCGTCCCGCCGGACGCCAGGTGGACGGCCGGCTCGGGGTGGGCCGCGTCGAGCCGAGGGGCATGGGAACTCCCGGTATGACCAACGCCGTTCAGCGGCTCTCGGTGACGGGGACGGGGCCGGAAGGTTGCGGCACGGTGGCCAGCGGAGAGCGCGCGCAGGACGACGGGGCCGGGGTGCGGTCCGCCAGGGGCACCGCCGCCGGTGGCTCCGTCTCGCCGAGGACCACCCGCCGCACCACCCGCTCGGCGGCGTGCCCGTCGTCCCACGGGCAGAACCGCTCCCGGAACGCCGCCCGCAACTGGGCCGAGCGCGAGCCGCGCCAGTGCCCGGACGCGAAGATGTCGATCAGCTCGTCCTCGCTGCGCGCCACCGCGCCCGGCGGGAACTGACGCAGGTCGAAGTAGGCGCCACGGCACGCCTCGTACGCCGCCCAGTCCTCGGTGTGCACCACGATCGGCCGGTCCAGGCCCGCGTAGTCGAACAGGACCGGCGCGTAGTCGGTGAGCAGCGCGTCCGAGGCGAGGCACAGCTCCGCCAGGTCCGGATGGCCGCAGACGTCGATGATCCGGGCGCCCCGGACCGGGACGGGGGTGCGGGCCAGGACCACGAAGCGCGGGCCGAGGCGGCGCAGGATCCGCTCCAGGTCGAGCAGCGGGCGCTGGGTGCGCCGGTGGTCGCGGTGCGCGGGCGCGTACAGGACGGCGACCGTGCCCTCCGGGACGCCCAGCTTCTGCCGGATCCGGGCCACGTCCGCCGCGGTCGCCCGCTGGAGGACGTCGTTGCGGGGCAGCCCGCACTCCAGCGTGGTGTAGCCGCCCGGCAGGACCCGCTCCCAGGTCAGGGTGGCGTGCCGGTTGCCCGACAGGACGTAGTCCCACTGGTCCACGTCCCGCAGCAGCTCCGCGAAGTCCAGGTCACGGGCCGCCGCCGGGCGCTCCAGCAGGTCCAGGCCCGCGTGTCCGAGCGGGGTGCCCTCCAGGGCCCGCACGACGACCTGCCCGGGCCGCTTGCGCAGCCGCCGCTCGAAGCGGGCGTCACTGACCAGGTAGCGGGAGCGGGCCAGCGCCGTCCAGTAGGCGGCCGTGCCGGGCGTCAGCCGGCGCGGGCCCGGCGGCACCGCGCCCCCGGGCGTGGCGACCCACGCCGTGCGCAGCCGCGGGGCGTGCGCCCGGAACGCCTCCTCCAGCGCGGCCGGGTCGCCGTACCCCTCCCGGGCGGCGAACACCGCCCGGTCGGACCGCAGCGGCAGCCGCAACTGGATGCCGTAGTGCAGCCGGAGCGCGCCGGTGCGCAGGGCGCGGGCGAGCTTCAGCGCCGACCTGAGCACGCGCCGGCGGACGGCCGCGGCCAGCCGGAGCGCACGGAACGTGCGGTGCAGCCCGAAGCGGATCAGGCCGTGCCGCAGCCGCGGGCGCGCTCCCGGCACGCGGTGGCGGCGGTAGTGGGCGCGGGCCCGGCGCAGGAACTCGCCGTGGCTGCCGCGCGGCAGCCGGCCCCGCTTAGTGAACACCACGGCGTAGTGGTCGAGCATCCGGCGGAACAACTCCGGGCGCCAGCGGGCCAGTTCGGGCCGCTCCTCGACGTACGCGAACACCCGGTCGTACTGCTCGAACAGGTCGAAGTGGCTGCGGCTGGTGGTGCCGAGGATGCTGCCCCGCCGGCGCTGCCGGTAGTGCACGCACACCCGGTCCAGGGTGGCGAGCGACTCGGCCGTCAGCAGCACCGGGAAGGTCCAGGGGGTGTCCTCGTAGTAGCCCGGCGGGAACGTGAAGCCGTGCCGGGCGACGAACTCCCGCCGGTACGCCTTGTTCCAGGCCACCATCAGCACCCGCAGCAGCCCCGGCCGGTCCTCCAGCCGGAACGGCGCCGGGCCCTGCTCGGTGAGCTGGGCGGCGAGCTGGTTGCGGACCTGGAGGCCGTCCCAGTAGGTGCGCGCGTAGTCGAAGACCAGGACGTCCGGGTCGCCGGTCTCCTTCAGCCGGTCGGCCACCGCCCGCAGCGCGCCCGGGGTGAGCGTGTCGTCGCCGTCCAGGAAGACCAGGTAGTCGCCGGTCGCCTCGGCGAGCCCCGCGTTCCGGGCCCGGCCCAGCCCCTGGTTCGCGGCCAGGTGGACGGGCTTCACGCGCGCGTCCCGGGCCGCGTACTCGTCGATGACCGCGCCGCAGGCGTCGGGTGAGCAGTCGTCCACGGCGATCAGTTCCAGATCGGGACAGGACTGCGAGAGCACCGAGTCCAGGCACTCGGGGAGATACGCCTGGACCTTGTACGCGGGGACAATGACACTGAACCTGGGCAAGGGACATCCATGGGTCGGTCGGCGCGGGCGTTCTGCCCGGGAACGGCCGGTGGAGTGACTTGGTTACGGACCCTGCGGCATTCGGGCTACACCAGGGGCGCGCGAAGGGGCGGGCCGCCGACGGCCCGCCCCGAGCAAGTTCGCCCCTTCCGCGGCTACTTGACCGCGCCCGCCATCACCCCGGACACGAACTGCCGCTGGAACGCGAAGAACACGGCCAGCGGGATCACCATGGAGATGAACGCGCCGGGCGCCAGTACGTCGATGTTGTTGCCGAACTGCCGTACCTGCGTCTGCAACGCCACCGTGATCGGCTGGGTGCCCGACTTGGTGAACACCAGCGCCACCAGCATGTCGTTCCACACCCACAGGAACTGGAAGATGCCGAGGCTCGCGATGGCCGGACCGCCGAGCGGCATCACCACCCGGGCGAACAACCGGAGTTCACCGGCGCCGTCCAGCCGGGCCGCCTCCAGCAGCTCGCGCGGGATCTCCGCGAAGAAGTTCCGCAGCAGGAACACCGCGAACGGCAGACCGAAGCCGGTGTGGAACAGGATCACCCCGAGGATCGTCCCGAACAGCCCGATCCTGCCGAACAGTTCGGCGATCGGGATCAGCGCCACCTGCACGGGCACCACCAGCAGGCTCACCACGCCCAGGAACCACCAGTCCCGGCCCGGGAACTCCATCCACGCGAACGCGTACCCGGCCAGCGCCCCGACCACCACGACCAGGACGGTCGCCGGAACCGTGATCAGCACCGTGTTCACCAGGGAGTGGGTGATGTCGGAGTTCTCCAGCAGCCTCTGGTAGCTGTCCACGGTGAGCTGGGACGGCTCGGTGAACACCGTCCACCAGCCGCTCGCGCTCATGTCCTGCGGGGTGCGCAGCGAGGAGATGAGCAGGCCGATGGTCGGCACCAGCCAGAACAGGCCCACCACGATCAGGACCACACGGACCAGTCCGCCGCCCAGCCGCTCCGTGATCCGGGACGCCACCGACTGCCCGGCCTTCACCGTCCCGGCCGGATCGGCCTTCACGGTGCTTCCGGCGGTCGCCGTCATCGCCGCACCTCCCGCCTGAGCCGACGCACGTTGAACAGCATCACCGGAATCACCAGCAGCAGCAGGAACACCGAGATCGCGCTCGCGACGCCCGGCTGGCCCTCCGCGAACCCCTTGCGGTACAGCTCCAGCGCCAGCACGTTCGCGTCGTCCTGGGAGGAGCCCGGCGCGATGATGAACACCAGGTCGAACACCTTCAGCACGTTGATCATCAGCGTGACGACGACGACCGCCAGCACCGGTGCCAGCAAGGGCACGGTGACCTTGCGGAACACCTGCCACTCGGTGGCGCCGTCCACCCGTGCCGCCTCCAGCAGCTCCCGGGGGACGCCCGCGAGCCCGGCCGCGATCAGCACCATCGCGAAGCCCGCCCACATCCACACGTACGACCCGATGATCGCCGGGGTGACCAGTGCCGGGCCGAGCCAGTCGACCCCGTTGTACGGCTCCCTGAAGTTGCTCGCCGGCAGCCGGAGCAGCGCCCCGTCGGCCGCCGCGGGCAGGGTGAAGGTGCCGTCGCCGGACGCCTTCGCCGAGGCGACCACCTTGCCGTCCTTCACCGCCTCGATCCGCATCCCGGCATAGCCCACCTCGGACGGATCGGGCGCGCCGAGCCTCCCGACGCCCTTGCCCCGGGTGAAGTCCTGCCAGGTGGTGCCGGTGACCTTCCCCGGCTCCGGCCGTGCGGCGGCGGCCTTCTTCGCGTCGTCCGGCAACTGGTCCGGGGCGACGCCGACGAGCGGCAGGGCGACCGGCTGCCCGGCGCGCACCGCGGTCTTGGTGACGAAGCCCCCGCCCTGGGCCACGAGCGGCGACCGGCGGCCCGGGTGGGCCTTCGGGAACGCCGACGACTGCGCGAACGTGTCGTGCACGCCCACCCACACCGCGTTCGCCACGCCCTTGTCCGGGTCCTGGTCGTACACCAGCCGGAAGATGATCCCGGCGGCCAGCATCGAGATCGCCATCGGCATGAAGACGACCAGCTTGAACGCCGTTCCCCAGCGCACCCGTTCGGTCAGCACCGCGAAGACCAGGCCGAGGGCGGTGGAGACCGTCGGCGCGAACACCACCCACAGGACGTTGTTCTTCAGGGCGGTGCGGATGCCGTCATCGGTGAAGAGGGTCTTGTAGTTGTCGAAGCCGGCGAAGCCGTCACCGGAGGCGTTGTAGAAACTGCGGACGAGCGAGTACCCGATCGGGTAGACCACGAGCGCGCCCAGCAGCACCAGCGCGGGCAGCAGGAACAGCACCGCCACGGTCCTGCGGGTGCCGGTCACGCTCTTGCGACTGCGGGGCACGGCGGGACCCGGTGGGGCCCCGGCCGCCGCTGCCGACGCCATGACCGGATCAGCCCCCGTTCCCGTAGGCCGCCGCCGCGTCCTTCTCCAGCTTCGCCTGGGCGCCCGCCACGTCCTTCGGGTTCTTCAGGAAGTCCTGGAGGTCCTTCCACTCGCCCTTGCCGGGCGTCCCGCCGAAGGCCTGCGGGGCCTGGTCGGACATGTCGAAGCGGAAGTCGTCACCGGACGCGATCAGCGCCTTGGCGATCTTCTGCTGCACCGCGTTCGGGTACGCCGAGATCGGCACGTTCTTGTTCGGCGAGAGGTACCCGCCGAGCTTCGCCTGGATCGTGGCCGCGTCCGGGGAGGCGAGGAAGGTGACGAGGGCCTGTGCCGCCTTGGAGTCCTTCAGGATCACCGCCGCGTCACCGCCGGAGACCACGGGCGCGTTCGCGCCGACCGCGGGGAACGGGAACACCTTCGCGTCCGTGCCCACCTTCGCCTTGGTCTCACCGATGTTCACCTGCACGAAGTCGCCCTCGTAGACCATCGCGGACTTCGGCTGGTCGCCGCCGGTGAAGGTCTGGGTGACCGACTGCGGGAACTCCGTCTGGAGCGCGCCCTTCTGGCCGCCCGCGAGATAGTCCTTCTTGCCCCAGATCTCGGCGAGCGTGGTCAGGGCCTGCTTCACCGAGGGATCGGTCCACTTGATCTTGTGCTGGGCGAGCTGGTCGTACTTCTCCGGGCCCGCCTGCGACAGGTACACGTTCTCGAACCAGTCGGTCAGCGGCCAGCCGTCCGCGCCGGCCACCGAGAACGGGGTGACACCCGAGTCGTACACGGCCCGCGTGGCGGTCAGCAGGTCCTTCCAGGTCTTCGGCTCCTGGGCGCCCGCGTTCTCGAAGACCTTGGCGTTGTACCAGATCAGCGACTTGTTGGCGGCCTTGTAGTAGACGCCGTACTGCTTGCCGCCGACCTTGCCGATGTCCTGCCAGCCCTGCGAGTAGTTCTTCGCCAGTTCCTGCCGGGCCTCGGCCCCGAGCGGCTTGGCCCAGCCCTTGTCGACGGCCTGCTTGATCGCGCCGGGCTGCGGCAGCAGCGCCACGTCCGGCGGCTGGCCGCCCGCGATCTTCGAACCGAGGAAGTTGATGATCGGGTCCTGCGCGGGCACGAAGGTGACCTGCGCGCCGGTCCGCTTCTCGAACTCGGCGAGGACCTTCTTGAAGTTGGCCTGCTCCCCGCCGGTCCAGACGGCGGCCACCTCCAGATGGGCGCCGTTCAGCTTCGGCAACGTGACGGTGGAGCCGGCGGTGGCCCCGCTGCTCCTGTCCCCGTTGTCCTTCTTGTCGTCGTCGCTTCCGGAGCAGGCGGAGAGCGCGAGTGCCCCCGTGAGCAGTGCGGCGAGTGTGGTGACGGCCCTGTGTGTCCGGAACGTGCTGCTCTTGCTGCGCATCACTTCCCCGTTCGTCGTTCTTTCGTTGAACGCTGTTGAACGTCAGAACTCTGTCCCGTGCGGTCCGGTGTACGCCGGGCCGCGACGGGTGGGCAAGAGCGCCTGCGGTGTCCACCGGCTCATCGTGACCGGCTCGTGACCAGGGGTGCATGCCCGCGGACTTCCGAGGGCGCGGGGGCCGGGCGGGGGCGCCGGGGAGGGGCCGGGTTCACCTGGAGGGGTGACGCGGTTCCGTCAGAGAAGGGAGGGCACCTCCGCCGCCGCGACCTCACGGGCCGCCCGCTCCACCGCGCTCGCCAGCAGCGCCAGGTCGGTCGGGCCGTTGCCCAGTTCCCGCACGGGGCGACGGGCCGGTGGGTCGCCCATGCGCTCCCAGTCCAGCGGGACGACGGTGGGCCGCTGGGTCGCGGTCCGCGGGATACGGCCCGTCACCCGGCCGCCCTGGAAGCCGGTGGCCCGCCCGTCCGCGTGCAGCAGCGTGCCGCGGCCCGGCGCCGGCTGGTCCGGCCCCGGCTGCGGGGCGTCCAGCGTGATCCGCAGCGCGGCTTGGCGCGCCGGCTCGGACTCCGCCGTACGGCCGCCGGTCCCGGCCGCCGCCACCAGGTGGACGCCGAGCCGCTCGCCTTCCCGGGCCACCGCCTCCAGCGCGCGTATCACCGAACCGGCGGCGGGCCGGCCCGGCGAACCGAGCGGCGGGGAGACCAGTGCGTCCAGGTCGTCCACGACCACGACCAGCCGGGGCAACGGCGACACGGCCGCGGCCCGCTGCCGGGCGGCGGCACCCGGCCGCAGCCGGAGCGTGGAACTGGGGGGTGTCTCGATGTCACCGGAGGAGGGTGCGGCACCGGGGTGGGGCGTGCGCTGGGCGACCAGCCGGCCGGAGACCTCCTGCCCGGCGTGCCACTGGGCGAAGTCGGTCCGGCCCAGCAGCTCCGCCCGGCGCTTCAGCTCGGCGGCCAGCGACTGTGCGAACTCCCGCATGCGGACCGGGTCGTTGGCGATGAGGTGCGTGGTCACATGCGGTATGTCCGTGCACACCCGCAGGCCCTCACCGCGGCCGGCGCCCGTGCCGACCCCGTCCCGGCCGTCGAGCAGGACCATGGCCAGCCGGTCCGGCCGCTCGGCTGCGGCCAGCGAGGCGACCACGGCCCGCAGCAGCTCGGTACGGCCGCTGCCGGCCGGCCCCTCGATCAGCAGATGCGGCCCGTCGGCCACGAGATCGACGGTGACCGGCCCGCGCGGCCCCGCGCCCAGCACCGCGCGGGCCCGGCCGCCCAGCGACCGCGTGTCGTCGGCCGCGTCGGCCCAGCGGGCCATCAGCGACGCCGGGGTGGCCCGGGCCAGCCCCAACTCGTCCAGCAGCCGGGCCGACTGGGGCAGCGGCGTGGCCACGCGCGCGTGGTGCTCGCCTGCGGGGCCGTCCGGGCGCAGCGGTGCGAGCGCCCGCGCGAACCGCTCGGCCCAGGCGGCGGAGACGGCGTCGACGGTGGCGGGCGAACCGGGGCCCACGGGACCGCCCGGCGCGACCCGCGTCAGCCGCAGCGTGGCGGCGACGTCTCCGCTGAGCAGTGCCACGGCACCGCAGTGCCGGAACGTCGGCGTCACCGCGCAGGCGGCCTCGTACGTCTCCGCCACCGGGGAGGCGGGCGACGCGGTCGGGGTCTCGGCGAGACACACCACGTGGACCCCGGCCCGCGGTCCGGCCACGGCCAGCCGCGCGAGCGCGTCCCGCAGTCCGGCACCGCCCGGATCCCCGTCCACGACGACGACGGTGAACGGTCCGCCGAAGCCGCCACCGGCACCGGGGGCTTCCCTGGCCCAGGAGGGGCGGCGGGCGGGCGGCTCGGTGTGCGAGGGGGCCCCGGCCGGGGTGGGCGTGCCGGGGCTGCCGGGGCGCACCGCGTGTCCAGGGCCACCGTAGGTCCCATAGGTCCCGTGGGTCAGGTCGTAGGTCCCGCGGGAGGCGTCCGGTGCGTGGGGGGCGTCGGTGCCGGCCGGGCCCGGGGCGGCCGGGGCGCCGGGGACCGCGGTCGGCCCCTGGACGTTCGTCGCCCCCGCCGCGTCGCGCGCGAGCGTGGGGTGGGCCGTCGTACGGCCCGTCGCCGCGTGGTCCTCCACCCGGCGCAGCAGCTCCTCCGCGCGGGCCGCCGCCTGTTCACGGTCGTAGGCCAGCAGCAGCCGGCAGTCCTGGCCGTGGCCCGGCCGGACGTGCGGGAGCCAGCCCAGCCAGGCCCACTCGGCGGTACGGTCCGCCACCGGACGTGAGTGGTCCGCGCTGATCAGCACGATCTCCAGCAGGTCGGGGGAGTGCAGCGCGGCGAGCTGGGCCAGCACCGCGCGGGCCAGCCCGGACAGCCGGGGGCGCGGACCGGCCAGGCCCAGCGCGCCCGCCTCCCGCAGCGCGGCCGTCACCGGCACCGCCGGCAGCAGGCCCGTGCCGTCCGGCGTGCTCCGGTCGGCCGTGCCGAGCCGCACGGTCAGCGCCTCGGGGTGTCCCGGCCCGCGCTCCCACAGCCGGGGCCCGGGGCCCAGCGCGGTGAGCAGCAGGGCGGCCGGGTCCGGCCAGGTCTCCGGCTGCCGCGGGGCATCGGCCGCCGGGGCGCCGCCGGCGGGGGCGGCCGTGCCGTCGTACTCCTGCGGTCCGGCCGGCTGCTCCCCGCGCCCGCCGGCCAGCCGACGCGCCCAGGCCCCGAGCCCGCGCCGCCGTACACCCTGCGGGACGTCGGTGCCCCGCAGCGGGGTCCCCGTGCGCCCGCGCGCCCGCGCGTCCTCGTCACCGGTCCCGGCGACGCCGAACCGGCCCGCGTGCGTGTCCGCACCGGATGCCGCACCGGACGCCGTGCCGCGCGCACCGGCGGAGCCACCGTCCGGGCTCTCCACGCTCGGCGCGCCGGCCTGCCCCGGCACGACGGGCGACTGCCCACGCCGGTGCTCCTGGGCCCCCGCGTCCCAGCCGGCGGAGCCGTCGTCGTAGGCGTGCCGGACACCGCCGGAGGCCCCCCACGCACCGGAACGCCCACTGCCGGAAGGCGCCACGCCGTGCGGATGCCCCGCGCCCCCGGCGGCGGAAGACGTCCGCGCGGGGGGCACAGCGGAGCCGGCCCCCGGCGGAGCCGCGTCCGACGACCCCCGCTCCTCGCCCACGGCGACCCGCACGTACCCCTCGCCGTCGGCCACCGTCCGCACCCGCATCCCGGGTCCCCCGGACGGAGTCACCCGCAGGGCGGACTCGCCGATGCGCAGCAGGCCCCCGGCAGGGACCCGTACCGGCCGCTCCGTCACCCGTACGCCGTCGAGGGACGTGCCGTTCGTGGAGCCGAGGTCGGCGACCGAGACCCGGCCGTCCGCGCCGACGGTGACCACGCAGTGCAGCCGGGAGACGTCGGGGTCGTCCAGCGGGACGTCGGCGTCGGCGGAGCGGCCGACCGTGATCCGGCCGCCGTGCAGCAGGTGGACCCCGCCCGCGTCGGGGCCGGCGACCACGTGCAGTTGGGTCGGCGCGTCGTCCAGTTCGGGATGCGGCTCGGGTGCCGCCGGGGCGCCCAGGGACAGCACGGCGCCGTCGACCAGCGGAGGTTCGCCGAGCGTGCCGCGGCGCGGGTCGAGCCGCTCGGTGCCCGCGTACAGCACCACGGACGCGCCGCCGGTCTCCCGCCCCGTGCCGCCGTCTGCGGTGACCGCCCCGGCCAGCGCCGCCGCGACCGCGGCCAGCTCCGTGCCCGCGGGAGCCGTGACCAGCACGTCGCGGCTCGCGGCGCGGCCCCGCTGCGGGGACGGGCCGAGCGGGTCTACGACGGTCAGCCGGATCTGCATCGGCGTCAGCGGTCCCTTCTGCGCGGATCTGCGCGGGCGCGGACTTCCCCCCACCCCCGCACGAGCACGTCGGCCAGCAGTCACTGAAGGCATCCCAGGGAGCTGCTGCACGCATCCTCGCACCTGCCACCGACAACGTGCCTGTGACCCGGGCAGAAGTGATCTTGATTGGTCGGCTCTGCCCCCAAAAATGCCTGACCAATACGTCATCGGCGATCAGTTGAGATCGGTCACGTCCCTCCCCGGCAACCAGCGGCCCGGGACGCGCGTCTTCCCGTCGAGCCCGCGAACGCGGTCGGGAACGCGTGCGTGGTGCCGTGGAGCACGGCCTACAGTGGGTCGGAGCACCGGAACGCAGGCAAGCGAAGCAACAGCAACCAGCAGGGAGCGCGAGACGTGCGGCCAGTCGGCAGCAAATACCTGCTTGAGGAACCGCTCGGACGCGGCGCCACAGGCACCGTCTGGCGTGCCCGCCAGCGCGAGACCGCGGGGGCCGAGGCGGCCGTGCCCGGACAGCCGGGAGAGACGGTCGCGATCAAGGTCCTGAAGGAGGAGCTGGCGAGCGACCCGGACATCGTGATGCGCTTCCTGCGCGAGCGTTCCGTGCTGCTCCGGCTCACCCACCCGAACATCGTCCGGGTCCGTGACCTGGTCGTCGAGGGTGATCTGCTGGCGCTGGTCATGGACCTCGTCGACGGTCCCGACCTGCACCGCTACCTGCGCGAGAACGGACCCCTCACCCCGGTCGCCGCGGCCCTGCTGACCGCCCAGATCGCCGACGCCCTCGCCGCGAGCCACGCCGACGGCGTCGTCCACCGCGACCTGAAGCCCGCCAACGTGCTGCTCATGCAGCACGGCGGCCAGATGCACCCGATGCTGACGGACTTCGGCATCGCCCGCCTCGCCGACTCCCCGGGCCTGACCCGCACCCACGAGTTCGTCGGCACGCCCGCGTACGTGGCGCCGGAGTCCGCGGAGGGCCGCCCGCAGACCTCCGCCGTCGACGTCTACGGCGCCGGCATCCTGCTGTACGAGCTGGTCACCGGCCGTCCGCCGTTTTCCGGCGGTTCCGCGCTCGAGGTCCTGCACCAGCACCTGAGCGCCGAGCCGCGCCGTCCCTCCACCGTCCCCGAGCCGCTGTGGACGGTCATAGAGCGCTGCCTGCGCAAGAACCCGGACGAGCGGCCGAGCGCCGAGAACCTCGCGCGCGGGCTGCGGGTCGTCGCCGAGGGCGTCGGGGTGCACGCGAACGCCGCGCAGATCGCCGCCGCCGAGGGCGTCGGCGCGCTGCTCGCCCCCGACCCGGCCCCGGCCGCCGTCCCGGGCGTGCCCGGTGCCGCCGACCCCACCCAGGTGCTGCCGACGAACGCGCCGCAGGGGGCGTACGACCCGAATGCCGCGACCAGCGTGCTGCCGCACACCGGCGGCCCGGCCGGCGCCGCCGACCCCACCGCCGTACTGCCGAACACGGGCGCGGCGGACCCGACGGCGGTCCTGCCGCCCGTCCCGCAGGGCCAGCAGGGGCAGTACGGCCAGCAGGGGCAGGGCGATCAGCCGCATCCCTGGCAGACCCAGCTGCGGGCCGCCCGCGACCGCAACGAGCAGACGCAGATCCAGTACCTGGACCCGGACGAGGACCCGTTGCGCCGCCGTCCCCAGCGGCAGGTGGCCCGGCCCCAGCAGCAGCCGCGCCCGGCCCCGCAGGGCCGCCCGCAGCAGCCGCAGCCGCGCGGCCGGCAGCAGGGCGCCGGGTACGGCTATCCGCAGCAGCAGCCCCAGCAGTACGCCCCGCAGCAGCAGCCCCAGCAGCCGCAGCGGTACGCGCCTCCCGCCCCGCCCGCGCCGCAGCGGCCCGCGCGGGAGCCCCGGGAGCCGCGGCAGCGCAGCGCCAACCGGATGAAGATCCCCGGGCTGGGCTGTCTGAAGGGCTGCCTGTTCACGATCGTCATCCTGATCGTGGCGAGCTGGCTGATCTGGGAGCTGACCCCGTTGCAGGACTGGATCGGCACCGGCAAGGGCTACTGGGACCAGATGACCGACTGGATCGGCACGGTGGGCGGCTGGATCAAGGATCTGGGCGGTTCCGGCAGCGGAAACTGATCGCTGGTTCGGAGATTTGTCGACATCTGCCGGGTGATTTCCGCCTCCGCGGTGAAGGTTGGCTCGTCGGACGCGTAGTTTTGGCGACAACACGCGTCTGTAGGAGCAGTCTTGGCACGGAAGATCGGCAGCCGGTACACCGCGAACCAGATCCTGGGGCGGGGGAGCGCCGGCACGGTGTGGCTGGGCGAGGGACCGGACGGCCCCGTCGCCATCAAGCTGCTGCGCGAGGACCTCGCCTCCGACCAGGAGCTCGTCGGGCGCTTCGTGCAGGAGCGCACCGCGCTGCTCGGCCTGGAGCACCCGCACATCGTCACCGTGCGCGACCTGGTGGTCGACGGCAACGACCTGGCCCTGGTCATGGACCTCGTGCGCGGCACCGACCTGCGCACCCGGCTGGAGCGGGAGCGGCGGCTCGCGCCCGAGGCGGCCGTGGCGATCGTCGCCGACGTCGCCGACGCGCTGGCGGCGGCCCACGCGGCCGGGGTCGTCCACCGGGACGTCAAGCCCGAGAACGTCCTGCTCGACATGCGGGGCCCCATCGGGCCGGGCGGCTCCCACCCCGCCCTGCTCACCGACTTCGGCGTCGCCAAGCTGATCGACTCGCCCCGGCGGACCCGCGCCACGAAGATCATCGGTACGCCGGACTACCTGGCCCCGGAGATCGTGGAGGGCCTGCCGCCCCGGGCCGCCGTGGACATCTACGCGCTCGCCACGGTCCTGTACGAGCTGCTGGCCGGCTTCACGCCCTTCGGCGGCGGCCACCCGGGCGCGGTCCTGCGACGGCACGTCACCGAGGCCGTCGTCCCGCTGCCCGGCATCCCCGAGGAGCTGTGGCAGCTGCTGGTGCAGTGCCTGGCCAAGGCCCCGGCCTCCCGGCTGCGCGCCTCGGAGCTCGCGGCGCGGCTGCGCGAGCAGCTGCCCACGCTGGCCGGGATGCCGCCGTTGGACGTGGACGAGCCCGACCTCTCCGAGGAGGCCGCCGAGGAGTCCGTGCCGTCGGCTCCGCAGGGTGAGCCGGTACGGCGGCGAGGGGCGGTGTCCCTGGTCCCCGGGGCCAAGCCCGACTCCAACCGCGACACGCACACCTCGATGCGGGTGCCGGGGCCGGACGAGCTGGCGGGGGGCGCGCACGGGACCGCTCGGGCCCCTCGGGCCACGGGTGCGCCCCGGCCGGGCTCGGCCCGCCACAAGGCCGCGGTGCGGCGGCGCCGGGTGACCCTCGGGGTGGCCGGGGTGGTGGTGGCCGCTGCCGTGGCCGTCGGCGCCTGGTTCGCCTCCTCCGGCGGGGACGACGACCAGCCGGCCCCGGGCACCCACAGCACCTCGGCCCCCTGACCCGGGCCCGGCCCGCCTCCCTCCCGACCCCGTCGGCCGGGAGGCGGGCCGGGGTCGCTTGCCACAGCCGTTACGCTGGAAGGCGTGGCAGTCGTCGATGTATCCGAAGAGCTGAAGTCCCTCTCCTCGACCATGGAGTCGATCGAGGCCGTCCTGGACCTCGACAAGATGAGGGCAGATATCGCCGTGCTTGAGGAGCAGGCGGCGGCCCCGTCCCTGTGGGACAACCCGGACGAGGCGCAGAAAATCACCAGCAAGCTCTCCCACCTCCAGGCCGAGGTCAGGAAGGCGGAGGCGCTGCGCGGCCGGATCGACGACCTCGCGGTCCTCTTCGAGATGGCCGAGGAGGAGAACGACCCGGACACCCGCGCCGAGGCCGAGTCCGAGCTGACCTCGGTGAAGAAGGCGCTGGACGAGATGGAGGTCCGTACCCTCCTGTCCGGCGAGTACGACGCCCGTGAGGCGCTCGTCAACATCCGCGCCGAGGCCGGTGGCGTCGACGCCGCCGACTTCGCCGAGAAGCTCCAGCGCATGTACCTGCGCTGGGCCGAGCAGCACGGCTACAAGACCGAGCTGATCGAGACGTCGTACGCCGAAGAGGCCGGCATCAAGTCGACCACCTTCGCCGTGCACTCGCCGTACGCCTACGGCACCCTCTCCGTCGAGCAGGGCACGCACCGCCTCGTGCGCATCTCGCCCTTCGACAACCAGGGGCGCCGGCAGACCTCCTTCGCCGGTGTCGAGGTGCTGCCCGTGGTCGAGCAGTCCGACCACGTCGAGATCGACGAGTCGGAGCTGCGCATCGACGTCTACCGGTCCTCCGGTCCCGGCGGCCAGGGCGTCAACACGACCGACTCCGCGGTCCGCATCACGCACCTGCCCACCGGCATCGTGGTCTCCTGTCAGAACGAGCGGTCGCAGATCCAGAACAAGGCCACCGCGATGAACGTCCTCCAGGCCAAGCTGCTGGAGCGGCGCCGGCAGGAGGAGCAGGCCAAGATGGACGCCCTCAAGGGCGACGGCGGCAACTCCTGGGGCAACCAGATGCGTTCGTACGTGCTGCACCCGTACCAGATGGTCAAGGACCTGCGTACCGAGTTCGAGGTGGGCAACCCGGAGGGCGTGTTCAACGGCGAGATCGACGGGTTCCTGGAGGCCGGGATTCGCTGGCGCAAGCAGCACGAGAAGTAACTTTGTCGACATGACAACTGCCGCCCCGGAGGCGGCAGTTGTCGTTTGTCTGGGTTTTACGTCACACTCACAGGCTTCAACTCTCCGCAAACCCCGCCCCACCGGACATTGCGCCCGCAACGGCCTTGACGTTGCTGTGAAAAGTCGGAAGGGTGGGGCGCGGCATGCGTACTCTTGGGGCGCATGTGAACCGGGGGAATCGAGTTGACGCCACTTCGTCACCAGCTGCCTCCGTCGATCACGGCACGCCCCACGCGAAGCCTCATTGACGAACAGCTACTGGGGGTAGCAACCATATGACGAAGAAGACGCGGATCCGGGTCGCGCGGATAGCCGCCGGCGCCGTGATCGCGGCCGGTGCGTCGCTGACGGCGGCCGGCGCGGCTTCCGCCCTGGACCTCGATGTCCAGGCGGGCCCGATCAGCCTCGGCGTGAGCGGTGTGGGCGCCGACGGCGGCAACACGGACGGTGGCGGCGGCTGCCCGGTCGGCATCTGCACCGACGGCGGCACCACCACCGGCTCGGCCGGCACCGACGGCTCGGGCGGCGCGGCTGCCAGCGGTGGCGACGCCTCCACGGGTGGCGACGCCTCCACGGGTGGCGACGCGGCCACGGGCGGTGACGCCTCCATCGGCGGTGACGCTTCCGTCGGCGGCGATGCCTCCATCGGCGGCGACGCTTCCATCGGCGGCGACGCTTCCATCGGTGGCGATGCCTCCATCGGTGGCGACGCTTCCATCGGCGGTGGCGACAGCACCTCCGGCGGCAACGGCAACGGCGGTGACGCCTCCACCGGCGGTGACAACGGCAACTCCGGCGGCAATGGCAACTCGGGTGGCAACGGCAACTCGGGTGGCAACAGCACCGACGGCGGCAACGGCAACGGTGGCGGCAACGGCACCGACGGCGGCAACGGCAACTCGGGTGGCAATGGCAACTCGGGTGGCACCGGCAACAGCGGTGGCAACGGCACCTCCGGTGGCGACAGCGGCACCAGCGGCTCCACCGACGGTGGCGACAGCGGCACCAGCGGTTCCACGGGCGGCGGTTCCACCACCGGCGGCAACCACACCGGCCCCGACGGCGGCAACAACAACGTCCCGCAGGACGAGGGCTCCTCGGCGCTGACCGACACCGGCTCCGACACCTCGGCCCAGGGCGGCGACAAGCAGCTCGCCGAGACCGGTGCCGGCCAGACCGCGTTCCTGCTCGTCGGCGCCGCGACGATGATCGCCGGCGGCATCGGCTTCCGCGTCCTGCCGCGCCTGGTGAGCGGTCGCGGCGGCGCCGCCGCCTGACCGTAGCCACACGGTCACGCACGGCACACGCGCAAGGGCCCGGAGCCTCAGCTCCGGGCCCTTGTGACGCTTCGGGTCAGGCGGTCTGGTGCGCCAGCAGTGCCACCGCGGCGATCAGTACCGCCAGCAGCGCGATCAGCGCCATCGGGTTCACACCGCCGAGGCCTCCGAAGAAGCCCTCCTGTTGCAGTCGCTCGCGGTTGGCACGGCACACCGGGCACCGGCCCTCGCTCACGGGCGACGCGCAGTTCGCGCACACCAACCGGTCGTACGTCATGCGCTCGCCCTCCTTGCACCGGCCATCACATGCACAACGCTCACGGGGACGAGAACGTTCCCCCGCGTTCCCGTCGTCCTTCGTTTCCCTTCCACTGTGCCAGGTTCCCGCGGCGCGTGCGCGGGGCCTCCGGGAAGGGGGGCGCGGGAAGCGACCGGTGCGCGGCCGGTACAAAAACGTACAAGTATTGCCCAACCTCATCCCGCGACTGCACTTGCACACCCGGTTCGCGTATGGTCACGCTCATCTACCCCCGGCGACCCGTGGTGCATCCGTGATCCGATTCGACAATGTCTCCAAGGTCTACCCCAAGCAGACCCGGCCCGCACTCAGGGATGTCTCCCTGGAGGTGGAGAAGGGCGAGTTCGTCTTCCTCGTGGGGTCCTCCGGCTCCGGAAAGTCGACCTTCCTGCGGCTCATCCTCCGCGAGGAGCGGTGCAGCCACGGTCAGGTGCACGTGCTGGGCAAGGACCTCGCGCGCCTGTCCAACTGGAAGGTGCCGCAGATGCGCCGCCAGCTGGGCACGGTCTTCCAGGACTTCCGGCTGCTGCCGAACAAGACGGTCGCCGAGAACGTGGCCTTCGCCCAGGAGGTCATCGGCAAGTCCCGTGGCGAGATCCGCAAGTCCGTGCCGCAGGTGCTCGATCTCGTCGGCCTCGGCGGCAAGGAGGACCGCAGGCCCGGGGAGCTGTCCGGTGGTGAGCAGCAGCGCGTCGCCATCGCGCGCGCGTTCGTCAACCGGCCGAAGCTGCTCATCGCCGACGAGCCCACCGGCAACCTCGACCCGCAGACCTCCGTCGGCATCATGAAGCTGCTCGACCGCATCAACCGGACGGGCACCACCGTCATCATGGCGACGCACGACCAGAACATCGTGGACCAGATGCGCAAGCGCGTCATCGAGCTGGAGAAGGGCCGCCTCGTCCGCGACCAGGCCCGCGGCGTCTACGGCTACCAGCACTGACCGCACCAGCACCCAGTTCCGGAAAGGCCTGAAGAACCCGCCATGCGCGCCCAGTTCGTCCTGTCGGAGATCGGTGTCGGTCTCCGCCGCAATCTGACGATGACCTTCGCCGTCATCGTCTCCGTCGCCCTGTCCCTGGCCCTGTTCGGCGGCTCGCTGCTGATGAGCGACCAGGTGAGCACCATGAAGGGCTACTGGTACGACAAGGTCAACGTCTCGATCTTCCTGTGCAACAAGCACGACGCGGAGAACGACGTCCACTGCGCCAAGGGCGCGGTCACCGAGGACCAGAAGAAGCAGATCCTCGTGGACCTGGACAAGATGCCGGTCGTCGAGAAGGTGACCTACGAGTCGCAGGACGAGGCGTACAAGCACTACAAGGAGCAGTTCGGCAACTCCCCGCTGGCCGGCTCGCTGACGCCGGACCAGATGCAGGAGTCGTACCGGATCAAGCTCAAGGACCCGCAGAAGTACCAGGTGATCGCGTCCGCGTTCAACGGGCGGGACGGCGTGCAGTCGGTGCAGGACCAGAAGGGCATTCTGGACAACCTCTTCCAGCTGCTGAACCTGATGAACCGGGGCGCGCTCGGCGTGATGGCGATGATGCTGATCGTCGCGCTGCTGCTGATCGTCAACACCGTGCGCGTCTCGGCGTTCAGCCGACGGCGGGAAACCGGGATCATGCGCCTGGTCGGTGCCTCGGGCTTCTACATCCAGGCGCCGTTCATCGCCGAGGCCGCGGTCGCCGGACTCATCGGCGGCGGCCTCGCCTGCGTGGCGCTCGTCGTCGGCCGGTACTTCACCATCGACCACGGCATGGAGCTGTCCCACAAGCTCACGCTCATCAACTTCGTAGGCTGGGACGCGGTGTTGACCAAGCTGCCGCTGATCCTCGCCACCAGTGTCCTGATGCCGTCGCTCGCCGCGTTCTTCGCGCTGCGCAAGTATCTGAAGGTGTGACGCACGCCAACGGGGTCGTACGGGCATCCGGCCGTACGGCCCCTTCGCGTTGCCCTAGACTCGCCGCCATGTCAGGCCGTGACCTGTTCTGTCAGCCCCGCCGCGTCCGCCGTGGGGCCACCCTGACATTGGTCTTCGCCGGTGTGCTGATCGCCGGTGCCGCCACCGGTTCCTTCCCGGAATCCGACCGTCCCGCGCGGAAGGCCGCCGCCGGCCCGGTGGGCCCGGCGGCCCGGCACGAGGCCGTCGAGAGGGCCGCCGCGGAGGCGCTGGCCGACGGCAAGTCCCCGATGGAGGCGGCGGAAAGGGCCGTCAGCCGCAGCGGGGACCGCTGGGCCGCGGTCTACTCCGAGGGCGAGTACGAGGAGTTCCAGGACGCGCTCGACGGCCGGTACACCGGTGTCGGCCTGTGGGCGCGGCAGGAGGCGGACGGCGGGATCGAGGTCACCCGGGTGCAGTCCGGCTCGCCCGCCGCCGACGCCGGGATCCGGGCGGGCGACCGGTTGCGCAGCGTCGACGGGAAGAAGGTCGACGGGTGGCCGGTGACCGAGGTGGTCGCCCGGCTCCGCGGCGACGCGCTGCGCGGCGACAGCGATGACGGCCCGGCCGGTACGACGGTCACCCTCGGTCTGGAGCGCGGCACGCGCGCGTGGACCGAGACCCTGCACCGGGCCCGGCTGTCCACCGACTCCGTGACCGTGCGCCGGCTGTCCGGCGGCGTCACCGTGCTCAGGATCGCCGCGTTCACCAAGGGTTCGGCCGACGCGGTCCGCGAGGCGCTGCGCGCCGCCCCCGGCGACGGCCGGACCGTCCTGGACCTGCGGGGCAACTCCGGCGGCCTGGTCACCGAGGCCGTGGACACCGCCTCCGCCTTCCTGGACGGCGGCCTGGTCGCCACCTACGACGTCGACGGCGCCCAGCGCGCCCTGCACGCCGCCTCCGGGGGCGACACCACCCGTCCCCTGGTCGTCCTCGTCGACGGCGGCACCATGAGCGCGGCCGAGCTGCTCACCGGCGCCCTCCAGGACCGGGGCCGCGCGGTGGTGATCGGCTCCCGCACCTTCGGCAAGGGCTCGATCCAGATGCCGACCGAGCTGCCCGACGGCTCGGTGGCCGAGCTGACCGTCGGCCACTACCGCACCCCCTCCGGCCGCACCGTGGACGGCCGGGGCCTCACCCCCGACCTGGAGGCGGGGCCGGGGCAGGCCCTGTCCCGGGCGCGGACCGTCCTCACCGGACTGGGCGCCCCGTCGTAGCCAGCCGTAATCGGCTGTACGCACACCCCCTGTGTGGTGCGAAAATGGTGGGCACTATGAGCAAGGGAATGTACGTACCGAAGGAGTCCCAGCCCAAGCAGGGCGGCGGGGCCGCCAAGGGCAGGGACGGCGAGAAGGGCGGCAAGCGCAAGATCGTCGCCCAGAACAAGAAGGCCCGGCACGACTACGCGATCATCGACACCTACGAGGCCGGGCTCGTGCTCATGGGCACGGAGGTCAAGTCGCTGCGCGAGGGACGGACCTCGCTGACCGACGGCTTCGTCCAGATCGACCGGGGCGAGGCGTGGCTGTACAACGCCCACATCCCCGAGTATCACCAGGGCAGCTGGACCAACCACTCCGCGCGCCGCAAGCGCAAGCTGCTCCTGCACCGCGAGGAGATCGCCAAGCTGGAGTCGAAGTCCCAGGAGACGGGACACACGATCGTGCCCCTCGCCATCTACTTCAAGGACGGCCGGGCGAAGGCCGAGATCGCTCTCGCGCGGGGCAAGAAGGAGTACGACAAGCGGCAGACGCTGCGGGAGCATCAGGACCGGCGGGAGGCGGACCGGGCCATCGCGGCGGCGAAGCGCAGGCAGCGCGGCGTCTAGCCGGCCGACCGGCCGACGGGAATAGGCTGGCATCGTCGGGCGTTGGTCACGTACGATGGCAGTGCACTCCACAGAGGGTGCGCGAACCCTCCTCGCGGAGGGGTTTGAAAAATCAACATGGGGATGATCGGTTTCGACAGCGGCTGTCGAAGCAGGGGAAGCGTGTCGAGGAAGCGGCAATGATCTCGTAAACCATATGTCGCAAAAAATAATCGCCAACACCAAGCGCGATTCCTTCGCCCTCGCTGCCTAAGTAGCGACTTGCGAAGTGTCAGCCCGGGGCTGTTCCCGACCCGGATCCTGGCATCAGCTAGGGAACTAAACCTCTAGACCCGGTCACGGGGTGTAGAGGGAAATCAAACAGTGACTGAGCCCGTCGGAGACTTGTCCGCGTGATCTCCGGGGCCGAGAAACTCGTAGCGGACTGCACACGGAGAAGCCCTGATTCCGCACCGTTGGACGCGGGTTCGATTCCCGCCATCTCCACGAGGCCCCTTCGGGGGGCCGACCCCATGTGGGCAAAGGCCCCGTCGCTTCCGAGCGGCGGGGCCTTCGTCATGGGGCGGCTCTGTCGGCGCGGGTGAGCGTGGCCACGCCGAGGGCGAGGGCGAGGGCGGCGGCGGCCAGCGGTACGGCGTACGCGGTGGTGGGGGCGAGGTGTTCCGCCGCCCAGCCGCCCGTCGCCGAACCGCACGCGATACCGGTGAGCAACCCCGTCACCATCAGACTCATCCCCTCATTGAGCCGGTCACCCGGGGTGCGCCGCTGCACCAGCGTCATCGCCGTCACCATGGTCGGCGCCGTCGCCATCCCCGCCACCAGCAGCGCACCCGCCAGCGCCGGCAGGGACCGGGTGGTGGCCGCGAGCCAGGGCAGCGTCATGAGCCCGGCCATGGCCGCCAGACACCAGGAGAAGCGCACCCCCGACGGCTTCCGTGCCCCGTACACCAGCCCCGCCGCGCACGAGCCCGCCGCCTGGAGCGCGAGCACGGCACCGGCAGCCGCGCGGTGCCCCTGCGCGTCGGCGTAGGCGATCGTGACGACCTCCATGGAGCCGAACACGGCGCCGGTCGCGGTGAAGCAGGCCAGCAGGGACGGGACACCCGGGCTGCGCAGCGGCGAGGGCCCCTGTGAACGGGGCGTCGGCGGCGGCTCGGTCGCCCGCTGGGCGAGGAACAGCAGCATGCCGGCGAGCAGCAGGAGCGCCCCGGTGAGCGTGCCCGCCTCCGGGAAGAACGTGCCGGTCAGGAAGGACGCGAGCACCGGCCCGAGCATGAAGCACAGCTCGTCCGCGGCCTGCTCGAACGCGTTCGCGGTGTGCAGCGCCCCGGGCTCGTCCCGCAGCAGATGGGCCCAGCGGGCGCGGGACAGGCCGCCGGTGTTGGGGGTGGCCGCGGTGCCGGCGTAGGCGGCGAACAGGGTCCAGTCCGGGGCGTCGTAGTGGACGCACAGCAGCAACGCGAGGCTGCCCAGCACGGACACGACCGTGGCCGGCAGCGCGACCCGGGCCTGCCCGTGCCGGTCGACCAGCCGGGCGAGCCAGGGGCCGGCCAGCGCGGTCGCCGCGAGCCCCGTCGCGGTGACGGCACCGGCGAGGGCGTACGAGCCACGGGAACCGGCGATCATCACGACCGCGCTCACGCTGAACATGCCCATCGGCAGGCGGGCGAGGAGGTTGCCGGTGGTGAAGGCACGGGTGCCGGGGAGACGGAACAGGCGGCGGTACCCGCCGGCCTGACCTCCCTTGCCGTCTATTCGGCTGTCCTGGGCGTCTCGGGTGGTCTCTTGGGGCATGGCTCAACAGTCGCCCGGAGTGGATCAGCAGGTCCAACACCTTCCGTGCCCCGATCCACGCGTTCTCGTTGTAAATTCGCCGCCATGTCCGCCCCCGCCGCCCACATCGACCCCCGCCTGCTGCGTGCCTTCGTCGCCGTCGCCGAGGAACTGCACTTCACCCGGGCGGCGGCCCGGCTGTACGTCGCCCAGCAGGCGCTCAGCCGGGACGTACGGCGGCTGGAACGGGAGCTGGGCGCCGAGCTGTTCGTACGGACCACCCGGCAGGTCACGTTGGCCCGGGACGGCGAACGCCTGCTGCCGCACGCGCGCCGGGTCCTCGCGGCCCAGGACGACCTGCTCGCCGCGTTCTCCGCCGGCCAGGCCCGCCCGCTGCTGGTCGACCTCAACTCACCGGGCCTGGCCACCGGCCGCCGCGTACTGCACCGGGCCCGCGAACTCGCCCCGGACTGCGAGCTGATGGCCCGCTACGAGAGCGGCCTCACCGGAGCCGCCGCCGAGTTGCTCGCCGGCCGTCTGGACGTCTCCTTCGGCCGGTTCGCCGGCCTGGACCCGGCGCTCCGCTCCGGCCTGGAGCAGCGGCCGGTGCGGTACGAGCCGATGGCCGTCGTGCTGCCCGAGGACCACCCGCTGGCCGCGTCGGCGCGGGTGCCGCTGTCCGCGCTGGCCGGCGAGACGGTGTACGCCGGGGCCGGCAACCCGGGCACCCGGGAGTGGACCGACCTGGCCCAGCGCCTCTTCCAGGACCGCGCCATCCGGCTCGCCCCGCCGCTCCCCCTGGCCGTCGGTGACGAGGAGTTCGGCCGCATCATGGCGAAGACCCGCAATCCGGTGCTGGCCGTCGTGGACTTCCCGCCCATGCCCGGGACGGTACGACGGCCCCTCGTCGACCCCGTCCCGCTGTCGCCCGTCTCCCTGGTCTGGCGGAAGGGGCTGGTACATCCCGGATTGACCGCGCTGCGGAAGGCGGTGGCCGAGATCGCACCGGTGGAGGGGTGGCTGCGGCGGCCCGTCGACGGATGGATTCCGGCCATGGATGAAGAGGTGATGAACGGCGGGTGACGGGCGGTGACGGGCGTGCGCCCGTGCCGACCGCGCGCGCAGCACCCCTTCGCGTGCGTTACATTCTTGGCCCGGGCACAGGGTGGTAGTGGGGGCGCTCGGGCCGGGTGGGGGCCTGGTCCGGTCGACGGGTGCCCGGATCGTGAGCGCGCCCGGAACTGTCCCGTGGGGGGATGAACGCGCGTGAAGAAGTGTCCTGAAGACGCCCAACCTGAGGGGCGAGAGGTGGCGTCCACGGGGCGCGGTGAGCCGGTGGGCGGGGGCGACGAGCGGATGAAATCGGACGCGGGGGCTGTCGCCGACGCCTGTGCCGGTGCCGGTGGTGACGCCGGCGGGGCTTCGGAGGCAGTTGAGACGGTTGCCGAGTCGGCCGGGTCCGCCGGGCTCGGTGAGCCGGGCTACTCCGCCGAACCCGGGCAGCCCGCCGGGACCGTGGCGCGCGCCGAATCCGAGGCATCCGGTGAATCCGAGGCGTCCGCCGAACCGGAGCGGCCCGCGGAACCCGTCGAGCCCGGTAAGTCCGCGGAGTCGGCCGAAGCCGGCATGCCCGTCGAGCCTGTGGCCGTTGGACCCGGTGTGCCCGCCGAGCGAGCCGACCAGGCGGAGCCTGTGGTGCCCGTCGAGCCCGGCAAGTTCGCGGAGTCCGCCGAAGCCGGTACGACCGCCGACCCGGCCGGACCCGGCGTGCGCGCCGAGTCTGTGGCCGTTGGACCGGGTGTGCCCGCCGAGCGAGCCGACCAGGCGGAGCCTGTGGAGCCCGTCGAGCCCGGCAAGTCCGCGGAGTCGGCCGAAGCCGGCATGTCCGTCGAGCCTGTTGAGCCTGTGGCTGCTGGACCCGGCATGCCCGCCGAGCGAGCCGACCAGGCGGAGCCTGTGGTGCCCGTCGAGCCCGGCAAGTTCGCGGAGTCCGCCGAAGCCGGTACGACCGCCGACCCGGCCGGACCCGGCGTGCGCGCCGAGTCTGTGGCCGCTGGACCGGGTGTGCCCGCCGAGCGAGCCGACCAGGCCGCGTCTGTGGAGCCCGTCGAGCCTGTTGAGCCTGTGGCCGCTGGACCCGGCGGGCCCGCCGAGTCTGCCGAGCCCGTCGCCGCTGGACCCGGCAAGTCCGCCGAGCCAGCCGACCAGGGCGAGCCCTCCGCCGTGAAGGAGCCCTCCGAGACCTCCGACGGCGCCGCCGCTTCCCCGGCGCCTTCCCCCGCCCCCACCCCGCAGGACGAGACCATCCAGCTGGGCGACGTACAACTCGGCGCTGTGGGCGCGGAGTCGGCCGTACGGGACACCCGTGGCTCGGACGGGCCGGTCTTCGTTGACGAGTCGGGCCGTCGTAGCCGCCGGTTCCGCCGGCTCGGCGTGGCCGTGGCCGTCGCGTGTGCCGGTTACGCCGCCGTCATCGTCGCCACCCTGCTGTCCGGCAACTCCGCCGCCCCCTGGCTGCCGGTGCCGGGCCAGCACGAGGACAAGCCGGCCGGCAAGGTGCACACCTCGCCGCTGCCCAGCGTCTCCACGACCCCGACCCCGACCCCGCCCCCGCCGGGAGCCGGCGCGGTGACCGCACCCGTGGTCGGCGCCGAGGCGGGCGGCACGGCCGTACCGGGCAGCGGAGCGCCCGCCGGCGCCGACGCCTCCGCGTCCACCGAGCCGGACGGCGGCACCGCCTCCGCGCCCGCCGCCGACGCCGGCACCACCGGTTCGCCGACCCCGTCGGCCCCGGCCACCGACGTGTCCCCGGCACCGTCCGCCACCGGCACCGCCACCGCTCCGGCACCCACGCCGACCCCGTCGGGCCGCACCCACACCCCGCCCGGTCACACCCGGCGCCCGCACCCCAAGCTCTCCCTCTGACGACCAGGCGGAACACCCCCAGATGGCCTCACACCCCCGCCGCCGTACCCGGCTGCCACTGCGCTACCTGCTCCCCCTCCTGGTCCTGGTGGCGACCCTGGCGATGCTCATGCTGCGCGGCTACGTGCACAACGAGATCCTCGCCGACCACCGCATCCGGCCCTCCGCGGCGCACGACAGGGTTCCGCAGCGCATCCTGGACGGCGGCCCGGTCATCGACACGCGCGACGGCCGCAGCGACAGCCTGCGCATACCCGACCACCACATCGTCCTCACCTTCGACGACGGCCCCGACCCGACCTGGACCCCGAAGGTGCTCGACGTGCTGAAGAAGCACCACGCGCACGCGGTCTTCTTCGTCACCGGCACCATGACCTCCCGCCACCCCGAGTTGGTCCGGCGCATGGTCGCCGAGGGCCACGAGGTCGGCCTGCACACCTTCGGCCACCCCGACCTGTCGTACCACTCCACGAAGCGCATCGACTGGGAGCTGTCGCAGAACCAGCTGGCGCTCGCCGGGGCGGCCGGCATCCGCAGCTCGCTGTTCCGGCCGCCGTACTCCTCCTCCGCCGACGCCCTCGACAACCGGTCCTGGCCGGTGACGCGGTACATCGGCAGCCGGGGCTACCTCACGGTCGTGGACGACACCGACAGCGAGGACTGGCGCAAGCCGGGCGTCGGGCGGATCCTCCGCAACGCCACGCCCCACGGCGGCCGGGGCGCGGTCGTCCTCATGCACGACTCGGGCGGCGACCGGCACCAGACCGTCCAGGCGCTCGACCGGCTCCTGCCCCGGCTCCAGCAGCAGGGCTACACCTTCCAGACCCTCACCGGAGCGCTGCGGGCCCCGAGCGCCGACACCCCGGTCACCGGCCTCGACCTGTGGAAGGGGAGGGCCTGGATCTTCCTGGTGAAGGCGTCCGACGACATCACCACGGTCCTCGTCGCCGGTCTCGCCGTCGTCGGCTGCCTCGTCTTCGCCCGCTTCGGCCTGATGCTGCTGCTGTCCGGCGCGCACGCCCGCCGCACCCGGCGCGCCGGTTTCCGCTGGGGCGAGGAGCCGGTCACCGAGCCGGTGTCGGTGCTGGTGCCGGCGTACAACGAGGCCAAGTGCATCGAGAACACGGTCCGTTCGCTCATGCGCAGCGAGCACCCCATCGAAGTGCTGGTCATCGACGACGGCTCGGCGGACGGCACGGCCGACATCGTCGAGGCGCTGGACCTGCCGGACGTACGGGTGATCCGCCAGGCCAACGCGGGCAAGCCGGCCGCGCTCAACCGGGGCCTGGCGAACGCCCGTCACGAGCTGGTCGTGATGATGGACGGCGACACCGTCTTCGAACCGGCGACCGTCCGCGAACTCGTCCAGCCCTTCGCCGACCCGCGCGTCGGCGCCGTCGCCGGCAACGCCAAGGTCGGCAACAAGAACCGGCTCATCGGCGCGTGGCAGCACATCGAGTACGTGATGGGCTTCAACCTCGACCGCCGCATGTACGACATCCTGCGCTGCATGCCGACGATCCCGGGTGCGGTCGGGGCGTTCCGCCGCTCGGCGTTGGAGCGGGTCGGCGGCATGAGCGACGACACGCTCGCCGAGGACACCGACGTCACGATGGCCCTGCACCGCGACGGCTGGCGCGTGGTGTACGCCGAGAAGGCCCGCGCCTGGACGGAGGCGCCCGAGTCGGTCCAGCAGCTGTGGTCCCAGCGCTACCGCTGGTCGTACGGCACCATGCAGGCCATCTGGAAGCACCGCCGTGCGCTGTTCGACCGGGGCCCGTCGGGCCGCTTCGGCCGTGTGGGCCTGCCCCTCGTCTCGCTCTTCATGGTCGTGGCCCCGCTCCTGGCCCCCCTGATCGACCTCTTCCTGGTCTACGGCCTGGTCTTCGGCCCGACGGGCAAGACGATCCTGGCCTGGTGCGCGGTCCTGGCCGTGCAGGCGCTGTGCGCGGCGTACGCCTTCCACCTGGACCGCGAACGCCTCACCCCGCTCCTCTCCCTCCCCCTCCAACAGCTGCTCTACCGCCAGCTGATGTACGTCGTCCTGCTCCAGTCCTGGATCACCGCCCTCACCGGCGGCCGACTGCGCTGGCAGAAGCTCCGCCGCACGGGCGGGGTGGCGGCACCGCTGACCGAGCGCCCCCCGGTCCCGGAGGCGACCCCGGCCGGCTGACCGGAAGGTCCTACTCCTGATGGGCCACGGCGTCCTTCTGCAACTGCACCGCCGCCAGCAGGCTCAGACCGGGCTCGGCCTGACGCAGCGCCTTGACGGCGGCGACGGAGGCGAGGTCCCCGGTGAACCCGACGTCGGCCAGCCTGGCGCGGACCCAGTCGGCCCGCAGCCGTCCCTCACTGGCGCCGGCGGTGGCCCCGACGAGCGCGACCGCCCGCTCCAGCCCCGCCCGCTCCTCCTCCGGGGCCCCGTCCAACGCCTCCCGCAGCGCCGCCGCGACCAGGTCGGAGTCCCGGATGACCAACACCAGATCCTGTTTCTTGCCGAACCCCGCGAATCCCTTCATACGCACCAGGGTGACCGCCGCGAGCCGCCCTCTTCAAACAACTTGAGGAGTTCCAGAGGCTTGGCCCGCCCGGACGTGGGGAAGGAAGTCCGCCCAGGTGGAGGGGCCCCCAGTGGAGTGTCTGCACGGTGACGCGGGGGAGTTCGCCCATGTCGAGCCGTGCACAGCGCCGACAGCCGGGACGACCCCGAGTTCCGCAGGGCGATGGCGGAGCTCCGCACGGCCGAGGCCGAGGCCCGGCAGGCGGTGTCCGCGGGACGTGGCGGTGGGAGTACGTCCCGGACGAGGCGTACGTCGTCGGCGGCGCTCCGCCCGCCTTCGTGGCCGAGGTGGAGAAGCAGGCCGACGGGCTGGTCCGCGCGGCAGCCGCGTTCTGCCTCGACGGTGCCTCGTACCAGGAGGCGGGTCCGAAGGGGAACGTCTCGCACGTGCCCGGCGGGTTCTTCCTCTAGTTGATCGTCCCGAGGCGCGAGTGCCTGTACGTCCACCAGGCCACCCACCTGTCAGCAGAGCCCCGGCGCCGCCTCACGCGTCCGCGTACTTCGCGTCCGCCGCCGGGTCCAGGGCCAGGCGGTAGCCCCGCTTCACCACCGTCTGGATCAGCTTCGGCGTGCCGAGGGCCGTGCGGAGGCGGGCCATCGCCGTCTCGACGGCGTGTTCGTCACGGCCCGCGCCCGGCAGCGCGCGCAGGAGGTCGGCACGGGGGACGACCCAGCCGGGCCGGCGGGCCAGGGCGCGCAGGAGGGACATGCCCGCCGGGGGGACCGGCTTGAGGTCGCCGTCGACCAGGACCGCGTGGCCGCGGATCTCCACCCGGTGCCCGGCGACGGGCAGGGAACGGGCGCGGGCCGGGAGTTCCTGGCACAGGAGCTGGACCAGCGGGCCGAGCCGGAAGCGTTCCGGCTGGACCGTGTCCACCCCGCGGGCCTGGAGGGGGATCGCGGTGACCGGTCCCACACAGGCCGGGAGGACGTCGTGGACCAGGGCGGCCAGCAGGTCGTCCAGCAGGCCGCGGTCCTCCGCGCGGGACAGGAGGGAGGCCGCGGCGGGGGCACTGGTGAAGGTGAGGGCGTCCACGCCACGGGTGACGGCCGCGTCCAGGAGGCGGTCGAGCGGGCTGAGGTCCTCGGGGGGCATCCAGCGGTAGACCGGGACGGGCACCACTTCCGCCCCGGCGGCCCGCAGCGACTCCACGAAGCCTGGCAGGGGCTCGCCGTGGAGCTGTACGGCGACGCGGTCGCCCTCGACGCCCTCCTCCAGGAGGCGGTCGAGCACCTCGGCCAGGGATTCCGAGGAGGGCGACCATTCCTCGGTGAGCCCCGCCGCGCGGATCGCGCCCTTCACCTTGGGGCCGCGGGCCAGCAGGCGGACCCCGCGCAGCCGGCTGAGCAGCTGTTCGCCCAGGCCCCAGCCGTCGGCGGCCTCGACCCAGCCGCGGAAGCCGATCGCCGTGGTGGCGACCACGACGTCCGGCACCTGGTCGATGAGCTCCTTCGTGGCGGCGAGCAGTTCGCCGTCGTCCGCGAGCGGCACGATCCGCAGGGCCGGGGCGTGCACAACGGTGGCGCCGCGCCGCTGGAGCAGGGCGCCCAGTTCCTCGGCCCGGCGCGCGGCGGTGACGCCCACCGTGAACCCGGCGAGGGGGCCGTGCTCGGGGTGCTGCTCTTCGTCGTCCATGGGCTCTCCTCGCTGACCGGCACGCCGATCGAGCCTGTCAACGATGCGTGACGGGCTCGGTTCGGCTCGATGTCACCGGTGTTACGTCACACCTCGGCATAGCCGAGCTGGGCCTTCGCCTCCGACGCGGGGGCCGTGGCCGGGACCCGCACCGCCGTACGACGAAGGTATACGGCCCAGGTGACCGCGAAGCAGACACCGTAGTAGGCGAGGAAGGCGACGAACGCGCCGGTGCCGGAGCCGTAGGAGAGGAAGGACTGGCGGAAGGCCAGGTTGATGCCGACGCCGCCGAGGGCGCCGACCGCGCCGATGAGGCCCATGGACGCGCCGGACAGCCGCCGGCCGTGGGCCACCGCCGCCTCGCCCTCCAGGCCCTTGGCCAGCGCCTTGGCCTGGAAGATGCCGGGGATCATCTTGAACGTCGAGCCGTTGCCGAGCCCGCTGAGCACGAACAGGACGACGAAGACGGACACGAACAGCGGCAGCGACTTCTGCATGCTGGCGACGACGAGCACGGCGGTCGCGGCGGCCATGCCGACGTAGTTCCACAGGGTGATGCGGGCGCCGCCGTAGCGGTCGGCGAGCCAGCCGCCGAGGGGGCGGATGAGGGAGCCGAGCAGCGGGCCGACGAAGGTGAGGTACGCGGCCTGGAGCGGCGTCCGGCCGAACCCGTTCGTCAGCACCTGGCCGAAGGCGAAGCTGTAGCCGATGAAGGAGCCGAAGGTGCCGATGTAGAGCACGGACATGATCCAGGTGTGGGCGTCCCGGGCGGCGTCCTTGGCCGCGCCGGTGTCGTTCTTCACCGAGGAGAGGTTGTCCATGAACAGCGCGGCGAGTACGGCGGCCACGACGATCAGCGGGATGTAGATGCCGAGCAGCACGCGCGGCCCGCCGCTCGCGCCGATGATGGCGAGGGCGACCAGCTGGATGACGGGGACGCCGATGTTGCCGCCGCCCGCGTTGAGGCCGAGCGCCCAGCCCTTCTTCCTGAGCGGGAAGAAGGCGTTGATGTTGGTCATGGAGGAGGCGAAGTTGCCGCCGCCGATGCCGGCCAGCAGGCCCACCAGGAGGAAGGTGGAGTACGACGTCCCCGGCTCCATCACCACGAACGCGGCGACGGTCGGGATCAGCAGCAGGCTCGCCGAGACGATCGTCCAGTTACGGCCGCCGAAGACGGCCACGGCGAAGGTGTACGGCACCCGGACCACCGCGCCGACCAGCGTGACCACCGACGTCAGCAGGAACTTGTCGGCGGGCGTGAGGCCGTACTCCGGGCCCATGAACAGGACCAGGACCGACCACAGGGTCCACACGGAGAAGCCGATGTGCTCGGAGAGGACGGAGAACCAGAGGTTCCGGCGGGCGATCCGCTCCCCGGTCGACCGCCAGAACGCCTCGTCCTCCGGATCCCAGCGCTCGATCCAGCGGCCACTGCGACGGGTTGGGGCTGGGCCTGTCATCACGCCTCCACGGTGCTCCGGCTGCTCGGTCTGCCGACCACTGACTCAGCCCGAAGGTAGGGAGGACGCGTTTCCGGCCTGTGGCTGTGGGTGACCGCGAGGGAACGTTGCTCTCACTCGGCCGGGGACGAGCCGGTGAGGCGGGACGCCGGCCCCCGGGGTTCCCCGGGATCCCCCGCGAGCGTGACGCGAGGGGTTCCGGTGTCTCCTCTGCGCGGGCACTGTGGGGGAGACCCCCGCACGGTTCCTGCCCAGGCGGTGACTGGCCCATGGCACTCGGTAGCGCCCCCTCCGCGTCCGCGCCGCGGTTCGACGCCGGGCGGGTGTGCCTGGATCTCCTCGCCACCACGCATCCGGGCGAACGGCTGGACGGCGTCGGCGCGTTGTGCGCGTGGATCGGGGGCGCCGGGCTCGTGCCCGAGGGGACGGCGCTCGGTCACGCCGACGCGTCCTGGCCGGCCGGGTTCCGCGAACTGCGCGGCTGCGTCGGGGTGTTGGTGCGCGGGCCGTGTCCCGGGGACACGTCGTCGTACGGGCGGGCGCTCGGGCGGGTCAACGAGCTCGCCCTCTCGGCGCCCCCCGCGCCCGTCGCCGTACCCGTGGAAGGCGGCGGACTGGTGCGGGAGTTGGCCGGGCCGCCCGGCTGTGCCGCGCTGCTCGCCCTCGTCGCGCGGGACGCCGTCGAGTTGCTCACCGACCCCGTCGCGCGGGCCGCCGTACGGGAGTGCGAGGGGGACGACTGCCCCCTCGTGTACCTGGACACCTCCCGCGGCCGGCGCCGGCGCTGGTGCTCCAGCGGGGTGTGCGGCAACCGGGAACGGGTCGCCCGGCACCGGCGGCGGGCGGCGCTGGCGCGGGCCTGAGGCCGGAGTGATTTCTGCAACACCGGGTTCGGATGGCCCGTACACGGGGATTTCCCGGCGACCGCACCCACGTGTCGGAGATGTGGAGATCGCGCGGTGGGAATGTGCGCGCATGTCCCGCTCGTCACGCCACCCCCAGGAAATCCGTCCCTCGGGTTTGAACACCGGGCCGCCCCCGTCCGTACGGGTGGGCGAGCGACCGACTGGGGGAACCCCCGGACACCGGAGGTGGGCGTGCGCAAGGATGCGGCCGTGGCCAATGAACGTGGAGCGAGGGCCCGACATCGCATGTCCTCACAGCCCTCGGAGCCGGATGAGGAGCTGATGCGTGCGCTGTACCGGGAGCACGCCGGACCCCTGCTCGCGTATGTCCTGCGGCTGGTCGCCGGTGACCGGCAGCGCGCCGAGGACGTCGTACAGGAAACGCTCATCCGTGCCTGGAAGAACGCCGGTCAGCTCAATCGGGCGACTGGTTCGGTACGCCCCTGGCTGGTGACGGTCGCGCGCCGCATCGTCATCGACGGCCACCGCAGCCGGCAGGCCCGGCCGCAGGAGGTCGATCCGTCGCCGCTGGAGGTCATCCCCGCGGAGGACGAGATCGACAAGGCGCTGTGGCTGATGACGCTGTCGGACGCGCTCGACGACCTGACCCCGGCCCACCGGGAGGTGCTCGTCGAGACGTACTTCAAGGGGCGTACCGTCAATGAGGCGGCCGAGACACTGGGCATACCGAGCGGAACGGTCCGTTCCCGGGTGTTCTACGCCCTGCGGTCGATGAAGCTGGCACTGGAGGAGCGGGGGGTGACGGCGTGATGAGCAGCGGGTACGGGGGAATGCAGGGATTCGGACCGGGTGGTCCGGGTATGTCTGGGCCCATGAGCCCCAGTCAGGGATCTTCGGTGCCGAGTGAGCACGAGACCGTCGGCGCCTACGCCCTCGGAATTCTCGACGACGCCGAGGCGACCGCTTTCGAGGCTCATCTCGCCGGCTGCGAGTGGTGCGCCCAGCAACTGGACGAACTGGCCGGGATGGAGCCGATGCTGGCCGCGCTCGCGGACCTGCCGGGCTCCGGCAGCACGCCCGCGATCGGCGAGTCGCTGTCCGCCAAACCCAGCCCGCGGCTGGTGGAGAAGCTGGTCGACGAGGTCGCCGAGAAGCGCGCCCAGAAGCGCCGGCGCAGCTTCTACATGATCGCCGCGGCTGCAGCGCTGATCATCGCCGGGCCGCTGGCTGCGGTGGCGGTGAACGGCGGCTCGGACGGGGGCGGGCAGGTCACCGCGACGCCGGCCCAGGCGACCTTCCGGACCATGTCCGACAAGAAGTCCGCCACGGACGCGTCGACCCACGTCAGCGCGACCGTCGCCATGGCGCGCAAGGACTGGGGCACCCAGGCGGTCCTGGAGCTGAAGAACGTCAAGGGTCCGCTGAAGTGCTCCCTGGTGCTCGTCGCCAAGAACGGGCAGCGGGTGACCATGTCGTCGTGGTCCGTGCCCGACTGGGGGTACGGCATCCCGGACGCCAAGACCGAGCAGTCGAAGCAGCCGCTGTACATCGGCGGGGCCGCGGCCTTCCAGCCCAATGAGATCGATCACTTCGAGGTGGTGACGTTCGAGGGCAAGAAGCTGGTCCAGGTGGACGCGTGAGGCCCGCGGCAGCCGGGGCCGAGCCAGGGGGGCGCCCGGCCGCCGGAAGCCCCGGTCCCCGCCCGGGGGCTCCCGGCGGAGCGCGGGCGGGTGCCGCGCCGTAGCCGGGCCCGGCGTGTCGTCGTGGTCGCGGGGAATCCCCGCGCCGGCTGCCCGCGGGCTCCGGTCCGCCCGCGCCGTCTCCCGGGACGCCGCCGGAGTACCTCCCGTAGCTTCGACGGGCCCCTTCGCGTACGGTTGACGGCTGCCCAGCACGTCAGAAGGGGGCCCGGTGGCCGCTCAGGTTCAGCAGTCCGCGGTCGGCTCGGTACAGGACGCACCCGATTCCGTCCGTGACCGGGAGATCAGCGTCGAGCAGGAACACCTGGACCGGGTGTACCAGCGCCTGGAGGAGAAGATCCACGAGGCCGAGTTCCTGATGCACGACGCGGCCAAGCGCGGCCAGGTGGGCACCCCGGGCGCGCTCGCCGAACGGGACGCGCAGGTCTTCCGGGCCGGTATCCACCTCAACCGGCTCAACAACGAGTTCGAGGACTTCCTCTTCGGGCGGATCGACCTGCTGCTCGGCAAGGACGGCAAGAAGGGGCCCGACGGGGCCTACACGGCGGTCGAGCCGGCCGAGGGGGCCGTGCGGCCGGACAACACCGCCGACATCGCCGAGACGCTGCACATCGGCCGTATCGGCGTCCTGGACGAGGACTACTCCCCGCTGGTCATCGACTGGCGCGCCCCCGCCGCCGCCCCCTTCTACCGGGCCACGCCCGTGGAGCCGGGACGGGTGGTGCGGCGCCGGGTCATCCGCTCCAAGGGACGCCGGGTCCTCGGCGTGGAGGACGACCTGATGCGGCCCGAGCTGACGGCCTTCCTCGACGGCGGCGAGCTGCCCGTCATCGGCGACGGCGCCCTGATGGCCGCGCTCGGCCAGGCCCGCGGCCACACCATGCGGGACATCGTCTCGTCCATCCAGGCCGAGCAGGACCTGGTCATCCGGGCCCCCGCGGCCTCCATCACCTACGTGGAGGGCGGCCCGGGCACCGGCAAGACCGCCGTCGCCCTGCACCGCGCGGCCTACCTGCTCTACCAGGACCGCAGACGCTACGCGGGCGGCATCCTCATCGTCTCCCCGACCCCGCTGCTCGTCGCCTACACCGAGGGCGTGCTCCCCTCGCTCGGCGAGGAGGGCCAGGTCGCGATCCGCGCGATCGGCTCGCTGGTCGACGGCGTGCAGGCCACGCTGTACGACTCCCCGGCCGTGGCCCGCGCCAAGGGCTCGTACCGGATGCTGAAGGTGCTGCGGAAGGCCGCCCGGGGCGCCCTTGAACTGGGGCCGGCCGCTCCGGCGGACGCCACGGAGCAGGACACGGTCGCCGGTCCGCCCGGCCGCCTGCGCGTCGTCGCCTTCGGGCGCCGCCTGGAACTGGAGGCCGACGAGCTGGAACGCGTCCGCCGGACCGCCCTCGGCGGCACCGCGCCCGTCAACCTGCTCCGCCCGCGCGCCCGCAAGCTGCTCCTGGACGCCCTGTGGGACCGCTCCGGCGCCGCCGCCCGGCACACCGACCCCGAGCTGGCCGCCGAGCTGCGCTCCTCCTTCGACGAGGACATCACCAGCGAGGACTCCTTCATCACGTTCCTCGACGCCTGGTGGCCCGAGCTGACCCCGAAGGCCGTGCTCGCCGCCATGGCCGACGAGAAGCGGCTCAGCCGCTGGGCCCGGCGGATCCTCAACCCCGGCGAGGTCCGCAAGGTCGCCCGCTCGCTCAGGCGGGACGGGTACTCCGTGCACGACATCGCCATGCTCGACGAGCTCCAGGCGATCCTCGGCGCCCCGGCCCGGCCGCGCAGGAAGCGGGAGCTGGACCCGCTGGACCAGCTCACCGGCCTGGAGGAGCTGATGCCGGTGCGGGAGGAGTCGCAGTGGGAGCGGGCCGAGCGGCTGGCGCAGGAGCGCACCGAGTACGCCCACGTCATCGTGGACGAGGCGCAGGACCTCACGCCGATGCAGTGGCGGATGGTCGGCCGCCGCGGCCGGCACGCCACCTGGACGGTGGTCGGCGACCCGGCGCAGTCCTCCTGGTCCGACCCGGACGAGGCGGCCGAGGCCCGCGACGAGGCCCTCGGCACCCGGCCCCGGCGCCGCTTCCAGCTCACCGTGAACTACCGCAACCCGGCCGAGATCGCCGAGCTGGCCGCCAGGGTGCTGGCGCTCGCCATGCCCGGCTCCGAGGCGCCGTCGGCGGTGCGCTCCACCGGCGTGGAGCCGCGCTTCACCGTCGTACGGGACGCGCTGGAGAAGACCGTGCGCGCGGAGGCCGAGCGGCTGCTCGGGCTGGTGGACGGCACGGTCGGCGTGGTCGTCGCGATGAACCGGCGCGAGGAGGCCCGGCGCTGGCTGGCCGGGCTCGGCGACCGGGTGGTGGCCCTCGGCAGCCTGGAGGCCAAGGGCCTGGAGTACGACGCGACGGTCGTCGTCTCGCCCGCGGAGATCGCCGACGAGTCGCCGGCCGGCCTGCGCGTGCTGTACGTGGCGCTGACCCGGGCCACCCAGCAGCTCACGGTGGTGTCGGGGGAGCGGGACGAGCCGGACGCGGCGGGGGTCCCGGACCTCCTGAGGGACTGAACCTCCCGCACGGGAATGGCCTTACCGGATCCGTTTGTTAGCCTTGGTGTGGCACCGGCCCGATCCAAGCCCCCGGGCCCAACCTTCGTCCCTCAGAGGGACCACTTGCCGCGAGGCGAGCATGGCGGGTCGGTGTCATGAACGTAGGAGACCCACGTCACCACAGTGACGTGGGTCTCTTTCTTTGCCTCGCGCGCCTCTTCCCCCGACTGATCGTTTCTCGTATGGTGGAAGTAGTTTTCCGAAATCAGCGCCTGCCGGGAAACCCCGCGTGAACACAACGTCCGTAACCCAGGGCGACTACCACGTACTGAGCGGTAGGTGCGACGATCGGACGGCACAACCCGCGACACGGTGAAAGCAGAGGAAGTCGGCCATGGCAACGGCGCCCAGCGTCTCCTACTCGATGACGATCCGGCTGGAGGTGCCCGCGAGCGGAACCGCCGTCTCGCAGCTCACCAACGCCGTGGAGTCCTCCGGAGGCTCGGTGACCGGCCTCGACGTCACCGCGTCCGGCCACGAGAAGCTCCGCATCGACGTGACCATCGCGGCCACCTCCACGGCCCACGCCGAGGAGATCGTCGAGAAGCTGCGCGGCATCGAGGGCGTCACCCTGGGCAAGGTCTCGGACCGTACGTTCCTCATGCACCTCGGCGGCAAGATCGAGATGGCGTCGAAGCACCCCATCCGCAACCGTGACGACCTCTCCATGGTCTACACGCCCGGTGTGGCCCGGGTCTGCATGGCCATCGCCGAGAACCCCGAGGACGCCCGCCGTCTCACCATCAAGCGCAACTCCGTTGCGGTCGTGACGGACGGCTCCGCCGTGCTCGGCCTCGGCAACATCGGCCCCAAGGCCGCGCTGCCCGTCATGGAGGGCAAGGCCGCCCTCTTCAAGCGCTTCGCCGGCATCGACGCCTGGCCGATCTGCCTGGACACCCAGGACACCGACGCGATCGTGGAGATCGTCAAGGCGATCGCCCCCGGCTTCGCCGGCATCAACCTGGAGGACATCTCCGCGCCGCGCTGCTTCGAGATCGAGGCCCGGCTGCGCGAGGCCCTCGACATCCCCGTCTTCCACGACGACCAGCACGGCACCGCCATCGTCGTGCTCGCCGCGCTGACCAACGCCCTGCGGGTCACGAACAAGGCGATCCAGAACATCCGGGTCGTCATGTCCGGCGCCGGCGCGGCCGGCACGGCCATCCTCAAGCTGCTGATCGCCGCCGGCGTGAAGAACGCCGTCGTCGCCGACATCCACGGGGTCGTGCACGCCGACCGCGAGGACCTCGTGAACGCCCCGGCCGACTCGCCGCTGCGCTGGATCGCCGACAACACCAACCCCGAGGGCCTCACCGGCACCCTGAAGGAGGCCGTGCGCGGCGCCGACGTCTTCATCGGCGTCTCCGCCCCGAACGTCCTGGACGGCGCCGACGTGGCCGCCATGGCCGAGGGTGCCATCGTGTTCGCGCTCGCGAACCCGGACCCCGAGGTCGACCCGGCGGTCGCCCGGCAGACCGCGGCCGTCGTGGCCACCGGCCGCTCCGACTTCCCGAACCAGATCAACAACGTGCTGGTCTTCCCGGGCGTCTTCCGCGGCCTGCTGGACGCCCAGTCCCGCACGGTCAACACCGAGATGATGCTCGCCGCCGCGAAGGCCCTCGCCGACGTGGTGACCGAGGACGAGCTGAACCCGAACTACATCATCCCCAGCGTCTTCAACGACAAGGTCGCGGGCGCCGTGGCCGGGGCGGTCCGCGAGGCCGCCAAGGCGGCCGGGGCGACCGTCTGATCAGGGCGTGCCGTAATGTGCAGGGGGCTGTGAGCATCACCACGGCGGCCCCCGCACCGGCGCGTCGTGGAACCCCGCGATGCCGGGCGCGCTCTAGGGTGACGGCCGAGCAGGCGCTTTTCGTGTGACTCCCCAGGGTGTTCTCACGACTCCTACGGGTGCCGGATTGGCTTTCCCGCCGCAGGTAGGGGCAGGATGCTCCCCCAGGGACCTTCGTCCCCGGGGGCACCCCCAAGGGCGCGAGCGCATCGGCATCGCAGTGCCTCGGGCGGCTTCGCCGCGTGGCACACCCCAACGGCAAGAAAAATACGGGAGTAACAACATGAACCGCAGTGAGCTGGTGGCCGCGCTGGCCGACCGCGCCGAGGTGACCCGCAAGGACGCCGACGCCGTGCTGGCCGCGTTCGCCGAGACCGTCGGCGAGATCGTCGCCAAGGGCGACGAGAAGGTCACCATCCCCGGCTTCCTGACCTTCGAGCGCACCCACCGTGCCGCTCGCACCGCGCGCAACCCGCAGACCGGCGAGCCCATCAACATCCCGGCCGGCTTCAGCGTGAAGGTCACCGCGGGCTCCAAGCTCAAGGAAGCCGCCAAGGGCAAGTAAAGCTCCGCTTCGAGGCGCCGTCCCACTGGAGCGCCGTGGCATGGAGCGCCGTGGGTGACTGCGGGCCGGTCGTGGCCGGCCGCGCAGTTCCCCGCGCCCCTTCGGGCGCGAACGGCCGAAGACGTCGAAAGGGCGGCCCCCGCAAGAGGGGGGCCGCCCTTTTGGCGTCGGTGATGCCTAGCCGAGGGCCTTGCCCGGCAGCTCGACCTTCGCGCCCAGTTCCATGAGCTTTTCCATGAAGTTCTCGTAGCCGCGGTTGATCAGGTCGATGCCGTGGACACGGGACGTGCCCTCGGCCGCCAGGGCCGCGATGAGGTACGAGAAGCCGCCGCGCAGGTCGGGGATGACCAGGTCGGCACCCTGGAGCTTGGTGGGGCCCGAGACGACCGCGGAGTGCAGGAAGTTGCGCGCGCCGAAGCGGCAGGCGGAGCCGCCCAGGCACTCGCGGTAGAGCTGGATGTGGGCGCCCATCTGGTTCAGCGCCGAGGTGAAGCCGAGGCGGGACTCGTAGACCGTCTCGTGGATGATGGACAGGCCCGTGGCCTGGGTCAGGGCCACCACCAGCGGCTGCTGCCAGTCGGTCTGGAAACCGGGGTGCACGTCCGTCTCCAGCGCGATGGACTTCAACTGGCCGCCCGGGTGCCAGAACCGGATGCCCTCGTCGTCGATCTCGAAGGCACCGCCCACCTTCCGGTAGGTGTTCAGGAACGTCATCATCGAGCGCTGCTGGGCGCCGCGGACGTAGATGTTGCCGTTGGTCGCGAGCGCCGCGGAGGCCCAGGACGCGGCCTCCAGGCGGTCCGGAAGGGCGCGGTGGGCGTACCCGCCGAGCTTCTCCACACCCGTGATGCGGATCGTGCGGTCGGTGTCCATCGCGATGATCGCGCCCATCTTCTGCAACACGCAGATGAGGTCCTCGATCTCCGGCTCGACGGCCGCGTTGGACAACTCCGTGACGCCTTCGGCCAGTACGGCCGTCAGCAGCACCTGCTCCGTCGCGCCCACGGACGGGTACGGCAGCCGGATCTTCGTGCCGCGCAGCCGCTGCGGAGCCTCCAGGTACTGCCCGTCGGCCCGCTTCTCGATGGTCGCGCCGAACTGCCGCAGCACGTCGAAGTGGAAGTCGATGGGCCGGCCGCCGATGTCGCAGCCGCCGAGGCCCGGGATGAAGGCGTGGCCGAGGCGGTGCAGCAGCGGACCGCAGAAGAGGATCGGGATGCGGCTGGAACCCGCGTGGGCATCGATGTCAGCCACGTTGGCGCTCTCGACCCGCGTGGGGTCGAGCACCAGCTCGCCGGGCTCCTCGCCCGGACGGACCGTCACCCCGTGCAGCTGGAGCAGGCCGCGGACGACCCGCACGTCACGGATGTCAGGAACGTTGCGCAGTCGGCTCGGTTCGCTGCCCAGCAGGGCGGCGACCATGGCCTTCGGCACGAGGTTCTTCGCACCGCGGACACGGATCTCGCCCTCCAGCGGGGTTCCGCCGTGGACAAGCAGGACATCGTCGTTGACGGTCATGAATCTCGCGTTCCGATGAGTTGGTCAGGGGGGGCGGCCGATCACTGTGCGCACGGGCCGGGAAGACAGGGTAATCGCCGATCACCCCCCGCCCGTAAGTCCACGTACCGCCCAGCCGCGTCATAGCTGTGTCACAACACGAACCGTTCCCTGCCGGGCACATGGGGTCACCGGCGCGGAGACGTGCGCCTGGGTCGCTCCCGTACGCCCTGAGCTGCCTTCACTCCCGTGCCCCCGATTGGCTCCCCACTCCGGGGGAAGATGCGGGATCATGTCTGGCATGACCGAGGTGTCCTCGCTCACAGGGCGGCTGCTCGTGGCCACCCCCGCCCTGGCGGACCCGAACTTCGACCGTGCGGTGGTGCTCCTTCTCGACCACGACGAGGAGGGCTCCCTCGGTGTCGTCCTCAACCGGCCCACCCCGGTCGGCGTCGGCGACATCCTGGAGGACTGGGCCGACCTCGCCGGTGAGCCCGGCGTCGTCTTCCAGGGCGGCCCCGTCTCGCTGGACTCGGCGCTCGGCGTCGCCGTGATCCCGGGCGGCGCGGACGGGGAGGGCGCGCCGCTCGGCTGGCGGCGGGTGCACGGCGCGATCGGACTGGTCGACCTGGAGGCCCCTCCGGAACTGCTCGCCTCCGCCGTCGGCTCCCTGAGGATCTTCGCCGGGTACGCCGGCTGGGGCCCGGGCCAGCTGGAGGACGAGCTGGTGGAGGGCGCCTGGTACGTCGTCGAGTCCGAGCCGGGCGACGTGTCCTCCCCGGCCCCGGAGAGACTCTGGCGCGAGGTGCTGCGCCGCCAGCGCAACGAGCTCGCGATGGTGGCCACGTACCCGGACGACCCGTCGCTCAACTGATGCCTGCGAGCTTCAGTACCCTTGCTGATATGAGCACTCTTGAGCCCGAGCGCGGGACTGGTACGGGGACCCTCGTAGAGCCGACGCCACAGGTGTCCCACGGCGACGGCGACCACGAGCGCTTCGCCCACTACGTCCAGAAGGACAAGATCATGGCGAGCGCCCTCGACGGCACCCCCGTCGTGGCGCTGTGCGGCAAGGTCTGGGTGCCGGGCCGCGACCCGAAGAAGTACCCCGTCTGCCCCATGTGCAAGGAGATCTACGAGTCCATGGGCAGCGGCGGCGACGAGGGCAAGGGCGGCGACAAGTAGGTCGCGCCCCTGTCCGCCCGCGGACGGTGAGATCCCCGGGGCGCGCGTGCGGCGCGTCCCGGGGATCTTCGTGTTTTCCGGCCGGCAACTGGTCCAGACCTCTTGTGGGGTCCTCGCGCAGTCCCTAGCCTTCGAGGCGACGGGGCACGCGTGGTGCAGGGCGGCAGGAGCGTTGCGTCGGACGCAACGCGGGAGGGGCGATGTCATGGAACTGATTCCGGCGCCGCGCGCGATCGAGGGCCGGCAGGAGCCGGCCGCAGCCTTCGGCCCCGGCACCACGCTGTGGGCCGCCCCGGGCACCGAGCGCACCGAACGCTGGCTGCGCGCCACCCTCGGCGCGGCGCTCGGCCTGCCGCTGCGCCCCGGACCGCGGGACGCCCGCGACGGCGTGCGGCTGCTGCTGGACGACACGCTGGAACCGGAGGCGTACCGGCTCAGTGCCGCCGCCGGCCGGGGCGTGGAGATCCGCGGCGGCGGCCCCGCCGGCGTGTTCTGGGGCGCCCAGACCCTGCGCCAGCTCCTCGGCCCCGACGCCTTCCGGCGCGCCCCCGTACGCCCGGACACCGTCCTCGGCGTCCCGCACCAGGTCATCGAGGACGCCCCCCGGTTCCGCTGGCGCGGGCTGCTCCTCGACGTCGCCCGGCACTTCATGCCCAAGGGCGGCGTGCTGCGCTACCTGGACCTGATGGCCGCGCACAAACTCAACGTCCTGCACCTGCACCTGACGGACGACCAGGGCTGGCGCATCGAGATCAAGCGCTATCCGCGGCTGACCGAGATCGCCTCGTGGCGCACGCGGTCGAAATTCGGCCACCGGGCCTCACCGCTGTGGGAGGAGAAACCCCACGGCGGCTTCTACACCCAGGACGACATCCGCGAGATCGTCGCCTACGCCGCCGAGCGGCACATCGCCGTCGTCCCCGAGATCGACGTACCGGGCCACTCGCAGGCCGCCATCGCCGCGTACCCCGAACTCGGCAACACCGACGTCATCGACACCACCGCCCTCTCCGTCGGGGACAACTGGGGCATCTCGTCCAACGTCCTGGCCCCCACCGACGCCACCCTGCGGTTCTACGAGGGGGTGTTCGAGGAGGTCCTGGAGCTGTTCCCCGCGGACGCCGCCGCGTTCTCGGAGTTCGTCCACATCGGCGGCGACGAGTGCCGCAAGGAGCAGTGGACCGAGTCCGTCACCGCCAAGACGCGGATCGCGGACCTCGGCCTCGCCGACGAGGACGAGTTGCAGTCCTGGTTCATCGGGCACTTCGACGCCTGGCTCGCCGCGCGCGGGCGCCGCCTCATCGGCTGGGACGAGATCCTGGAGGGCGGCCTGGCGCCCGGCGCCGCCGTCTCCTCCTGGCGCGGCTACGGGGGCGGCGTGGCCGCCGCGCGGGCCGGCCACGACGTGGTCATGTGCCCCGAGCAGTACGTGTACCTGGACCACCGTCAGGCCCCGGGCGAGGACGAGCCCGTGCCGATCGGCTTCGTGCGCACCCTGGAGGACGTCTACCGGTTCGAGCCCGTGCCGGACGGGCTCACCGACGAGGAGGCCCGGCACGTGCTGGGCACCCAGGCCAACGTGTGGACCGAGGTGCTGGAGGACGCCGCGCGCGTGGACTACCAGACCTTCCCCCGGCTCGCCGCCTTCGCCGAGGTCGCCTGGAGCCCGCTGCCGGCCCCCGCGGACCGGGACTACGCCGGCTTCGAACGCCGGATGGCCGCCCACTACCGGCGACTTGACGCCCTCGGCGTCGCCTACCGGCCGCCGGCCGGCCCCCGCCCGTGGCAGAAGCGCCCCGGTGTGCTCGGCCGCCCGATCGAGGGGCCGCCCCCGAACAGGTGACGGCGGGGCCCGCCCCGAACGGGCAACGGAAAAACCCCGGCGGCATCACCGAAGAGTGGCAATCCGTGCACACCGGTGATGCCGTGCGAAAACGCCCACCTCCCTGCTGGGGTGGGCGAATGCCTCCTGACGGACCCCTGCGTCCGGGCGTCGCGAAGATGTGCCAGAGTTGCGTCGTCCGCCCTGTCAGCACGTACCGTACGGCAGCACAGGCGGGACCAGGTGGGGCAGCGGGAAGGGGCAGCCGGTTTGACCACGCACGCACCGCAGGCGGCGCAGGCCGTCACCTTGCCCACGACACTGGACGAGGCCGTGGCGGCCCTCGCCGCCATGCCCACCGCCGTCCCGGTGGCGGGCGGCACCGACCTGATGGCCGCCGTCAACTCCGGCCAGCTCAGGCCCGCCGCGCTGGTGGGCCTCGGCCGGATCAGCGAGATCCGCGGCTGGCAGTACCAGGACGGCCACGCGCTGCTCGGCGCCGGCCTCACGCACGCGCGCATGGGCCGTCCCGACTTCGCGGCCCTGATCCCGGCGCTCGCCGCCGCCGCGCGCGCCGCGGGCCCGCCGCACATCCGCAACGCGGGCACCCTGGGCGGCAACATCGCCTCAGCCGCCCCCACCGGGGACGCGCTGCCGGTGCTGGCCGCCCTGGAAGCGACCCTGATCATCGCGGGCCCGGGCGGAGCCCGCCGGGAGATCCCGGTGTCGCACCTGCTGGCCGGCGTGGAGATGCTGCGCGGCGGCGAACTCATCGGCTACGTGCGCGTACCGCTGCTGCACGCCCCGCAGGTCTTCCTGAAGGCGACCGGGCGCACCGGCCCCGGCCGCGCGCTCGCCTCCGTGGCGCTCGTCCTCGACCCGGCCCGGCGCGGCGTGCGCTGCGCCGTCGGAGCCATAGCGCCGATGCCGCTCCGGCCGCTGGAGGCCGAGCAGTGGGTCGCCCAGCTGATCGACTGGGACAACGACCGCGCCCTCGTCCCGGAGGCCCTGCACGCCTTCGGCGAGTACGTCGCCGCGGCCTGCATCCCCGACCCGGCCCCCGAGCCCGACGGTTCGGTGGTCCCGCTTCCGCCCGCCGTACTGCACCTGCGGCGCACTGTCGCCGCGCTGGCCCGACGAGCACTGGGGAGGGCGCTGTCGTGACCGACGACCAGCACGGAGAGGGCACGCCCCAGGGCGGCGGACGCTGGGACCCGCTGCCCCAGGGCGACTACGACGACGGCGCCACCGCCTTCGTCGAACTCCCCGAGGGCGGCATCGACGCCCTGCTGTCCGGCGACAGCCCGCTGGCCGCGCCCGGACACGGCTACGTGCCGCCGCGGATCACGGCCACGCACACGGACGGCACGCACACCGACGGCACCACGGGCACGTGGCCCGCGCCCGACGGCGGCGGCCAGTGGCCCGACCCGAACGCCACGCAGGCCCCGCCGCACGCCGCGGACGACCGGTTCACCTACCAGCCCGCCGCCACCCAGCACTGGACCTTCGAGGAGCCCGCGGCGCCGGCCGCCCCGGGGCACGACGTCACCGGGCAGTGGTCCATCCCCGTCGCCGGGGGCGACCTGCCGGACGAGTCGGGCGAGTTCACCACGTCCTCGCTGGTCGAGCAGTGGGGCGCCGCACCGCCCGCCACACTGCCCGGCGGCGCGCCGGCCCCCTGGGCGACGGACGGCACGGGCCACGCGTACCCCTCCGGGGGCGAGCCGGCGGACGCACCGGCGGGTGGCGCTCCGGCGGGCGCGCCGGACGGGTACGGCGTGGCCGACGGGTACGGGCCGGAGGAGGCGTACGGCGCCGAAGGGACGTACGGCTCGCAGGACGGGTACGGCGCCGCGCAGGCGTACGTCCCGGAGGACGGGTACGGGCACGGTCCGGCCGGTCAGACGGAGGAGGGTCACGCCGGTCAGGCGGAGGTCGGTCACGCCGGTCACGCGGAGGAGGGTCACGCCGGTCACGCGGAGGACGGTCACCGGGACGCCGGTCACGTGCACGCCGGTCCCGACGAGGGCGGCCACGACGGAGCCGCTCGTCCGCACGCCGGTCACGCCGGTGCCCCCGACGCCGACACGCCCGGCGGTACGACGGCTCCCGCCGCGCCCGCCGAACCGGCTCCGCCGGCGCGGGAGTCGGGGGAACCCGGTACGGCGCCGGAAGGTGACGCCCACGGCCCCGCCGAAGCCCCTGAACGCCCCGCTGAGGCCCCGGCGGACCACGAGCGGCCGGCAGACCCGGCGACCGCGTCCCAGCCCGCCACAGCGCCGGACACGGGCGACGCGGAGGCGCCGGCGGCCCCAGCCGACTCCACGGCCCCCGACACGCCCGGCACGCCCGACTCCCCGCCGGGGTCCGAGGCAGCCGGACCCGAGGGTGCCGTCGACGCGTCCGGGCCGGACACCCCCTCCGAGGGCACCGAAGCCGAGAGGGCGGCCGAGGAGGACGCCGAGGGGGCCGCCGTACCCCTCCCGCCGAACGACGACCACCCGCTCGCCTCCTACGTCCTGCGCGTCAACGGCACCGACCGCCCGGTCACCGACGCCTGGATCGGCGAGTCCCTGCTGTACGTGCTGCGCGAGCGGCTCGGCCTCGCGGGCGCCAAGGACGGCTGCTCGCAGGGCGAGTGCGGCGCCTGCAACGTGCAGGTCGACGGCCGTCTCGTGGCCTCCTGCCTGGTCCCGGCGGTCACCGCGGCCGGCAGCGAGGTGCGCACGGTCGAGGGCCTGGCCGAGGACGGCCGGCCCTCCGACGTACAGCGCGCGCTCGCCCGCTGCGGAGCCGTGCAGTGCGGTTTCTGCGTGCCCGGCATGGCGATGACCGTGCACGACCTGCTGGAGGGCAACCCGGCGCCGACCGAGCTGGAGACCCGGCAGGCCCTGTGCGGCAACCTGTGCCGGTGCGCGGGCTACCGGGGCGTCCTGGAGGCCGTCAAGGAGGTCGTCGCCGAGCGCGAGGCGTCCCACGCCGGCCCCGGGACGGACACGGACGAGGCGCGCATCCCGCACCAGGCGGGCCCCGGCTCCGGCGGCGTCCACCCGTCGGCGTTCGAGGCGCCCGGCGCGTTCGACACCCCGCGGCGACAGGAGACGTACGACGCGCCGGACACGTACGAGTCGCCGGACACGTACGACACGCCCGACGCGTACGGCGGACCGGACCGGTACGACGCGCCGGACCCGTACGGCACGCCGCCGGGACCGCACGACCAGCACTACGGCCAGGACGGAGGCCAGGCGTGAGCAACGAAGCCGGCACCGCGACCACCGCCGCGGAACCCGCCCCCGCGGCAGAGGAGTTGCCGCACGGCCTCGGCGCCTCCCTGCCGCACGCCGACGCCCGCGCCAAGACCGAGGGCACCTTCCCGTACGCGGCCGACCTGTGGGCCGAGGGCCTGCTGTGGGCGGCCGTCCTGCGCTCCCCGCACGCGCACGCGCGCATCGTCTCCATCGACACCACCCACGCGCGCGAGATGCCCGGCGTCCGCGCGGTCGTCACCCACGAGGACGTGCCCGGCACCCCCCGCCACGGCCGGGGCACGCCCGACCGGCCGGTGTTCGCCTCCGAGGTCGTACGCCACCACGGCGAGCCCATCGCGGCCGTGGCCGCCGACCACCCGGACACCGCGCGGATGGCCGCCGCCGCCGTCATCGTCGAGTACGAGGTGCTCGACCCGGTCACCGACCCGGAACGGGCCTTCGAGGCCGAGCCGTTGCACCCCGACGGCAACCTGATCCGGCACATCCCGCTGCACCACGGCGACCCGGGCGCCGTGGGCGAGATCGTCGTCGAGGGCCAGTACCGCATCGGCCGCGCGGACCCGGCGCCCATCGGCGCCGAGGCCGGTCTGGCCGTACCGCGCCCGGACGGCGGGGTGGAGCTGTACCTGGCCTCCACCGACCCGCACACCGACCGCAACACGGCCGCCGCCTGCTACGGCCTGTCCCCCGACCGAGTGAAGATCGTCGTCACCGGGGTGCCCGGCGCCACGGCCGACCGCGAGGATCAGGGCTTCCAGCTCCCGCTCGGCCTGCTCGCCCTGAAGACCGGCTGCCCGGTGAAACTGACGGCGACCCGCGAGGAGTCCTTCCTCGGCCACGCCCACCGGCACCCGACGCTGCTGCGCTACCGCCACCACGCCGACACCGAGGGCAGGCTGGTGAAGGTCGAGGCGCAGATCCTGCTGGACGCGGGCGCGTACGCCGACACGTCCTCCGACGCCCTCGCCGCCGCCGTCTCCTTCGCGTGCGGCCCGTACGTCGTCCCCAACGCCTTCATCGAGGGCTGGGCCGTCCGCACCAACAACCCGCCCTCCGGTCATGTCCGCGGCGAGGGCGCCATGCAGGTCTGCGCCGCCTACGAGGCGCAGATGGACAAGCTGGCGAAGAAGCTGGGCCTGGACCCGGCCGAACTGCGCCTGCGCAACGTCCTCGCCACCGGTGACGTCCTCCCCATCGGCCAGACCGTGACCTGCCCGGCCCCGGTCGCCGAACTCCTCCAGGCGGTCCGGGACTTCCCGCTCCCGGCACTGCCCAAGGACAGCCCGGAGGAGGAGTGGCTGCTGCCCGGCGGCCCCGAGGGCGCGGGCGAGCCGGGCGCGGTGCGCCGGGGCGTCGGCTACGGCCTGGGCATGGTGCACATGCTCGGCGCGGAGGGCGCCGACGAGGTGTCGACCGCGACGGTCAAGGTCCACGACGGCATCGCGACCGTGCTGTGCGCGGCCGTGGAGACCGGCCAGGGCTTCACCACCCTGGCCCGGCAGATCGTCCAGGAGACCCTCGGCGTCGAGGAGGTCCACGTCGCCCCCGTCGACACCGACCAGCCGCCGGCCGGCGCGGGCTGCCGGGGCCGGCACACCTGGGTGTCGGGCGGCGCGGTGGAGCGGGCGGCCAAGATGGTCCGCACGCAACTCCTCCAGCCCCTGGCGCACAAGTTCGGCATGTCCACCGAGCTGCTCCAGATCACGGACGGCAAGATCACCTCCTACGACGGCGTGCTGTCGACCACCGTCGCGGAGGCGATGGAGGGCAAGGAGCTGTGGGCCACCGCCCAGTGCCGCCCGCACCCGACCGAGCCCCTGGACGCCTCCGGCCAGGGCGACGCCTTCGTGGGCCTCGCCTTCTGCGCGATCCGCGCGGTGGTGGACGTCGACGTCGAGCTGGGTTCGGTCCGGGTCGTGGAGCTGGCGGTCGCCCAGGACGTGGGCCGGGTGCTCAACCCGGCGCAGCTCGCCGCGCGCATCGAGGCGGGCGTCACCCAGGGCGTGGGCATCGCCCTCACCGAGAACCTGCGCACCCCTCGCGGCCTCGTCCGCCATCCCGACCTGACCGGCTACGCCCTGCCGACCGCCCTGGACGCCCCCGACATCCGGATCGTGAAACTGGTGGAGGAACGGGACGTGGTGGCCCCCTTCGGCGCCAAGTCCGTCAGCGCGGTCCCGGTGGTGACGTCCCCGGCGGCCATCGCCTCCGCCGTCCGCGCCGCCACCGGCCGCCCGGTCAACCGCCTCCCGATCCGCCCGCAGGCCGCGGTGGTGACGGACCGGTGAGCACGCCGCCGCCCGAGGAGCCGCGCTACGAACCCGCGCCCGGCGTGGGCAAGTTGTTTCTGTGGATCCTGCTGTTCGTGGTCGCAGCACTGGCCGTGGTCCTGGGCGGGATCTACTTCACCTGAGGAACCCGGCCCGGCGAACGGAGTCGTCCTGCTCGGTTCCCGCGGACGCGCAACGGCTCCGGGCCGCGAGACGTCCTTCCTCGTGAGGGTCGTTGTCAGTGGGGCGGCGTAGTGTGCTGAGCAGTGGGGGCACCTGCCCGGAGCCGGCGTACGACGGGGTACGCGGGCCGGCCACGCACCGGGAGATCGCGGGGGAGCGATGAGCACGACGGACGCCGAAGTTCCGGCGATCACGCTGACCGAGGCGGAACTGGACCGCTACGTCACGCACGCGCCGACGCGCGGCCTGCTCGCGGGCGCCGGACTGCCCGCGGAGACCGCCCTGCTGACCTTCTCCCCGCTGCGCACGTACGGCCTGCGCACGCTCGCCGACGCCGCTGACAGCCCCTTCCACCTGGCGGAGGAGCTGCGGGGCCGCCTGGTCATCGGCGAACTGCTCACCCCGGCCGGCATGGAGCGCCAGTCGATCCTGCTCGACGGCGCCACGGGTGAGCTGACGACGGCCTACCTCTTCGACGCGTCCGACCCGCGCCCCTTCGCGCCCTCCCTGAACACGCTGCTGCGCTTCGCCGCGGTCACCGAGGAACTGGCGGGCCTGCGCGGCCGGTTCGCCGCCCTGGCGGGCCAGTACGGCCCCAGGACCGTGACCGAGGCCTCCCGCCGCCTCCTCACCCTCTTCGAGGAGGGCACGGGCGGCGAGGTCCCGCCGTACTGGAAGGCGGCGGCCCTGATCCGCCCGCTCTCCCTCATCGCCGGCCCCGGCACGGCGTCGGGCCTCACCCTGGACGTCCCCGCGCGCGTCCTGGACCAGCAGTTCGGGCACGGCAGGGTGGCCCGCTTCGAGGAGGTCGACTTCCCGAAGACGCTCACCCACGAGCCGACCCGCCGCTTCCTGCGCGAGACGGGCCTGCCGGAGGAGGCGGTCTTCTTCCACGCCGACACGGACGTCCCGCTCCCCACGCTCCGCGAGTACGTCACCCAGGAACGCCCCGACTACCCCCTCGCCGAACTCCCGGCCCACTGCGACCACCTGATCCGCCTCGGCCACCTCCTGGAGGACAACAGCCTGGTGATCGACGGCAGAACGGGCGCGATCCTCACCTTCAACGAGCCGGAGGCGACCCTCTACCCCCTCAACACCGACGTCTCCACCCTGGCCTTCACCCTGTGGCTCATCCACCACGAGCGCACGATCGACGCCCACCTGTCCCACGAACTGTCCACCCACGCCTACGACCACCTGGTCGCCCTGATGATCGACACCCTCCACTCGGTCGACCCGACGGGCACCACACCGGAAACGACCTGGCACTACTGGACGAACCTCTTCCAGGACGAAGCGGGCGGGGTGTTCTGAGACACCTCGTCCCGGTGCAATTCCGGGTTCTGGTCACTCAGCGTGGCCACACCGCCCTACCGTGGGACGTGATGGTGTCGGCACACACGGTGACGGAGGGGTGGGAATGACGGTCGGCGTGGACACGAAGCCGCTCAAGGACGAGGTGAGTGAGCGGGGCTGGGAAGTGGACCCGGACGACGAGTGGGGCGTCGCCGTCGTCACCACGGTCGGAAGGCAGTTGAAACTGCGCCGGGAAGCGGTGGGCATGAGGGCCGGTGACTTCGCCAAGGCCGTCGGCTACGGCGAGGACCTGGTCTACAAGGTCGAGAGCGGGCAGCGGATTCCCAGGCCCGAGTACCTGGACAAGGCCGATGACGTCCTGGGGGCCGACGGCCTGCTCTCGGCGATGAAGGAGGACGTGCAGAAGGTCCGCTACCCGAAGAAGGTGCGGGCGCTGGCGGAGATGGAGGCCAAGGCGGTCGAGATCGGCGTCTACGAATGCAACAGCGTTCACGGGCTCTTACAGACACCGCAGCACGCCCGGGCCCTGATCGAGGCAGCGCAGCCGCCGTACTCGCCGGATGATGTGGACCGCATGGTGGCTGCTCGACTGGCCCGGCGCTCGGTCTTTGAACGCACACCTGCCCCGTCCATCCACTTCGTGCTGGAAGAAGCATCGCTGCGCCGCCGGGTCGGAGGCACAATGGTGTGGCAACGGCAGCTCGAACACCTGTTGGAGGCGGGGCAGTTGAACAACGTCTCGCTCCAGGTCATGCCGACGGATACGGATGCCCACCCCGGGCTCGACGGAAAGATCGAGCTGCTGAAGTTCTCGGACGGCAAGGCGGTGGGCCGCTCCGACGGCCTGTTCAACGGCCGGCCCGTCTCCGACCCGAAGCAGCTCCGCATCCTGGAGTTGCAGTACGGCACCATCCGGGCGCAGGCCCTCCCCCCGCGGGAGTCGCTTGCCTTCATCCAGAAACTGCTGGGAGAGACATGATGCGCGAGGCCTCCGCCGGGCACCCCTCGGAACTGGCGTGGTTCAAGAGCAGCTACAGCAGCGGCACCAACGGCGAGTCCTGCGTCGAGGTGGCCGTGACTCCCCGTACGGTGCACGTCCGCGACTCGAAGTCCCTGGGCGGTCCACAGCTCGCCGTCACGTCCGGCGCCTGGACGGACTTCGTCTCGTACGCGTCCCGGAGCTGAGGCGACAGAAGGAGAGGGCGGCGTCCCGCACGGGGTGCCGCCCTCTCGCTTCGCCTGGCCCAGGCGTCAGAGGCCGTGGCGGGAATCGAACCCGCGTAACTCGCTTTGCAGGCGAGTCCCTGAACCACTCGGGCACACGGCCGTGTTGTGTTGTCGTTCTCGGCCGTGGTGGGGATCGAATCCGCGTGACTCCCCGCGAGCGGAGCTCGCTGATGGATGCAGCGCGGGCGAGTCCCTGAACCACTCGGGCACACGGCCGTGTTGTGTTGTCGTTCTCGGCCGTGGTGGGGATCGAATCCGCGTGACTCCCCGCGAGCGGAGCTCGCTGATGGATGCAGCGCGGGCGAGTCCCTGAACCACTCGGGCACACGGCCGTGTTCGTGTTCAAGAACGTACGGGGGCCGGGGCCGGGGGCTCAAGGGGATGGGGTGGGGTGCAATGGGACTGCCATGTGCCGTTCATGAAGCGGGGCGGGACGTACGACCAAGGGCCTAGTGGGGGTCGGTCTCCTGACAGGGGCCAAAGGTGGCTGTGGGCCTTACTCTGTCGCACATGAGTGCCCTTGGATCCCGTGAGCCCGCCGTCCTCGATCCGCCCGCCGAGCAGGACGGCGGTGTGCTGAGCAGGGCGTACCGGGCGCTCAGCGTCGGGATCGTCTCCGTCGTGGTCCTCATCGCGTTCGAGGCGACGGCCGTGGGGACCGCCATGCCGGTCGCCGCGCGGGAGCTGGACGGACTGGCGCTGTACGCGTTCGCCTTCTCCGGGTACTTCACCACCAGCCTCCTCGGGATGGTGCTCGCCGGGCAGTGGTCCGATCGGCGCGGCCCGCTCGGGGCGCTGACGACCGGCATCGCGGCCTTCGCGGTGGGCCTCGTCGTCGCCGGGACCGCGCAGGTCATGTGGATGTTCATCCTGGGGCGGGCCGTGCAGGGGCTCGGGGGCGGGCTGGTCATCGTGGCGTTGTACGTCGTCGTGGGCCGCGCCTATCCGGAGCGGTTGCGGCCCGCGATCATGGCCTCCTTCGCCGCCGGCTGGGTGGTCCCCTCGATCGTCGGTCCCCTCGCCTCCGGCGCCGTCACCGAGCACCTCGGCTGGCGCTGGGTCTTCCTCGGCATCCCGGTCCTCGTCGTGTTCCCGCTCGCCCTCGCCCTGCCCCAGATACGGCGGCGGGCGGGCGGCCCGGTGGACGCGGAGGCCGGCACCGGCTCCTTCGACCGACGGCGGATCCGGCTCGCGTTCGGGATCTCCCTGGGCGCCGGGCTCCTCCAGTACGCCGCCCAGGACCTACGGCCCCTCGCCCTGCTCCCGGGGCTGGCCGGGGTGGCCCTGCTGGTGCCCGCCGTGCTCGGGCTGCTGCCCCACGGCACCTACCGGGCCGCCCGCGGCCTGCCCTGCGTCGTACTGCTGCGCGGGCTGGCCGCGGGGTCCTTCGTCGCCGCCGAGTCCTTCGTGCCGCTGATGCTGGTCACCCAGCGCGGGCTGTCCCCGACGCTCGCCGGGTTCTCGCTGGCGGCCGGCGGCGGGACATGGGCGCTGGGGTCGTTCGTGCAGTCCCGGCCGCGCCTGGCGCCGCACCGGGAGCGGCTGATGACCGTGGGGATGGCGCTGGTCTCGGTCGCGATCGTCACCGCGCCGAGCGTGCTCCTGCACTCCGTGCCCGTGTGGACCGTGGCCGTCGCCTGGGGCGTCGGCTGCTTCGGGATGGGCCTGGTGATCTCCTCCACCAGCGTGCTGCTGCTCAAGCTGTCCGCCCCGGAGGAGGCCGGCGCCAACTCCGCCGCGCTCCAGATCTCCGACGCACTCTCCAACGTCGTGCTCCTGGCGGCCACCGGCGCGGCCTTCGCGGCCCTGGGCGGCGGCAGCACCGCGGTCACCACGGGTTCCGGTGGCGGGCATCCCGCCGCCTTCGCCGCCGTCTTCCTGCCGATGGCGGCGGTGGCGGTGGCGGGTGCCTGGGTGACCACGCGGCTGCGGGAGCGGTCGGCGCCGACGCGGTGAGGGGGCGGTGAGCGCGGCCGGGCCGTGGGTGCGGTGGGGTGGGGCGGTCGGGGCTGCTGTGACGTCGCTCCCACCCGCGGGCGACCCGGGGTCGTCCGCGCGTTGAGCGCAGGGCGGCGCCGGTAGGGTGGCCCGGTTGTCATACGTAGCCGCCCTACCCCGCTCGGAGACCGTGACTACCACCGCCGCCTCGTCCGCTTCCTCCCACCACCTCTCGCCCGCCTTCCCGGGCCGGGCCCCCTGGGGTACCGCCAGCAAGCTGCGCGCCTGGCAGCAGGGGGCGATGGAGAAGTACGTCCAGGAGCAGCCGCGTGACTTCCTCGCCGTCGCCACGCCCGGCGCCGGCAAGACGACCTTCGCGCTGACGCTCGCCTCCTGGCTCCTGCACCACCACGTCGTACAGCAGGTGACCGTGGTCGCGCCCACCGAGCACCTGAAGAAGCAGTGGGCCGAGGCCGCGGGCCGGATAGGGATCAAGCTCGACCCCGAGTACAGCGCGGGCCCGCTCGGCAGGGAGTACGACGGCGTCGCCGTGACGTACGCCGGTGTCGGGGTGCGTCCGATGCTGCACCGCAACCGGGTCGAGCAGCGCAAGACGCTGGTGATCCTGGACGAGATCCACCACGCCGGCGACTCCAAGTCCTGGGGCGAGGCGTGTCTGGAGGCCTTCGAGCCGGCGACGCGGCGCCTCGCGCTGACCGGTACGCCGTTCCGGTCCGACACCAACCCCATCCCCTTCGTCACCTACGAGGAGGGGGCGGACGGGATCCGGCGGTCCGCCGCCGACTACACGTACGGCTACGGGTCGGCGTTGTCGGACGGGGTCGTCCGGCCGGTGATCTTCCTCTCCTACAGCGGCAACATGCGCTGGCGGACCAAGGCCGGCGACGAGGTCGCCGCGCGGCTCGGCGAGCCGATGACCAAGGACGCGATCAGCCAGGCCTGGCGTACGGCCCTCGACCCGCGCGGCGACTGGATGCCGAGTGTGCTGCGCGCCGCCGACCAGCGGCTGACCGAGGTCCGCAAGGCCATCCCGGACGCGGGCGCGCTCGTCATCGCCACCGACCAGGACTCCGCGCGCGCGTACGCCAAGCTCATCCGGGAGATCACCGGGACGAAGGCGACGCTCGTGCTGTCCGACGACGTCGGGGCGTCGAAGCGGATCGACGAGTTCAGCGCGAGCGACGACCGGTGGATGGTCGCCGTGCGGATGGTGTCCGAGGGGGTCGACGTGCCCCGGCTCGCGGTGGGCGTGTACGCGACGACCATCTCGACACCCCTGTTCTTCGCGCAGGCCGTCGGGCGGTTCGTACGGTCCCGGCGGCGCGGCGAGACCGCGTCCGTGTTCCTGCCGACCGTGCCCGACCTGCTGACCTTCGCCAACGAGATGGAGAAGGAGCGGGACCACGCCCTCGACAAGCCGAAGAAGGAGGGCGAGGAGGACCCGTACGCCGAATCCGAGAAGGAGATGGAGGAGGCGAACAAGCAGCAGGACGAGGACACCGGCGAGCAGGACATGCTGCCGTTCGAGGCGCTGGAGTCCGACGCCGTGTTCGACCGGGTGCTGTACGACGGCGCCGAGTTCGGCATGCAGGCGCACCCCGGGAGTGAGGAGGAGCAGGACTACCTGGGGATTCCGGGGCTGCTGGAGCCCGAGCAGGTGCAGTTGCTGTTGCAGAAGCGGCAGGCCCGGCAGATCGCGCACAGCCGGAAGAAGCCGGACACCGAGGCCGACCTGCTGGAGCTGCCGGCCGAGCGGCGGCCGGTGGTCACGCACAAGGAGATGATGGAGCTGCGGAAGCAGCTGAACACGCTGGTCGGCGCGTATGTGCACCAGAGCGGCAAGCCGCACGGGGTGATCCACACCGAGCTGCGGCGGGTGTGCGGGGGGCCGCCGAGCGCGGAGGCCACGGCGGGGCAGTTGCGGCAGCGGATCGAGAAGGTCCGGGAGTGGGCCACGCGCATGCGGTGACGCCGCGCCGGGCCTGGGCGGCTGCCTCGCCCCCGGCCCCCCGGACTCGGTCCGCCCGGAGGCACCGCCCAGAACCCCCGGGGCTCGGGTGGGTGAGAGGGCGCCGTACGGAGACCTCGCCCTGGATCTTCGTGTGTGCGTATCCGGACGAATGCAGGCAGGCCGGATCTGGGCTTGCCCGGATTCTGGACGAAGACTTCCGCTCAGCGAACCGGCTTCGCTACTGTCCCGCTACGCACACGCCCCGTGGCAGCGCCGCCGCGGAGCGCAGCCGTGAAGCGACTCGGCCCGGGAGCCGCCGGGCCGTCCTGCCGATCGGCGGCCTCTGAAGCGCGTCGCCGACGGGACTCGGTGACGCATCCGCCGAACAGGGGCCGCCGCCTCACCGCCAAAGGAGTGGGCGTCGTGACCGCGGAGACCTCTCAGACGCTCGACCGGGGACTGCGCGTCCTCAAGCTGCTGGCCGACACCGACCACGGGCTGACCGTCACCGAGTTGTCCACCAAACTGGGCGTGAACCGGACCGTGGTGTACCGGTTGCTCGCGACGCTGGAGCAGCACGCGCTCGTACGGCGTGATCTGGGCGGGCGAGCCCGGGTCGGACTCGGCGTGCTGCGGCTCGGCCGGCAGGTGCATCCGCTGGTACGGGAGGCCGCGCTGCCCGCGTTGCGGTCGCTCGCGGAGGACATCGGGGCGACGGCGCACCTCACGCTCGTGGACGGGTCCGAGGCGCTGGCCGTCGCGGTGGTGGAGCCCACCTGGACGGACTACCACGTGGCCTACCGGGCCGGGTTCCGGCACCCGCTGGAGCGGGGCGCGGCCGGCAAGGCGATCCTCTCCGCGCGGCAGTCGCCGTCCTCCGATCCCGGGTACACGCTCACGCACGGGGAGCTGGAGGCGGGGGCGAGCGGGGCCGCGGCGCCCTTGGTCGGGGTGACGGGGGTCGAGGGCAGTGTGGGCGTGGTGATGCTCGCGGACGCCGTACCGGAACGGGTGGGTGCGCGCGTGGTGGAGGCGGCGAGGGAGGTCGCGGAAGCGTTGCGCTGAGCCCCCCGCGGCCGACCGCACCGCGGCGCCCCGGAAGGGGGCGCGGGACCCGCGCGACCAGCCGCCCGCTCGCCGCACTCGACGGTGGTCCCCTGCCCTCCTCGGCCACCGGCGGCACCGGTACACGCGATGACGGGACCCGTACGCGGCAGAAGGCGCACGTGGTCGTCACGTTAGATTGAGCTCGTGCTCTCACGTCTCTCACGCCCCCAGGCCCTCGCCGTCTGCGCGCTGCCCGTCGTGGCCCTGCTCGCCACGGCGGCGTTCGCCCCGCTGCCGTTCTCGGTGGCGCAGCCCGGCATGACGGCGAACGTGCTCGGGCGGAACCAGGGCACCCCGGTGATCACGGTCTCGGGGGCGGAGACCCGCAGGACCAGCGGGCAGCTGCGGATGACCACGATCGAGGCGACCGGTCCGGACGCCGAGGTGAGGCTCGGTGACGTGGTCGACAGCTGGTTCCGCACCGACCGCGCGGTGCTGCCGCGCGACTCGGTCTACCCGAGCGGCGACACCGTCAAGGAGATCGAGCAGCACAACGAGGCACAGATGCGCCAGTCCCAGGGCGCGGCGACCCAGGCCGCGCTGAAGTACCTCGGGCTCGGCGCCGGCGAGGTGAAGGTGACGCTGAGGCTCGCCGACGTGGGCGGGCCCAGCGCGGGGCTGCTGTTCTCCCTGGGGATCGTCGACAAGCTGGACGGCGACGGCAGCGGCGGCGACCTCACGGGGGGCCGCGTCGTCGCCGGTACGGGCACGATCGACGCGGCCGGCAAGGTCGGCGCGGTCGGCGGGGTGGCCCTGAAGACCCAGGCCGCGCGGCGGGACGGGGCCACCGTCTTCCTGGTGCCGAAGGCGGAGTGCGCCGACGCCGAGGCGGAGCTGCCGAAGGGGCTGCGACTGGTCCCGGTGACCACGCTCAAGGGCGCGGTCGACTCCCTGGTGGCGCTGGAGAAGGGCAAGGGCCCGGTCCCGAGCTGTTGATCCCCGGGCCCCGGATTCGCCTACGACCGTTCGGCGTCCGCCGCCGCCTGCTCCACCAGCGGGATGATCCGCAGCGGAACGGGGTTCTCCATGACGATCGCCGTGGAGGCCCGGACGATGCCGTCGAAGCCGACGACCCGGTCGATCACCCGCTGGAGATCGGCGTTCGAGCGGGCCACCAGCCGGCACAGCATGTCCCCGCTGCCGGTGGTGGTCAGCAGTTCCAGCACCTCCGGCACGGTCGTCAGGTGCGCCCGTACGTCGGCACCCTGGCCCTGCCGGATCTGGAGGGTGGCGAACGCGGTGACCGGGTAGCCGAGGGCCGCCGGATCCACCTGCGGGCCGAAGCCGCGCACGACCCCGTTCGACTGGAGCCGGTCCAGCCGCGCCTGCACGGTCCCGCGCGCCACGCCCAGCCGCCGGGACATCTCCAGCACCCCGATGCGCGGCTCCCGGGCCAGCAGCACGATGATGCGCCCGTCCAGATGATCGATCGCCACGGGACCCCCTGAGATGGTCATCCTGTACAGAAAGACCGCCGGGGCGGTCGTACCACTGGTCAGATTGCCCAGCGATTGCGCGAACTATTGCGCACCTTGCAGAGCAGAGCCACCCTTCCGCTATGACGCAGACCACAGACCTCACTCCCGACACGACCGCCCGGCAGGACGACCCCTTCCCGGTCAAGGGAATGGACGCGGTCGTCTTCGCCGTGGGCAACGCCAAGCAGGCGGCGCACTACTACTCCACCGCCTTCGGCATGCGGCTGGTCGCCTACTCCGGACCGGAGAACGGCAGCCGTGAGACCGCCAGTTACGTGCTGGAGAGCGGCTCCGCCCGCTTCGTCTTCACCTCCGTGATCAAGCCGAGCAGCACCTGGGGCCACTTCCTCGCCCAGCACGTGGCCGCGCACGGCGACGGCGTCATCGACCTGGCCATCGAGGTCCCGGACGCGCGCGCCGCGTACGCGTACGCCGTCGAGCAGGGCGCGAAGAGCGTCGCCGAGCCGTACGAGCTGAAGGACGAGCACGGCACGGTCGTCCTCGCCGCCATCGCCACCTACGGAGAGACCCGGCACACCCTGGTCGAGCGCACCGGCTACGACGGCCCCTACCTGCCCGGCTACACCGCCGCCCGGCCGATCGTCGAGCCGCCCGCCCAGCGCGTCTTCCAGGCCGTCGACCACTGCGTCGGCAACGTCGAACTCGGCCGGATGAACGAGTGGGTGGCCTTCTACAACAAGGTCATGGGCTTCACGAACATGAAGGAGTTCGTGGGCGACGACATCGCCACCGAGTACAGCGCGCTGATGTCGAAGGTGGTCGCCGACGGCACCCTCAAGGTCAAGTTCCCGATCAACGAGCCCGCCATCGCCAAGAAGAAGTCCCAGATCGACGAGTACCTGGAGTTCTACGGCGGCGCGGGCGTCCAGCACATCGCGCTCAACACCAACGACATCGTGCAGACGGTCCGCACCATGCGGGCGGCCGGCGTCGAGTTCCTCGACACCCCCGACTCCTACTACGACACCCTCGGCGAATGGGTCGGCGACACCCGCGTGCCGGTCGAGACCCTGCGCGAGCTGAAGATCCTGGCCGACCGCGACGAGGACGGCTACCTGTTGCAGATCTTCACCAAGCCGGTCCAGGACCGTCCGACCGTGTTCTTCGAACTCATCGAACGGCACGGCTCCATGGGCTTCGGCAAGGGCAACTTCAAGGCGCTGTTCGAGGCCATCGAACGCGAGCAGGAGAAGCGGGGCAACCTGTAACGGCGGGCCCTACTCGCTGGGCGGCGGCTCGTCGGGTACGTCGCCCAGCTCCCGCAGCGCCTCCCGCGCCAGCGGCGCCTTCAGCGGCGAGAAGTACGGGTTGATGCGCAGCGCCTCCTCCAGGTGCCGCCGCGCGGGGGCGTACCGCTCCAGTTCCGCCTCGATCACGCCCCGGTGGTACGCGTACAGCGCGCTGCGCACCCCGCCCCCCTTCTCCTTGTCCGTCGCGGTGGTCGCGAAGGTCAGCGCCTCCTCGTCCTCACCGGCCCGGTGCAGCGCCCAGCCCAGCGCGTCGGCCACCTCGATCCCCGGCTGCCGCCGCCACTCCTCCCGCAGCCGCTCCACGCCGTCCCACGGGTCCCCGTGGTCGGCCTCGTACCGCCCGATCAGCACCTCCTCGTCCACCCCGCCGGACACCGCCCGCCGTACCGCCTCCTTCATCCGCGTGTACTGCTCCTCGGCGACCCCTGGCTGCCCCAGCGACTCGTACAGCTCGCCCAGTTCCAGCAGATCCGCGGGGTTCGGCTGCTTCGCGACGACGGCCCGGTACGCGGCCAGCGCCTGCGCCGTGTGCCCCAGCGCGGCCAGCGTCCGCGCCCGCCCGGTCGCCGCCGCCCGCTGGTCGGGATCGAGCCGCAGCGCCGCCTCGAAGTGCCGCAGCGCGTCCGCGAGGTCCCCGCGCTCCCAGGCGAGCTGTCCCAGTCCGGCCAGCCACGCCGCCTGCTCCGCCGGGGTGCGGGCCGCCGCCGCCGCGTCGGTCAGCTGGGCCACCGCGTCCTCACGCCAGCCCCGGTCCCGGTACACCGCCGAGGCCCGCGCCATCACGGCCGGCCGGGCCGCCGCATCGGTGCGCAGCGCCAGCAGCTTGTCCAGGGTGGAGCGGGCCTTCTCGTAGTCGCCGAGCCCGGTGTACGCGTCGATCAGCGGCGGATACGCCTGCCACCGCTTCGGCGCCGCCTTCAGCGCCTGCTCGCCGTAGCCCTTCGCCGCCGGGAAGTCCCGGCGCGCCAGCGCCAGCGCGGCCAGGCCGTCCAGCGCCCCGGTGTTCCGGCCGCCCCGCACCTTCAGCGACTCCCGCAGCGCCCGCTCGGCCTTCGGGTAGTCCGCCGCGTCACCTGCCCGGCGTCCCCGCTCCACGTACGCCGACCCCAGCACCGCCCAGGCCCGGGCGTCCTGCGGCTGTGCCCGCACCAGCCGCTCCTGCCGCCCGATGAGCGCCGTCAGTCCGGGCAGCGCGGCCGGCACCCCGTAGGTCACCGTCGTCAGTACCGGCACCTGCGCCCGTGGCCGCGCCTCGGGACCGGCGGCGGGCGGTGCGGCCGGCCCGTGCCGCCGCTCGTGCGGCAGCAGCATCAGCACGGCGCCCGCCACGACACCGCCCGCCAGCGAGGCGACCAGCACCCGCCGCAGCACCCGCCGGCGCGGCGCCGGCGGCTCCGGGACCAGTGACGTACCCACGCACTGTCGGTTGTCCATGGCGCTCACTGTGCGTCAATACGACGAGCACATCCGCGTGGCCCCGGAGCGGCGCGGGCGGGGTTCACACCGATGGCCGTGAGTGACACGCTGTGATCATGAGCCGTATCGAAGCACCGCGCGACGAGCACACCGGTAACCTCACCGACCGGCTCCTGGCCGGCCTGCCGCCCGAGGCCGTCCTGACCGACCCCGACGTCACGGCCTCCTACGCCCACGACATGGCGAGCTTCTGCCCGGCGGGCAGCCCCGCCGTCGTCGTCCTCCCGCGCACCGTCGAGCAGGTCCAGCACGTCATGCGCACGGCCACCGAGCTGCGCGTGCCCGTCGTCCCGCAGGGCGCCCGCACCGGCCTGTCCGGCGGCGCCAACGCCACCGAGGGCTGTGTCGTGCTGTCCCTCACCAAGATGGACCGCATCCTGGAGATCAGCCCCGTCGACCGGATCGCCGTGGTCGAACCGGGCGTGGTCAACGCGACCCTGTCCCGCGCGGTCGAGGAACACGGCCTGTGCTACCCGCCGGACCCGTCCAGCTGGGAGATGTGCACCATCGGCGGCAACATCGGCACGGCCTCCGGCGGCCTGTGCTGCGTCAAGTACGGCGTGACCGCCGAATACGTCCTCGGCCTGGACGTCGTCCTCGCCGACGGCCGCCTGATGTCCACCGGCCGCCGCACCGCGAAGGGCGTCGCGGGCTACGACCTGACCCGGCTCTTCGTCGGCTCCGAGGGCTCCCTCGGCATCGTCGTCCGGGCGGTCCTCGCGCTGAAGCCCAAGCCGCCCCGGCAGTTGGTGCTGGCCGCCGAGTTCGCCTCCGCGGCGGCGGCCTGCGACGCCGTCTGCCGGATCATGGAGGGCGGTCACGTGCCGTCCCTCCTCGAACTCATGGACCGTACGACGGTCAAGGCGGTCAACGACCTCGCCCACATGGGACTGCCCGAGACCACCGAGGCGCTGCTGCTGGCCGCGTTCGACACCCCGGACCCGGCCGCCGACCTGGCCGCGGTCGGCGCCCTGTGCGAGGCCGCCGGCGCGACCCAGGTCGTCCCGGCCGAGGACGCGGCCGAGTCCGAGATGCTGTTGCAGGCCCGGCGGCTCTCGCTGACCGCGCTGGAGGCGGCGAAGGGCACGACGATGATCGACGACGTGTGCGTGCCCCGCTCGCGGCTCGGGGCCATGCTGGAGGGCGTGGAGCGGATCGCCGCCGCGTACGGCCTCACGATCGGGGTCTGCGCGCACGCAGGCGACGGCAACACGCACCCCACGGTCTGCTTCGACGCCCGCGACCCCGAGGAGTCCCGCCGGGCCCGCGAGTCCTTCGACGAGATCATGGCCCTCGGCCTGGAGCTGGGCGGCACCATCACCGGCGAACACGGCGTCGGCGTCCTGAAGAAGGAGTGGCTGGCCCGGGAGATCGGCCCGGTCGGGGTGGAGATGCAGCGGGCGGTGAAGCAGGTCTTCGACCCGCTGGGCATCCTCAACCCGGGCAAGCTCTTCTGACGCCGGGCTCACCGGGCTCACCGGGCTCATCGGGCTCAGCGGGCTCACTGGGCGAGCAGGTGGTCGAGCGCGTCGTCGATGCCCAGCTGCCCGCCCTCCGTGCCCGGCGGCACCGCCCGCAGCGTCCGCTCCAGCCAGGCCGACACCTGCGGGACCGGTGCCTGAAGCAGCGCGTCGCCGTCCGGCGAACTCAGCGCCATCAGCACGACACCGCGCCCGTCCGCCTTCGCCGGCCACACCCGTACGTCCCCGTGCCCGCACGGCCGGAACACCCCCTCCACCAGCAGGTCGCGGGCGAACGTCCAGTCGACGGGGTGCGCCGAGTCGATGTGGAAGGTGATGTGGACGGCGTAGGGGTCGTCGGAGCGGTAGGCGAGCCGGGCCGGCACCGGGACGCTCCGCTCCGGTGACAGGACGAGCCTCAGCTCCAGTTCGCGCTCCACCACGGTGTGCCGCATGACCTGCGTCTCCTCTCGCGTCGGGGCCACCGGACGGGCCCGCACCGGAGGAGAGGCGGCGGGGGCCGGACCATTACGCGGGTTCGGGGAACTTCTTTTCGCAAACCCGGGGAGTCCCGTGCGGCGTTGCCCGGAAAGGGGTGGGTCCGGCGGGACTGGCGGTGGGGGATGCCCGGGTCTGATAGATGTGGAGGCCCCCATCCCACCCCCGAGCAGATACGGGACGACGGACATGAGCGCCCCAACCCCGGCCCCAGGCGACGACCGGCCCCGCGAGGGCTACTACCCGGACCCGTCCATCCCCGGCTACGTCCGGTACTGGAACGGCGCCTCCTGGGTGCCCGGCACGAGCCGCCCGGCGCCGAAGAACGGCGAACCGCTCACCCCGCCCCCCGGCGCCCGCCCGGCGTCCCCTTCCGTGGAGGAGACGGGTCCGCACTTCTTCGACGAGGACCCGCCGGACGAGGAGCAGCCGGGCGGCGCGGACCAGCGGGACCCGCAGGGCGGGCAGCCCGCGCAGCCCGCGCAGGGTGCGCAGTGGGGGCGGCCGGGTGGGCCGGGCCGGCCCGCTCAGCCCGGGTCACCCGGTCGGCCCGGTGGACCCTGGGGTGCCGACCCCCGGGTGCCGGCCGACGCCTCCACCGCCCCCGACGGCCGGGCCGCCACCCGGACCGACGGCGCCGCGACGATCCCGCCGACGCAGGACGACGACCCCCACGACCCCGGCACCTTCATCTTCCGCCGCCCGATCCCCGGCCCGGCGGCGGCCGACCGCACCGACGACGGCACGATGACCTTCCGCCCGGTCCCGTCCGCCCCGCCGGCCCCGTCCGGCACCGACAGCGGCCCGGCCGGCTTCGGCGCGCAGGGCCCGGTCGGCGCGCCCGCGACCCCGGGCTTCGGCGCCGGAAAGGCCGCCGCGGCCCGCGCCGCCGCCGCACAGACACCCCCAGCGGCCCAGGGACCGCAGTCACCGTCGATCCCGCAGCCCTCTCCCACGCCCCAGCCTTCCCCGGCCGCTCCCGCCCCCGCCCCCGTGGCCCCGTCGGTGCCGCACCAGGCGGGTCCCGGCCAGGCCGGTGCCCCCGTCACCCCGCTGACCAGCGGACCCGGTGGCGGGCAGGCCTCCTGGGCGCAGCAGGTGCACCAGCTCGCCGGGGGCGGGGACGAGCAGCCCGTGGCGCCGTGGAAGCCTCCGGTGGAGGACCTCTTCCAGGCCGCCGCGCGCCGGCAGGCCGCCGCCCGCCCCGCCGGACTCGGCAAGCGGCTCGCCGCGCGGCTGATCGACCTGCTGGCCATCGGCGCCGTGACGGCCGCCGCGGCGGTCCCGCTCGGCATCCGGGCCGTGGACCACGTCCAGCAGAAGATCGACGCGGCCCGGCTCTCCGGCCACGAGGTCACGGTCTGGCTGCTCGACGGCACGACCGGCACCAGCCTCGGCATCGTCCTCGCCGTCCTGCTCCTGGCCGGTGTCCTGTACGAGGTGATCCCCACGGCCAGGTGGGGCCGCACCCTCGGCAAGAAGCTGTGCGGTCTCGAGGTCCGGGACATCGAGGCGCACGAGCCCCCGGCGTTCGGCGCGGCACTGCGCCGCTGGCTGGTCCTCAGCGTGCCGGGCCTGCTGGTCGTGGGCATCGTGGGCGTGCTGTGGTGCCTGTTCGACCGGCCCTGGCACCAGTGCTGGCACGACAAGGCGGCCCACACCTTCGTGGCCGGCTGAGCGCGCGTACTCCGTCCGGCCGTCTGCCGGATGCGGAGCCCGGATCTTCGGGTTCCACTCGGGCCATGAGCAGCGAACCGCCCCCCGGCTCCGGAGAGCAGCCCCCCGAGGACGACCCCTTCAGGAAGCGGCCCCCGTCGGACCGGGGCTCGGGCTCGCCGTACGACGCCCCGTACGGCGGCGCCCAGCCCCCTCCCCCCGGCGGCGGCGCGGGGGGTCCTTACGGCGGCGGTCCGGGCGGCCCTTACGGCGGGGGCCCCTACGGCGGCGGTCCGGGCGGCGGCCCCTATGGTCCCGGCGGCTACCCCGCCGACCCGCTGGCCGGGATGCCCCCGCTCGCCGACAGCGGCAAGCGGACGCTCGCGCGCATCATCGACATGATCCTGGTCGGCATCGTCGTGCTGCTGCTCACCTGGGCGATCGGGGTGAGCGCGTACACGCTCGACAGTGAGCGCGCGGAGGTCGGCAGGTCCCTCGCCCAGTCCGTCATCGCGGCCGTGCTCTACATCGCGTACGACACCATCCTGATGACCAGGTCGGGGCAGACCCTCGGCAAGAAGTGGCTCGGCCTGCGGGTGGCCAACCTGGAGAACGGCGCCACGCCCTCCGTGCAGACCATGCTGATCCGCTCCCTGGTGCTGTGGGTGCCGTTCGCCTTCTGCTGCGCCTGCATCTGGACGGCGATCTCCGGCGGTTGGAGCTTCTTCGACAAGCCGTACAAACAGGGCCTGCACGACAAGGCGGCCAAGACGGTGGTGGTCAGCACCGGTTGAGCCGGCCGCCGGCGGTGCTCGCGCGACGGTGGCGGTTCCGGGACGTCCGGAACCGCCGCTGTCGCGGCTCTGCGGCGCTGTGTCCCTGTCCGCTCACAGGGTCGTGGGAACGCGTTCCTCCTCCGCGACGGGCTCGGCCGGCGCCCGCTCCGCGCGCACCCCGGGGACGGGGACCGTCAGGGCGACCAGCAGGCCCAGCGCGAGTGCCGCGAGGGCGATGACGGCGACCCCGAGGCCCGAACTCGTCTGGGACAGCAGCAGCATGGCGAGCGTCGAGAAGATCACGGTGCAGGAACCGTAGGCGAGCTGTGCGGCGGTCGGACGAGGCATGGCAATCGTGTCCTCGGCAGTCTTCGGAAGTCGGGGGGTGCCACTCTGTTGGCCTGCATGCCCGAGCGGGACGCCCGGTAAGCGTGACCTAACCCACGGTACCGGTGCACAGGGGGCGCATGGAGTCACCGTCCCGCCAAACGGGCGTTCCCCTGCGCCGGTCGGCGGGGTGGCACGCGTTCGTAAAGCGGACGTCACCTCCGCATAGTGCACTTGTCCTGTTCAAGTCAAGGTCTGTTTTTTCAGCTAAACCTCTAGTCAAATGTCGTCACTTGACTACACGCGTTGATCGTGCGCGCACGGATTCCTCCAAGACCCGGAACCATCTGTCCGTGTGCGCGGCGCGGGGGAGGAACTCAAGTGACCAGCAGATCCTGGACGTTCAGAGCGGCCGCCATCGGCGTGACGCTCGCGGCGGCCTCCGCCACGTTCGCCACCTTCGCCGTCGCGGAGGCGGGCACCCAGGCCCGGAACGCCGCGGCCAACCGGCACGACCCGGCTCCGGTGAAGCAGCGCGCGCACGACCTGGACGGCCCCCTGAGCAAGACCCAGGAGGCCCAGCGCGAAGAGGCCCTGAACCAGCTCATATCGGGCAAGGCCACCGCGAAGGAGCGCAACGGCTCCAAGGTCGTCGAGCTCAAGAGCCGCAAGGGCCGGAGCAAGTACGTCGAACTGAGCCGCGAGAAGACCGACAAGATCTTCACGATCCTGGTGGAGTTCGGCGACCAGACAGACCCCAAGTTCGGCGGCACCCCGGGCCCGCTGCACAACAAGATCGCCGCGCCGGACCGCAAGAAGGACAACTCGACGGCCTGGCAGAAGGACTACGACCAGAAGCACTTCCAGGACCTCTACTTCGGCACCGGCAAGAAGGCCGAGTCGCTGAAGAAGTACTACGAGAAGCAGTCCTCGGGCCGCTACTCGGTCTCCGGTGAGGTCACCGACTGGGTCAAGGTCCCGTACAACGAGGCCCGTTACGGCAACAACGCCTGCGGCGACACCAACTGCCCGAGCGTGTGGAACGTCGTCAGCGACGGCCTGAACGCCTGGGTCGCCCAGCAGAAGAAGGCCGGCCGCACCGACGCCGACATCAAGTCGGACCTCGCCAAGTACGACCAGTGGGACCGCTACGACTACGACGGCGACGGCGACTTCAACGAGCCGGACGGCTACGTCGACCACTTCCAGATCGTGCACGCCGGTGAGGACGAGTCCGCCGGCGGCGGCGCCCAGGGCGAGGACGCGATCTGGGCGCACCGCTGGTACGCCTTCGGCACCGACGCCGGCGCCACCGGCCCCGAGGACAACAAGCTCGGCGGCACGCAGGTCGGCGACACCGGCATCTGGGTCGGCGACTACACCATCCAGCCGGAGAACGGCGGCCTCGGCGTCTACGCCCACGAGTACGGCCACGACCTCGGCCTGCCGGACGAGTACGACACCGCCGGCGGCGACAACTCCACCGGTTTCTGGACGCTGATGTCCTCCGGTTCCTGGCTCGGCACCGGCAAGGAGTCCATCGGCGACCTGCCGGGCGACATGAACGCCTGGGACAAGCTCCAGCTGGGCTGGCTGAACTACGACACCGCCAAGGCCGGCAAGCAGTCCACGCACAAGCTGGGCGTCGCCGAGTACAACACCTGGGACAAGCAGGCCCTCGTGGTGACCCTGCCGGACAAGGCGGTCACCACCACCATCACCGAGCCGGCGCAGGGCGCCACCCAGTGGTGGAGCGGCAGCGGCAACAACCTGAAGAACACGCTGACCCGTTCCGTGGACCTGACCGGCAAGTCCTCGGCGAGCCTCACCCTGGACGGCTGGTGGGCCACCGAGGCCGGCTACGACTACGTCTACACCGAGGTCTCCACCGACGGCGGCGCCAACTGGACCGCCCTGGACGGCACGGCCGACGGCCAGGCCCTGCCGCGCGACGCCAGCGGCAAGCCGGCGCTGAGCGGCTTCTCGCAGACGCACAAGAAGCTGGCGTTCTCCCTCGACTCCTACGCGGGCAAGAAGGTCGACCTGCGCTTCCGCTACGCCACCGACGGCGGTGTCGCGGAGAACGGCTTCACGGCCGACGAGATCGCGGTGACCGCCGACGGCACCCCGCTGTTCTCGGACAACGCCGAGACCGCGGACGCCGGTTGGACCGCGGACGGCTTCTCCCGCATCGGCGCGTCCTTCACCAAGGACTACCGGCAGTACTACATCGCCGAGAACCGGCAGTACGTGTCGTACGACAAGACGCTGAGGACGGGCCCGTACAACTTCGGCTTCGCGTCGCGCCCCGACTGGGTGGAGCACTACCCGTACCAGAACGGCCTGCTGATCTGGAAGTGGGACACCTCCCAGGCGGACAACAACACGAACGCCGCGAGCGGCCACCCGGGCTCCGGTCTGATCCTGCCGATCGACTCGCACCCGAAGGCGCTGAAGTGGACCGACGGCACGCTGCTGCGCAACCGCATCCAGGCCTACGACTCGCCGTTCAGTATCTACGGCACGGACGGCATCACGCTGCACAAGGCCGACGTCGCGCTGAAGATCAAGGGCTCGAAGGGTGTCCGGGTCTTCAACGACCACACCAGCACCTACTACGACCCGTCGAACCCGACGGGCGGGGTGAAGGTCACTGACACCAACACCAAGATCACGATCGTCAAGGAGGCCAAGGACGGCTCCACGATCCAGCTCAAGGTCGGTCCCGCGGTGAAGTAGTCCGCGTCACCGCAGGTCAGAGGCGTATCGGCGGCAACCCCTTGGCGGGTTGCCGCCGGTCGTGTTTAGGTGCGTCCTGTGGACCGCTTATTGACACCGACCGGAACGGGGATGTGACCGCATGGCCGCTGGAGGCTTCTGCAAGCTGCCGAACGGCACGGTGGTGGTGGCGCTGAACCTGCCGTACGGCCCCGCCGGGGTGCGGGTGCTCGTGCACGCCCGGAACCGAGCGCGGGCCCTGACCAGGCTGCGCAACCTGGGCCTGCGGGCGATCTACCTCCGGGGGAACGCCGAGCCTCCGACACCGGACGAGATCACGGCGGTCCTGCACCACCCCGACGGCCTGATATGGCGCACCGCCCCGGCCGACAACGGTGTCATGGTGAACGAGCTGTGGCACCCGATCCGGGCGCTGCTGCGCGGACCGGCGCTGGTGCGGCAGGGGTGACGCCTCGGTGGGGCCCGCGGGTACGGCGACCGCGGGCCCGCCGTGGCCGCCCGCGCAGTTCCCCGCGCCCCGTCGGGCGCTCTCCTAGCCGCTCACCACGGGCTTGCCGGTGAGTTCCACGCCCGCTTCCCGCAGCTCCTCCAGGGCCCGCTCGGTGGTCTCGCCCGCCACGCCGGCCGTCAGGTCCAGGAGGACCTGTGTGCGGAAGCCCTCCCGCGCGGCGTCCAGGGCCGTGGCCCGTACGCAGTGGTCCGTGGCGATGCCCACCACGTCCACCTCCGTGATCTCCCGGGCGCGGAGCCAGTCGGCCAGGGCGACGCCGTTCTCGTCCGTGCCCTCGAAGCCGCTGTACGCGGCCGCGTAGGCACCCTTGTCGAAGACGGCGTCCACCGCGCCGGAGGCGACGGCCGGGGCGAAGTTCGGGTGGAAGCCCACCCCCTCCGTGCCCGCGACGCAGTGCGCGGGCCAGGAGCGGACGTAGTCGGGGTTGTCCGCGAAGTGGCCGCCGGGCGCGATGTGGTGGTCGCGGGTGGCCACCACATGCCGGTATCCGGTGCCCGCCGCCTGGCCGATCAGCTCGGTGATGGCGGCGGCCACGTCGGCACCGCCGGCCACCGCGAGGCTGCCCCCCTCGCAGAAGTCGTTCTGCACGTCTACGACGATCAAGGCGCGGCGCATGGTGGGTGTCCTTCGACTGAGAGTGAAGTAACCGAGCCTAGAGAATTCCGGGCTCCCGCGGGAGGGGGCGTCGAGGGGCGGACGGGGTCCCGCGCTAGCTACCCGAGCGCCCGTGGACGTACTCCGTCGGAATGACGGGTTCCCCCCTTGACAGCTGGATCGCGGAGAGCGGCAGGTTTTCGCGGGCCGCGATGTGGCGGTCCCGGGCCACGTCCAGCGGCTCCCGGGCGACCACCTCGCCGCCCTTGACCAGCTCCACCAGGAGCTGCCGGTCGGCCAGCTCGGCCGGCACCGGCCCGGTGCCGACGACCTCGGCCTCCGCGACCCCCTCCGCGTCCCGCCGCCGCGCCGCCCACTTGCGGCCCCCGATGGACGTCTTGCCGCCGCTGGACTTCTTCGCGACCGGCAGCAGCGGCGCCTTCGGGTCGGCGGACTCGGCGCGGGCGACCAGCTTGTAGACCATGGAGGAGGTCGGGTGCCCGGAGCCCGTCACCAGCTGGGTGCCGACGCCGTACGCGTCCACCGGCGCGGCGGCCAGCGAGGCGATGGCGTACTCGTCCAGGTCGGAGGTCACGATGATCTTCGTGCCGGTCGCGCCCAGCTCGTCCAGCTGCTGCCGCACCCGGTGGGCCACCAGCAGCAGGTCGCCGGAGTCGATGCGGACCGCGCCCAGCTCGGGGCCGGCCACCTCCACCGCCGTACGGACGGCCTCGGCGACGTCGTAGGTGTCCACCAGGAGGGTCGTGCCCCGGCCGAGGGTGTCGACCTGGGCCTGGAAGGCGTCGCGCTCGCGGTCGTGCAGCAGGGTGAAGGCGTGGGCGGAGGTGCCGACGGTCGGGATGCCGTAGCGGAAGCCGGCGGCCAGGTCGGAGGTGGTCGCGAAGCCGCCGACGTAGGCGGCGCGGGCGGCGGCCACCGCCGCCAGCTCGTGGGTGCGGCGCGCGCCCATCTCGATCAGCGGGCGGTCACCGGCGGCGGAGGACATCCGGGAGGCGGCGGCGGCGATGGCGGAGTCGTGGTTGAGGATGGACAGGATGACGGTCTCCAGCAGGACGCACTCGGCGAAGCTGCCCTCGACGCGCATGATCGGCGAGCCGGGGAAGTACACCTCGCCCTCGGGGTAGCCCCAGATGTCCCCGCTGAAGCGGTAGTCGGCGAGCCACCGCAGGGTCTCCTCGTCGACGATGTCCCGCTCGCGCAGGAAGCCGAGGACGCCGGAGTCGAAGCGGAAGTTCTCCACCGCGTCCAGGACGCGGCCGGTGCCGGCCACCACGCCGTAGCGGCGCCCGTTCGGCAGCCGCCGGGTGAAGACCTCGAAGACGCTCCGCCGTTCGGCCGTACCGGCCTTCAACGCGGCGCGCAGCATCGTCAGCTCGTACTGGTCCGTGAAGAGCGCTGTCGAGGGAACGTCCACCGGCAGCCCAAGGTCCGCTGTGTTCATGGCGAGGAATCGTACTCCCTTTTCGTCGGTGTGACGATTTATGGAGGCCGTGGCAGCATGGGCTTTGTGACGTCACCCGCGCCCGTAGAGATCGAACGCACCGAGTCGGCGGAGGAGGTCTTCGCCGTACCCGAGCCCGACGTCCCCTGGGTCACGATCGTCCACAACGACCCGGTCAACCTCATGAGCTATGTGACGTACGTCTTCCAGACGTACTTCGGCTACACCAAGGACAAGGCCACCAAGCTCATGCTCGACGTCCACCACAAGGGCCGGGCGGTCGTCTCCAGCGGGACCCGCGAGGAGATGGAGCGCGACGTGCAGGCGATGCACGGTTACGGTCTGTGGGCCACCCTCCAGCAGGACCGGAAGTAAACGCACCCAGATGCCCGGACACTTCGAACCGCTCCCCGGCGGCGGCGCGGCCGTCGCCCTCGACGACGTCGAGATCTCCATCATCCGGTCGCTGGCCGTCCAGCTCCTGGAGCTCATCGGTCCCGGACCCGGCGCCGACACCCCGGACGACCCGCTCGCCGAGCTGTTCGCGGAGGGGCCGAGCGAGCCGCCCGCCGACCCGGTGCTGCGACGGCTCTTCCCGGACGCCTACAGCGACCCGGAGGAGGCCCCCGCCTCGCCGGCCGAGGCCGAGGAGCGGCGGGCGCACTCCGCCGAGTTCCGCCGCTTCACCGAGAACGACCTGCGCGCCGGCAAGCGGGAGAGCGCCCTCGGGGTGATCCGCAGCCTGGACGCGCTCGCCCCGGTCGACGAGGGCGGGGCGGTGCTCAAGCTGTCCCCGGAGCAGTCCCGGCAGTGGCTCGGTGCCCTCAACGATCTGCGGCTGGCGATCGGTTCCCGGCTGGAGATCACCGACGAGGACGACACCGACCTGCTCTACCGGCTCCCGGACGAGGACCCGCGCAAGCCGATGGTCATGGCGTACCTGTGGCTCGGCGGGCTCCAGGAGACCCTGGTGACGACCTTGATGCCGTAGTTCGTACGGTTTCGCCCCCCTCGGAAGCGTTCGCTCAGGGGACGCTCAAATCCGGATAACGATCCCGTCACCTTCGTGGCCGTTTTTGCCGCATTCAGGCGCTCTTTGTCCGCTTTTACCTGTGTGATGCGCCACACAGGCCCCCTGTGATCAATATTGCGGCCGTGATAAATCTTCACGACCGCCCGGCCGACACCACCCACGTCCGGCCGGGTGCGCCACCGAGCCGACGACCGTCGGCCAGGCAGACAACTCCATCATCCGGGGGGATCGAGACCCGATCCGAGGCCGACGAAAGGCCCGGGTCGGCATGGAGAAAGGCGCACCACACATGACCTCTGAGAAGGTCACCACCGCCCCTGAGGAGGGGTACGAGCGCGGGCTCGGCAGCCGTCAGGTCCAGATGATCGCGATCGGCGGTGCGATCGGCGTCGGGCTCTTCCTGGGAGCCGGGGCGAACATCGCCAAGGCCGGTCCCAGCCTCATTCTGATGTACGCCCTCGCCGGCGTGATCATCTTCTTCATCATGCGGGCCCTGGGCGAACTGCTGCTCTACCGCCCGGTCTCCGGCTCCTTCGCCGAGTACTCCCGGGAGTTCCTCGGCCCGTTCTTCGGCTACTTCACCGGCTGGACGTACTGGCTGATGTGGGTCGTGACCGGCATGGCCGAGCTGACGGCCGCCGCGATCTACGTCCACTACTGGTTCCCCGGCATCCCGCAGTGGGTGACGGCCCTGGTCTTCCTGGTGGTCCTGTTCGTGGCCAACCTGATCTCGGTGAAGCTGTTCGGCGAGATCGAGTTCTGGTTCTCCATGGTCAAGGTCACGGCCCTGATCGGCATGATCGTGATCGGCCTCGGCGTGCTCACCTTCGGCTTCAGCGCCGCGGGCGACACCGCGCACGTGGCGAACCTGTGGCAGTTCGACGGCTTCTTCCCCAAGGGCATCGGCTCGTCGCTGATGACCTTGCAGGGCGTGATGTTCGCCTACCTCGCCGTCGAGCTGGTCGGCGTCACCGCCGGCGAGTCCGAGAACCCGGAGAAGACCCTCCCGAAGGCCATCAACACGCTGCCCTGGCGCATCGCGCTGTTCTACGTCGGTGCCCTCACCGTCATCCTGTGCGTGGTGAAGTGGACCGAGTTCGCGCCGGGCGTCAGCCCCTTCGTGAAGGCGTTCGCCGTCATCGGCATCCCGGCCGGCGCCGGCATCGTCAACTTCGTGGTGCTCACCGCCGCCCTGTCGTCCTGCAACTCCGGCATGTACTCCACCGGCCGCATGCTGCGTACCCTCGCCGACAACGGCGAGGCCCCGCGGGTCTTCTCGAAGCTGTCGACCACCAAGACCCCCGCGCTCGGCATCACCGTCTCGGTGCTGTTCATGGGCATCGGCGTCGTCCTGAACTACGTCGTCCCGGAGAAGGCCTTCGGCTACGTCACCTCCGTCGCCACCGCGGCCGGCATCTGGACCTGGCTGATGATCCTGATCAGCCACGTCCTCTACCGCCGCGCGGTCGACGCGGGCCGGCTGCCCACCAGTTCCTTCCCGGCGCCCGGCGGCGCGGTGTGCTCGTACATCGCCATCGCCTTCCTGCTCTTCGTCACCGGCCTGATCGCCTACGACGCCGACTCCCGCGTCTGCCTGTACGTGATGGCGGTCTGGGCGGTCGCCCTGGGCATCGGCTGGCTGGTCCTGAAGTCCCGGACGCCGTCCATCGCGGACCGCCGCGACCCGGAGTTCGAGAAGGTGGGCTGACCCCCGGAAGACACCGGAAGACACCGGAAGACCCTCCGGAAAGGACGTCCGGCCGTCGGGAGCTCTCGTGGCGCCCCCGGCGACCGCCGCTCAGGACGTCCGGCATGTGGGCCGTCCCGTACCACCCCTCGGTACGGGACGGCCCCTCTGCTTATCCTGACCCCCATGCTGACCATCACCCAGGCGCTCCACGACCAGATCGTCGCCCACGCGCGCGAGGACCACCCCGACGAGGCGTGCGGCGTGGTCGCCGGACCGGTGGGCTCCGGTCGCCCCGAGCGCTTCGTCCCGATGCTCAACGCGGCCCGCTCGCCCACCTTCTACGAGTTCGACTCGCAGGACCTGCTCAAGCTCTACCGCGAGCTGGACGACCGCGACGAGGAGCCGGTGATCATCTACCACTCCCACACCGCGACCGAGGCGTACCCCTCCCGGACCGACATCAGCTACGCCAACGAGCCCGGCGCGCACTACGTCCTGGTGTCCACCGCCGACACCGACGGCGTCGGAGAGTTCCAGTTCCGCTCCTTCCGGATCCTGGAAGGGGAGGTCACCGAGGAGGAGGTCAAGGTCGTCGAGGCGTACTGATCTCAGGACTCGGTCGGATTCCGTCCGAGATGTGGAATCACACTCCGGGACCCGGACCGGGAATCGATACGATGAACCCATGGTTCTGAACGACGTGAGCGAGAAGGCGCCGGGCACGCTGCTCGTGGCGCGGCTGCACGTCGATCTGTGCAGGCTGAACAGCGCCATCTGTTGACGTTCCCCGCCGCCGTACGGCCGTGAGCCGCGGCGCGCCCCGCCGCGTGCCCGCACCTTCCGACACTTCCTGACAGGAGCCCGCAACCATGGCCATCGAGGTCCGCATCCCCACCATCCTCCGCCAGTACACCGACGGTCAGAAGGCGGTGGAGGGCAACGGGAGCACCCTCGCCGAGCTGTTCGCCGACCTGGAGTCGCGGCACGCGGGCATCCAGGCCCGCATCGTGGACGGCGACCAGCTGCGCCGCTTCGTCAACGTGTACCTCAACGACGAGGACGTCCGCTTCCTGGACGGCATCAACACCAAGCTGTCCGACGGCGACAACGTCACGATCCTGCCGGCCGTCGCCGGCGGCATGCGCTGATCGGTCGCTGAGCAGCGATGCGCTACGACTCCCCGCTGGCCGCGGTGGGAGGCACCCCCCTGGTGCGCCTGCCGCGGCTGTCGCCGGCCCCGGACGTGCGGCTCTGGGCCAAGCTGGAGGACCGCAACCCCACCGGCTCGGTCAAGGACCGGCCCGCCCTGCACATGGTCGAGCAGGCGGAGAAGGACGGCCGGCTCACTCCGGGCTGCACGATCCTCGAACCCACCTCCGGCAACACCGGCATCTCCCTCGCCATGGCGGCCAAGCTCAAGGGCTACCGGATGGTGTGCGTGATGCCGGAGAACACCTCGCAGGAGCGCCGGGACCTGCTCGGCATGTGGGGCGCCGAGATCATCTCCTCGCCGGCCGCCGGCGGCTCCAACACCGCCGTGCGCGTGGCCAAGGAACTGGCCGCCGAGCACCCCGACTGGGTGATGCTCTACCAGTACGGCAACCCGGACAACGCGGGCGCCCACTACGCCACGACCGGCCCCGAGATCCTCGCCGACCTGCCCTCGATCACCCACTTCGTGGCGGGCCTCGGCACCACCGGCACCCTCATGGGCGTCGGCCGCTACCTGCGCGAGCACAAGCCGGGCGTCCAGATCGTCGCCGCCGAACCGCGCTACGACGACCTGGTCTACGGCCTGCGCAACCTCGACGAGGGCTTCGTCCCCGAGCTGTACGACGCGTCCGTCCTGACCACCCGGTTCTCGGTCGGCTCGGCCGACGCGGTCACCCGCACCCGTGAACTCCTCCAGCAGGAGGGCATCTTCGCGGGCGTCTCCACCGGCGCCGCCCTGCACGCGGCGATCGGCGTCGGCCGGAAGGCCGTCAAGGCGGGCGAGAGCGCCGACATCGTCTTCATCGTGGCCGACGGCGGCTGGAAGTACCTCTCCACCGGCGTCTACACCGCGGCCACCACGGAAGAGGCCATCGCGACCCTCCAGGGCCAGCTCTGGGCCTAGCCGTGCTGTCCGTCGTCGAAGCGGCGGATCCGCGCGCGCCGGTGGTACGTCACATCCGTACCAGGACTCCGGCAGAAAGGCGGACCCCATGCGCCGTACGACGCTCCTCGCCCCCGCGGCGGCAGCGCTGCTCCTCGCGGGCTGCGGCTCCCAGCAGGACACCGGGAGCAGCGACAAGGTGTCGGCGCCGGCCCGCACGGGCACGCCGTCGCCCACCCGGTCCGCCGGTGACTGCACCGGGCACGTGGAGCTGACGGCCGCCGATCACGGCCGTACCGTCTGCGTGACCGAGGGCGGCGAGGTCCGGCTCACCCTGGACGGCACCAGGGCCCGCCCCTGGCAGCCGGTCGCCGCGAGCGGTACGGGACTGAAGGCCGTCAACGCGGGCTTCGTACTCCAGCCGGGTGACGCCACGGCCGCGTACCAGGCGGTGGCGGCCGGCACGGTGAGGCTCACGTCGTCCCGCCCGCTGTGCGCCGAGCCGACCGCACCGGGCCAGGTCTCCTGCAAGGCCATCGAGGACTGGACGGTCACGGTGCGCGTGAGCTGAGGTGCCCTCTAGCCCGCCAGGTGCCGTACCTGGTCCCACAGGACCGGGTCGACCACGCCCACCCGGCGGCGGAAGCCGTCCACCGGGACCTCGCGCAGCTCGTCGGTCTCCAGGAAGCTGGGCCGCCCCTGGGTGTCGCCGACCGCACCGGGCGGCAGCGGGATCACCCCGCAGCGCTCGTCGTGGTACTTGCTCGTGATCTTCGCGACGGTGGCCCGGCCACCGCGCACGGCCAGCACCAGACAGGGCCGGTCCTTCGCCTCGGCCCGGTCCTCGTAGGGGACCTCCGCCCACCAGATGTCCCCGGGGCAGGGCCGTACGGCGTGTGCCGTCCGCGGGCCCGGCCGGCCCGGGGGCCGCACGCGCCGTCCGCCGGGCCGGTGACCGCGGCCCCAGCCGTCGACGAGCGTGGCGACCAGTGCGAGCAGTACCACCGCCGCGAGCGCCAGCCACCAGGACGTGTCCATACGACGACGTTACCGGCGCGCGCCGGACCTCGCGCGCCCTCTTCCGATCCCGGTGCGCCCCGCGTCCAGCCGAACCGGTGACAGCACAGGTGAGTTCGCCCACAACGGCCCCTGGCGGAGGAGCGACCCGTGCTTTCGCGCCTTACTCTCGACGAACCGCACGACCCCCGACAGCCCCCGCCCCGCAAGGGGTTTACGTCCCGCCCACCGGTTACCCGCCTACGGAGGTTTCTGCTTCATGAAGCTCACCGTCGTCGGCTGCTCGGGGTCGTTCCCGTCCGCGGAATCGGCCTGTTCGAGCTACCTCGTCGAGGCCGACGGCTTCCGGCTGCTCCTCGACATGGGCAACGGCGCCCTCGGCGAGTTGCAGCGCCACTGCGGTCTCTACGACCTCGACGCGATCTTCCTCAGCCATCTGCACGCCGATCACTGCATCGACATGTGCGCGTACTTCGTGGCGCGCTACTACCGCCATGACGGCGGCCGGTGCGATCCCATCCCGGTCTACGGCCCCGAAGGCACCGAGCACCGTCTGACCACGGCCTACGCGGACACCCCCTCCGCCTCCTCGATGAGCGAGGTCTTCGACTTCCACACGGTCAAGCCGTCCACGTTCGAGATCGGCCCGTTCACCGTGCACACCGAGCGGGTCCGCCACCCCGTGGAGGCGTACGGCATCCGGATCGAGCACGGCGGGAAGTCCCTGACGTACTCCGGCGACACCGGCGTCACCGCGGCGCTGGACGAGCTGGCCCGGGACACCGATCTGTTCCTGTGCGAGGCCGCGTTCACGCACGGCAAGGAGAGCATTCCCGACCTGCACCTCAACGGCCGCGAGGCGGGGGAGACGGCGGCCCGCGCGGGCGCGCGGCGGCTCGTCCTCACCCACATCCCGCCGTGGACCGATCCCGAGGTGAACCTGCGGGACGCCCGTGAGGTGTTCACCGGTCCGGTACACCTGGCGGCGCCGCGGCAGACGTACGAGATCTGACAGCACCGTCCGCGCACGACGAGGCCCCCGGAGCATTGGCTCCGGGGGCCTTTGTCATGCCGTGACGGCCGGCCTCACGCCTTGGCGAGGTCCTCGACCTCGTCCTCGGGTTCGCGGCCCGGGGTCTTGAGGTCGAACTTGAGGATGGCGAACCGGAAGGTCACGTAGTAGATCGCGCCGAAGACGAGGCCGACCGGGATGATCAGCCATGGCTTGGTCGCCAGGTGCCAGTTGAGGGCGTAGTCGATCAGGCCGGCGGAGAAGTTGAACCCGGCGTGCGCGCCCAGGCCCCACGTGACGGCCATCGACACGGCGGTGAGCACGGCGTGCAGGACGTACAGCAGCGGCGCGACGAACATGAAGGAGAACTCGATCGGCTCGGTGACGCCGGTGACGAACGAGGTCAGCGCGAGCGAGACCATCATGCCGAGCACGGCCTTGCGGCGCTCGGGACGGGCGCAGTGGGCGATGGCGAGGGCGGCGGCCGGCAGGCCGAACATCATGATCGGGAAGAAACCGGTCTGGAAGAGACCGGCGGACGGGTCACCGGCGAGGAACCGGGTGATGTCGCCGTGCACGATCTCACCCGAGGCGTTCTTGAAGTTGCCGAGCTGGAACCACGCCACGGTGTTGACGAACTGGTGCATGCCGACCGGGATGAGTGCGCGGTTCACGGCGCCGAACAGGGCCGCGCCGCCCGCTCCGAGACCGGTCATCCACTCGCCGAAGTGCGCTATGCCGTTGCCGATCGGCTCCCAGACCAGTCCGAAGAAGACGCCCAGCACGATGCCGACGAAGGCAGTGATGATCGGCACGAGCCGGCGGCCGTTGAAGAAGCCGAGCCAGTCGACGAGCTTGGTGCGGTGGAACCGCTGCCACAGCACGGCCGCGAGCAGACCCATGATGATGCCGCCGAGGACGCCGGGGTCGTTGTACGTCGCCTCGACGATCTTGCCCTTTTCGATGTGCTGCTCGGTCAGCGGGAAGGCCTGGAGGACCTTGCTGTAGACGAGGAAGCCGACCACCGCGGCGAGGGCCGTCGAACCGTCGGACTTCTTGGCGAAGCCGATGGCCACACCGATGCAGAACAACAGCGGAAGGGAGCCGGTGAGCGCGCCGCCCGCGTTGTTGAACACGGCGGCGACCTTGTCCCAGCCCAGGCCGTCCTTGCCGAAGATGTCATCCTGGCCGAGGCGCACCATGATGCCGGCCGCGGGCAGGACAGCGATCGGGAGCTGTAGGCTGCGGCCGACCTTCTGCAAGCCCTGGAACAGGCCTGCTCCCCGCTTCTTCCCCGGCTTCGCCGCCGGGGCCGCCGTCTCGGTGGCGGTGCTCATACTTCCTCCATCGGGCAAGGCGCCGCCCGGGAACCATGGAAGGGGACGGCAGCGTCTCTGGTCTACACCACCTGTGGTGTAGACCTGTTGTAGCACGATGAAGGCGGCGTAAGGAACCCGCGAATCCGCTGTCGTCGGACTACACGCCGTGTGTCCTCATACCCGGGTGACGTCCTCCACCTCGTCCGCCGGCTCCCGCCCCGGCGTCCTCAGGTCGAACCGCGTGATCGCGACGCGGAACACCAGGTAGTACACGGCCGCGAAGCACAGGCCGATCGGGATGATCGCCCACGGTTTCGTCGCCAGGTTCCAGTTGATCACGTAGTCGATCAGGCCCGCCGAGAAGCTGAACCCGTCGTGCACGCCCAGCGCCCAGGTCACCGCCATCGACGCACCGGTCAGCACCGCGTGGACGGCGTACAGACCGGGCGCGATGAAGAGGAACGCGTACTCCAGCGGCTCGGTGATGCCGGTCACGAACGAGGTCAGCGCGACCGACAGCATCAGGCCACCGACCTCCTTGCGGCGTTCCGGCCGCGCGCAGTGCGTGATGGCCAGCGCGGCGGCCGGCAGCGCGAACATCATGATCGGGAAGAAGCCCGAGGTGAACTGTCCGGCGTCGGGGTCGCCCTGGAGGAACATGTTGATGTCGCCGTGCACCACGGTGCCGTCGGGCTTGGTGTAGCTGCCGAACTGGAACCAGATGGGCACGTTCAGGAACTGGTGCAGGCCCACCACCAGCAGCGCCCGGTTCGCGACCCCGAAGACGCCCGCGCCCCAGGAGCCGGCGTCCCGCAGCCACTCGCCGAAGCTCTCCAGGGCGCCGCCGACCGGCGGCCAGACGAACAGGCACACCACGGCGAACAGGATCGCGACGAAGGCCATGATGATCGGCACCAGTCGGCGCCCGTTGAAGAAGCCCAGCCAGTCGACCAGCTTCGTGCGGTGGTAGCGGGCCCAGAAGAAGGCGGCCAGCAGGCCCATGACGATGCCGCCGAAGACACCCGGGTTCTGGTAGGTGTACGCGGACACCGTGCCGTTCGCCGCCTGGCAGCCCGTGGCGACCACCTTCGCGCCCGCCGGGCAGGTCTCCGGGAACTGCCGCAGGACACCGTAGTAGACGAGGAAACCCGCCACCGCGGCGAGCGCCGTCGAACCGTCGGCCTTCTTCGCCATGCCGATCGCGACGCCCACGCAGAACAGCAGCGGCAGCCCCAGCTGGCCGTCCAGCAGCGCGCCGCCCGCCCCGCTCATCACCTTGGACACGTCGGTCCAGCCCAGGCCGTCCGCGCCGAACACGTCCGGCTGCCCCAGCCGGTTCAGGATGCCCGCCGCCGGCAGCACGGCGATGGGCAACTGGAGGCTGCGGCCCATCTTCTGCATGCCCTGGAACAGACGGTGCCGGCGGGCCCCGGCGGGACGCGCCGTACTCTCTGCACTCATGGGTTTGGCGACCTTCCCCACGGTGGTGTAGACCAGTCGACGGACGGTTCCGCTGTCGTGATCGCCATCATCCGGCACGGACGGCAAGACCGCTCGCGAAGATGGGCCAACTGTGGGTTACTGCGACAAAGCGGTTCGGAGCAGGGAGAAGGAACATGGCCAGCAAGGCTGAGAAGATCGTCGCCGGGCTCGGTGGCATCGACAACATCGAGGAGATCGAGGGCTGCATCACCCGGCTGCGCACCGAGGTGTCCGACCCCGCTCTGGTCGACGAGGCCGCCCTGAAGGCCGCCGGCGCCCACGGCGTTGTCAAGATGGGCACGGCCATCCAGGTCGTCATCGGCACCGACGCCGACCCGATCGCCGCGGAGATCGAAGACATGATGTGAGCCGCACCGGTTCACCCCGAAGGGGCTCTTCCCGATGCCGGAGGAGCCCCTTCCCCGTGTGCGGCTAGGCTCGTCGCCATGTCTCGCATCGACGGCCGTACCCCCGAACAGCTCCGTCCCGTCACCATCGAACGCGGATGGAGCAAGCACGCCGAGGGCTCCGTCCTCGTCTCCTTCGGCGACACCAAGGTCTTCTGCACCGCCTCCGTCACCGAGGGCGTCCCGCGCTGGCGCAAGGGCAGCGGCGAGGGCTGGGTCACCGCGGAGTACGCCATGCTGCCCCGCGCCACCAACACCCGCGGCGACCGCGAGTCCGTCAAGGGCAAGATCGGCGGCCGGACCCACGAGATCTCCCGGCTCATCGGCCGCTCCCTGCGCGCCGTCATCGACTACAAGGCGCTCGGCGAGAACACCATCGTCCTCGACTGCGACGTCCTCCAGGCCGACGGCGGCACGCGTACGGCGGCCATCACCGGCGCGTACGTCGCGCTCGCCGACGCCGTCGCCTGGGCCCAGGGCAAGAAGCTGATCAAGGCCGGCCGGCAGCCGCTCACCGGCACCGTGAGCGCCGTCTCCGTGGGCATCGTCGGCGGGGTCCCGCTGCTCGACCTCTGCTACGAGGAGGACGTGCGCGCCGACACCGACATGAACGTCGTCTGCACCGGCGACGGCCGCTTCGTCGAGGTCCAGGGCACCGCCGAGGCCGCGCCGTTCGCCCGCGAGGAACTCGACGCCCTGCTCGACCTCGCCGTCACCGGCTGCCGGGAACTGGCCGTGATCCAGCAGGCGGCACTCGCGGCCACGCGCGCGTAAAGAAGTCCCCAAGGCCGCGGGGCAACCCGGCGGACCCCAGTGACGTCCCTGTGGGTACGGGCGCACGCTCACCAGCGTGCGCCCGGCCAGCCGTACCAGGGGAGGGACACCACCATGGCCGCCAGTCGACGCCGACTCACCGTTGTCGCCGCCGTAGCGACCGCCGCGCTCGCCGCCGGCCTCACGACCGGCTGCGACGCCGTGGACAAGGCGCTGGACTGCGTGCAGACCGCCGACGCCATCGCCGACAACGTCACCGATCTCCAGCAGGCCGTGGAGAACGCGGCGAACGACCCCTCCCAGGCCGACGAGTCCCTCGACTCCATCGAGAAGAGTCTGCGGAAGATCGGCGACAAGACGGACAACACCGACGTGAACAAGGCCGTGGACGACCTGGAGAAGGCGGTCGGCAACGTGCGCACGGCCATCAGGAACGGGGACGAGACGCCGGACGTCAGCCCGGTGACGGACGCGGCGGGGGAGCTGACCAAGGTCTGCACGTCGTAGGGGGTGCCGGCAGGGGCGCGCTCAGCGCGGCTTCTTCAGGCGTTCGCGTTCCCCACGCGGCAGTTCGCGCTCCACGCCCACGCCGCCCCAGAACGCGACACCACCGATGACCACGCGGGGGGCGCCCGGCTCCGGCGGGCCGTCGTCCCCCGGGTGTTCGAAGGCGCCCATCACGCCGATGCCGCCTACGGCGACCTCGACGCCGGGCGTTCGAAGGCGCCCATCACGCCGATGCCGCCTACGGCGACCTCGACGCCGGGCGGCACGATCACCCGGACCCCCCGCCCATGAACACCACGCACTGGATCTCGACCTGCCGACGGCGAAGTCCGCCTCGCACAGGTCGAGTTCGCCGCCGCCCTGAAGGTGAAACAGGCGAACCGCCTCGGCACCGTCCAGCGGCCCCCGCGCTCGAACCACGAGAGGATCGCCGCCGCGCCCGTCGAGGAGCCCTCGGTTCCGGTGATCCGGCCCGCCCGGCCACCGTCCACCACCGGGGACTTGACGAAGGAGACGGCAAGGGCCGGTGCCACGGCGCCGGCCACCGGAAGGCCGCGCGTCAGCGGCGCCGGCTCGCCTACGTCCGCGCCTTGTGGGCCGCCTCCAGCCGCTCGTCGAACTCCCCCCTGTCGAGGCGGCCCTCGGCCAGGGCGTCCCGCGGGACCTCGGCGACCCGGTCACGATCGGCGTCGACGCACGCAGGTCCGGGACGGCGTCGTCGCTCGTGCCGGCGGCCTACGAGACCGCCCTCTCGGCGTACATCCTGGCGATGACGGCCTCGATGTCCGGCTCCCGCACCGACAGGTCCACCAGCGGGTACCGGGCGGCCAGATGCGCCACGACCGGCGCCGCCGACTGCCCCGCCGGGAACGCCAGCCACTGCCTGGGACCCTCCACCCGCACCACCCGGGCCGACGGCACCTGAACCGGCGGCAGCTCCCGCTCCAGGTCCACCACCAGCGTCCGCTCGCTCTCGCCGGCCTCGTGCAGCCCCGCGAGCGGACCGTCGTACACCAGTCGCCCGTGGTCGATCACCATCACCCGGGAGCACAACTGCTCGATGTCCTGGAGGTCGTGCGTGGTGAGCAGCACCGTCGTGCCGCGCTCGGCGTTCACCTCCCGCAGGAACTCCCGCACCTTGGCCTTCGATACGACGTCCAGGCCGATCGTCGGCTCGTCCAGGTACAGCACGTCCGGGTCGTGCAGCAGCGCCGCCGCGATGTCGCCGCGCATCCGCTGGCCAAGGGAGAGCTGCCGCACCGGTACGTCCAACAGGGCGCCCAGGTCCAGCAGTTCCACCAGCCGGTCCAGGTTCTCGCGGTAACGGGCGTCCGGGATGCGGTACATGCGGTGCGCCAGCCGGTAGGAGTCGATCAGCGGCAGGTCCCACCAGAGCGTGGTCCGCTGACCGAACACCACCCCGATCCGGTGCGCGAGCCGCGACCGCTCCCGCGCCGGATCGATGCCCGCCACCCGCAGCCGCCCGGCACTCGGCGTCAGGATCCCGGTCAGCATCTTGATCGTCGTCGACTTCCCGGCGCCGTTCGGCCCGATGTACCCGACCATCTCGCCGCGCCCCACGGTGAACGACAGCGCGTCCACCGCCCGCACCTCGCGCCGCTCACGCCGCAGGAACCCGGTCTTCCGGCGCACCTCGAAGACCTTCTCGACCCCCTCCAGCGCGATGAAGCCGTCCCCCGCGACGAAGTCGCTCCCCACGGTGCCGTCGTCCCCTGCGATCACGTCACTCACGCTAGCTCCCAGTGCTGCGGTACGAACGAAGTCCCGCCCGCCAGGCCAGCCCCGCGAGCGCGCCACAGGCGACTGCCACCAGCGGAGGCGTGAACGCGGTCCACTCCGGCAGGCCCAGCGGATACGGCCGCCCCAGCACATAGGTCGCGGGCAGCCAGTTGACGAAGGCCAGCGGCAGCACGAAGGTCACCCCGCGCACCAGCTCCTTCGCGAACACGGTCGGCGGGTACTGGAGCAGCGTCGTACCGCCGTAGGTGAAGGCGTTCTGCACCTCCGAGGCGTCCTGCGCCACGAACTGGAACGCCGCGCCCGCCACGAACACCGCGCAGAAGATGCCGCAGCCGCTCACCACCATCACCGGCATCAGCAGCAGCCTGTCCGCCGTCCAGTGGATGTCCACCCGGGTCAGCGACCAGCCCAGCACCAGCGCCCCCTGCGTCACCCGGCCCAGCCGCCTGAGCGCGAACCGGTCGGCCGCCACCTGCGCGAGCACCGGCGCCGGCCGCACCAGCAGGGTGTCCAGCGTGCCGTCCCGGACCCGCCGGCCCAGCCGGTCCATCGACCCGATCACCAGGTCCGCCAGCCCGAAGGAGGTCGCGGACAGGCCGTACAGGAACGCCACTTCGGGCAGCGGGTAGCCGCCCAGGGCGTCCACCCGGGAGAACATCAGCATGATCGCGACGAAGTCGAGGAAGGTCGCCGCGAAGTTCCCGAACGTGGTCATGGCGAAGGACGCGCGGTAGGCCATCGTGGAGCGCACCCACATCCCCGCGATCAGCCGGTACGCCCGCACGCCCTCGGCCAGCCGGCGGGCCGGGCCGGGGACCTGGCGGGGGGCCTGGCGGGGCGCATGGCTCTCAGCCACCCTGCACCACCACCCGGCGCGTCGCCGCCGACTGCACCAGCCGCCCGGCCCCCAGCAGCGCCACCGCCCACGCGGCCTGGAAGAGATAGGTGGGCAGCGGATCCGCGTGCCCCAGCAGGATGTCCGCCGGCGCTTGCAGCAGGGACGACCACGGCAGGACCCGTACGACGTCACCCAGCGCGCCCGGGAACACGTTCAGCGGCAGCAGCATGCCCGAGCAGAAGAAGCCCAGCAGCCACGCCATCTGCGCCACACCGGCGCCGTCCAGCAGCCAGAACGCGCTCAGCGCCACCAGGTAGCGGATGCCGAAGCCGACCAGCATGGCGAGGACGACGGCGGCCAGGAACGCCACCCAGGTGCCGGCGTCCGCCGGCAGGTACACCGGGAAGCACAGCGCGCCGAACACGAACGGGACCAGGCCCCGGCCCAGCAACTGGAAGAACGCCCGGCCGAGGTCCGCCGCCAGCCACCACAGCTGGAGATCGGCGGGCCGGTACAGGTCGATCGCCACGTCTCCCGTACGGATGCGTTCCATCAACTCGTCCTCGACGCCGCCGCCCCCGATCGCGAGGGTCGACAAGAACGCCTGCCCCAGCCAGACGTACGTCACGGCCTGTGCCTGGTCGTACCCGCCGAGATGCGGCTTCTCGTCCCACAGGGCGCGGTACGTGTAGACGAGGATGAGCCCGAAGACGGTGTTCGTGAACACCCCTGCCGCAGTGGCGGCCCGGTAGGTCGCGTACCGTCTGAATCCCCCTGTCGCCACGGCCGCGTACAACCGTCCCGCGCCCACGTCAGTCGACCTCCTCGGACCGCTCGACACCGAAGCGCAGGAGCCTAGTCCGGAGGCCCGGCGGCCGGCCACGCGATTTCCGGTCGGAAGCGTGCCGGAATCCGGGAACGGAACGCCAGGTGCGAGAGTCTTCAAACAGGGGGAGCGCAGAAGCGTACGAGGCGTACGGGAACGTACGACGCGAAACAGGAGTCCGTGCACGACATGAGCGACGAGCCGCAGCCGCAGCAGCGGAACGAAGGCGTGGCACCGAAAAAGCCGCTGCCGGCTGAAGGGCCCGGAAACCCGGGACGCCGCGACCCGAGCAGCACACCACCGGATCCCACGGGGGGCACGAGAAGCGACACCGACGCAGGCTCCGGGGGGCCCGGGGGCCGAGAGGGTGGCGAGAGTGCCGGGGGTTCCGGGGGCCGCGACGGTGGTCAGCGTGCCGAGGGTGCCGAGGGCGCCGGCCGGCCCGGGAGCGCGGGCAAGCCGCAGCGCGGCGAGCGGGGGGCCGACGGCACCCGTGGCGCCGGTGCGGGAGGCCCGGCGGCAGCCGAGCGTGGCGCGGGCCGGACGGCCGGGACCGGCAACGGCCCGGCGGGCTCCCCGTCCCGGTCCGGCTCCGGTACGCCGGGTTCGGCGTCCCGGAACCGCTCCGGCATGACGGGCGGCGCGTCCTCGCAGGACGGCTCCCGCCCCGCGGATGCGCCCGAACAGGACCGGGACCGGACGGCTTCCATCGCCCGCGCCCGCCAGGCGGCCCGCGCCCGCACGGAACAGACGGGTGCCGCGGGGGCCGGCGGAACCGCGGCCCGCGGCGGCGCTCAGGAGCCCGGCCGCGGCCCGGGGTCCGGGAACGCCCCGGCAACCGGTCGCGGTTCGGTGCCCGGCCGGCGCGCGGAGTCCGGTGGGGCATCGGGGTCCGGCGACGGACCCGTGTCCGGCGGGGCCGCGGCTGACGGTGTGGGTTCGGCTGCCGGTGGTGCCGGTGGTGCCGGTGGTGCCGCGCGTGACTCCGCCGCCGGGGGTGGCTCGCGTGCCGGTGGCTCCGGTAGTGGTAAGGGCACCGGCGGCGGGAAGCCGGGCGCTCCGCTCGGGTCCGGGCAGGAGCCGCCGGCCGAGAGCACCCAGGTGCTCCGCCGTGTCACCCCGCCCCGCGGACCGAAGTCCGGTGCCCGGCAGGAGGCCGACGCCGCCCCGGCGCCCGAGACCACACAGGTGCTCCGGCGGGTCAACGCACCCCGCTCCGGTGAGCCGGACACCACCGCCCGTCCCACCGTCCCCCGCCCCGCCGGGGAGGACCGCGCCGCCCAGACCTCCGGCGCCGGCCCGGCCGGTGCCGCCGCTCCCTCCTCCCCGGCCGCCGCGCGGGCCGCCCGCGCCGCCCGCGCGGCCGGCACCGCCGCGGCGGGAGCCGGTGCCGGTGCGGGAGCCGGTGCTCAGGCCGCCAAGGCCGCCGCCGGGCCAGCGACCGGTGCGGCAGCCGCCTCAGCCGCCTCAGCCGTCGGCGCCGGCACCACCACTCACAACGCTTCCGAAGCCTCCACCACCGCCCTCCCCGCCACCGACGGTCAGAGTGCCGGAGGCAACGGCAACGGCAAGGGCAAGGGCAAGAAGAACAAGCGGCCCAAGCGGACCGGCTGGCGGCGGATCATCCCGACCTGGCGGATGGTGCTCGGTACCTTCTTCGTCGGCGTGCTGCTGCTCGTCGGCCTGTTCTTCGTCGGCTACTCCCTGGTGAAGATCCCCCCGGCCAACGCCTTCGCGACCAAGCAGAGCAACGTCTACCTGTACGCCGACGGTTCACAGCTCGCCCGCGACGGCGAGGTCAACCGCGAGAACGTCAGCCTCGCCCAGGTCTCCAAGGACGCCCAGCACGCCGTACTGGCCGCCGAGGACCGGGACTTCTACACCGAGTCCGCCGTCGACCCCAAGGCGATGCTCCGCGCCGGCTGGAACACCGCCACCGGCAAGGGCAAGCAGTCCGGCTCGACGATCACCCAGCAGTACGTGAAGAACTACTACCTGGCCCAGGAACAGACGGTCACCCGCAAGGCCAAGGAGTTCTTCATCGCGATCAAGCTCGACCGGAACAAGTCCAAGGACGAGATCCTGGAGGGCTACCTCAACACCAGCTACTTCGGCCGCAACGCCTACGGCATCCAGGCCGCCTCCCAGGCCTACTACGGCCGCGACGCCTCCGACCTCGACCCGGCCCGCGCCGCCTACCTCGCCGCGCTCGTCAACGCGCCCAGCGAGTACGACGTCGTCGCCCACCCGGAGAACCGCAAGGCGGCCGTCGCCCGCTGGAACTACGTCCTGGACGGCATGGTCACCAAGGGCTGGCTCAGCGAGTCCAAGCGCGCCGGCATGAAGTTCCCGATGCCGAAGGAGCAGACGATCTCCACCGGCATGTCCGGCCAGCGCGGCTACCTCGTGGAGGCGGTCAAGCAGTACCTCACCTCGAACAACATCATCGACTCCGACCACCTCACGGCCGGCGGCTACCGCATCACCACCACCATCCAGAAGGACCGGCAGGACGCCTTCGTCAAGGCGGTCGACGACCAGCTCATGTCCAAGCTGGACAAGAAGAACCGCAAGGCGGACACCTACGTCCGGGCCGGCGGAGCCTCCGTCGACCCCAAGACCGGCAAGGTCGTCGCGATGTACGGCGGCATCGACTACGTGAAGCAGTACACCAACGGCGCCACCCGCGGTGACTTCCAGGTCGGCTCGACGTTCAAGCCGTTCGTGTTCACCTCCGCCGTGGAGAACGGGTCCACCACCCAGGACGGCCGCGCCATCACCCCGAACACGGTCTACGACGGCACCAACCAGCGCCCGGTCCAGGGCTGGAACGGCGGCGCCTACGCCCCCGAGAACGAGGACCAGAAGTCGTACGGCCCCATCACCGTCCGCAAGGCCACCGACCTGTCGGTGAACGCGGTGTACGCGCAGATGGCCGTCGACGTCACCCCCGCCAAGGTCAAGCAGACCGCGGTCGACCTGGGCGTCCCCTCCGACACCCCGGACCTCCAGCCGTACCCGTCCATCGCCCTCGGCACCGCCACCGCCAGCGTCCTGGACATGGCGGAGGCCTACGCCACGCTCGCCAACCACGGCAAGCACGGCACGTACACCCTGGTCGAGAAGATCACCAAGGACGGCACCGACGAGGTCAAGCTGCCCGAGCAGCCGGTCAAGCAGGCCGTCAGCCGGGAGGCCGCCGACACCACGACCTCGGTCCTCCAGAGCGTGGTCGAGAACGGCACCGCCACGGCCGCCCAGGCCGCGGGCCGTCCGGCGGCCGGCAAGACCGGCACCGCCGAGAGCGACACCGCCGCCTGGTTCGCCGGCTACACCCCCGACCTGGCCACGGTGGTCTCCGTCATGGGCCAGGACCCGGTGACCGCCAAGCACCAGCCGCTGTACGGGGCGCTCGGCCAGATGCGCATGAACGGTGGCGGCCCGCCCACCCAGATCTGGGCGCAGTACACGCGCGACGCGTTGCAGGGCAAGCCGGCGAGCGAGTTCGACCTGGAGCTCCAGCGGGGCGCCGACCAGGTCCAGGAGCCGCCCGCCACCAGCACCGCCCAGCCCGGCACCGACGGCGGCCGGAACGACGGCGGCGCCACCGCCACGCCGACCACCGGCGGCGCGACCACCACCCCGACGGGCGGCGGCACCACGGGCGGCGGCACCCCGACGGACGGCGGCACCGGCACCACGGGCGGCACCCCGACCGACGGCGGCACGGCCACGGACGGGGGCGCCACCACCACCGGCGGCGACACGACCGGCGGAGGGCCGACCACCGGCGGCGGGACCACGGACGGCGGCGGCACGGCCGACGGGGGCCCCACCACCGGCGGCGGGACCACCGGTGGCGGCACACCCGGCGGCGGCACCACAGGCACGGACACGGGCGCCGGAGGATTTCCCGGCACCTGACACCACGCCTGACGCCACCGCTGACGCCGCGCCCCCGACGCCTCAGTGACCGCTGGTCGCCTTCAGCCCCACCACGGCGACCAGCAGCAGGCATACGAAGAAGATCCGGGCGGCGGTGACTGGCTCACCCAGCACCACCATGCCGAGCACCGCCGCACCGGCCGCGCCGATGCCCACCCACACGCCGTAGGCCGTACCGATGGGCAGGGACTTCGCGGCGTACGACAGCAGGACCATGCTCGCGACGATGCCGGCGCCGGTGAACAGACTCGGGAGGGGCCGGGTGAACCCCTCGCTGTACTTCATCCCGATCGACCAGCCCACTTCCAGCAGACCGGCGACGACGAGCAGGACCCAGGCCATGACAGGCACCTCCGAGACACGGTGACTCTTCTTCGGGGTGCGTCGTCTTTGCCTTCGCCCGGTACGGCGCGTCTCGTCGGGCTCCTTCCGAACTTAGCAAAAGCACGGCAAAGAGGGCCGGTGACGATGGTCACCGGCCCTCTCGCTCTTCGTTCCTACAGGTTCCTGTAGGTACCTACAGGAACCTACAGGTACAGCCCCGTGGAGTCCTCCGACCCCTCGAACCGGTCCGCGGCGACGGCGTGCAGGTCACGCTCGCGCATGAGGACGTACGCCACGCCCCGCACCTCGACCTCCGCCCGGTCCTCCGGGTCGAACAGGACACGGTCTCCGGGCTCCACCGTCCGTACGTTCTGACCGACGGCGACGACCTCGGCCCAGGCCAGCCGCCGGCCGACCGCCGCGGTGGCGGGAATCAGAATGCCGCCCCCCGACCGCCGCTCGCCCTCACCGGTCTCCTGCCGCACGAGAACCCGGTCGTGCAGCATCCGGATGGGCAGCTTGTCGTGGTGGGGAGTGCTGTGCTCGTTTCTGTTGGCGCTCACGGCTCGAACCTACCTGTCCTGGTCAGTCCCTGCGCCGCCGGGCCCCGAGGGCGAGCAGCCCCACGACCCCCACGACGACGAGCGCGACGGGCACCACCCGTTCCAGGCGCGGTGCCCCCTGATCGTTCACGAGCTGTGCCCGTACCTCGCTCACGACACGGTTGACCTGCACGTACGCCCGTCCGACCGTATGGTCGACATGGGCGATGGCCTTGGCCTTCGCATCGCCGACGATGGTCTTCGGATGCACCCGCACCCCGATCTCGTCGAGCGTCTCGGCCAGCACTTCTCGGCGGCGCTTGATGTCCGCCTCGATCTGCGCCGGGGTTCTGGTGTCCGACGTGTCCGCCACCGTACGGCCTCCGAAATCTGCTGATGCTGTTCCGAACAGTTTGTCAGCTCCGGGCCGCGCCGCACCGCAAGGCCCCCCGGTTAGGCTGGCCCGATGAGCGAGCGACTCCAGCCGGGGGACGTGGCCCCCGCCTTCACCCTCCCCGACGCCGACGGCACCGAGGTGTCCCTCTCGGACCACAAGGGCCGCAAGGTCATCGTCTACTTCTACCCGGCCGCCCTGACCCCCGGCTGCACCAAGCAGGCCTGCGACTTCACGGACAACCTGGAGCTGCTGGCCGGCGCCGGCTACGACGTCATCGGGATCTCCCCCGACAGCCCGGAGAAGCTGGCGAAGTTCCGCGACAAGGAGTCCCTGCGGATCACCCTCCTCGCCGACCCGGACAAGAAGGTCACCGAGGCTTACGGCGCCTACGGCGAGAAGAAGAACTACGGCAAGACGTACCTGGGCGTCATCCGCTCCACGATCGTCGTGGACGAGGAGGGCAAGGTCGAACGGGCCCTGTACAACGTCCGCGCCACCGGCCACGTGGCAAAGATCATCAAGGACCTGGGCATCTGACCCGCCCACCACACGAACGGCCCGCCCCGGAAGCCCCCGGCGCGGGCCGTTTTCCGTGATCCCGGACGTGACTGTCCGATAGTCGGTTCGTTACTCCGTACGGGCAGCGAACGCGCACCCGGGACGGAGGGGCTCGATGGGGTCCGGCGCATACACGAAGGAACGCCTGGAGACGGCTGCGCGCGGCGCGAGAACGCTGTCGGAGGCGTTCGAGGGGCTGGGGGTGGATCCGCGGAGTCCGAGGCGGGACTACATCAGGCGGCGGATGAAGAAGCTCGGGGTCGACACGTCGCACTTCGAGCCGGAGGGGGTGAAGTGGACGCGCGACATCCTTGAGCCGGTCGTCGCGGCGTCCGCGAGCGTCAACGAGGTCGTGCGTCGGCTCGGGCTCGACTCCGTCGGCGGCCACCAGGCCAACATCGCCCGACGGATCAAGGCGTACGGCATCGACACCTCGCACTTCACGCCCGTGGTCCGAACCGAGCGGATGAGGCACAACCAGCGCCGTCGGACCCCCGAGGAGATCCTCGTCGAGGACAGGTCGGCACATGCCCCGCGTATTCCGAGCCGGCGACTCAAGAGGGCCATGAACGAGCTGGGGGTGCCGGAGCGCTGCGCCCTGTGCGGTATCGAGCCGCTCTGGCGTGGCAAACCGCTGCCACTGGAGGTCGACCACATCGACGGCGACTGGCGGAACAACCGCGTCGACAACCTGCGGTTCCTCTGCCCCAACTGCCATTCGACGACCGACACCTACCGAGGACGCGGTAAGGGCCGTGCGCGGGCAGGTGCCGTATGAGCAGCGGGGTGCAGTACAGCCGCGAGCGATTGGTCCAGGCAGCAGTGCAGTGCTCGGACCTCGACGAGGTCATCGCCTTCTTCGGCACCCGGCCGTACGGCCGGCTACGTGCCTACCTCGTGGAGCGATTCGCCCACTTCGGTATCGACATCTCGCACTTCTCGCCCACTGGCAGGCAAGCGCGACCCGCGCCGGACGTCCTGCGGGAGGTGGTCCAAGGGTCGGCATCCATCGCGGAGGTGCTGCGCCGCATCGGTCGTCCGAACAACGGTGGCCAACGGGCGATGCTTAGCAAGTGGATCGCCGAGGACGGCCTCCATACCGCCCACCTTCTCGGCCAGGCACATCAGCGAGGTAAGCCGGGTACGAATGCCAAGCGGCCTGAAGCCGTCCTGGTGCGGCACGAGGGCGAGCACCGCATCGCGACCGAACGCCTCCGGCGAGCACTCCGTGAAGTGGGTGTTCCTGAAGAGTGCGCCGGGTGCGGGGTGGGCCCTGAGTGGCGCGGCAAGCCGATGACGCTGGAGATCGACCACATCAACGGGGACCGGCGCGACAACCGGCGGGAGAACCTGCGGCTGCTGTGCCCCAACTGCCATGCGATCACGAGCACCTGGTGCAGGGGCGGCGGAAGGCGGCGAGCAACTCCCGGTACGATGGCAGGCGGCTAGCGGCGGTGGCGCAATGGCGACGCAGCAGACTTAGGATCTGTGGCCCTTGATCGGGCTTGAGGGTTCGAATCCCTTCCGCCGCACATCGACGGCCTGCGAATCGAAAGGTGACTCGCAGGCCGTTTCTCTGTGCTCAGCCCAACAGCTCCCGCACCGCCGGCACCAGTGCCCGGAACGCCTTGCCGCGGTGGCTGATCGCGTTCTTCTCCTCCGCGCTCAGCTCGGCGCACGTCCGTGTTCCGCCGTCCGGCTGGAGGATCGGGTCGTAGCCGAAGCCGTTCGTGCCGGCGGGGGCGTGCCGCAGGGTGCCGCGCAGTTGTCCCTCCACCACCCGCTCGGTGCCGTCCGGCAGCGCGAGGGCCGCCGCGCAGGCGAAGTGGGCGCCGCGGTGCTCGTCGGCGATGTCCGAGAGCTGGGCCAGCAGCAGGTCCAGGTTGGCCTTGTCGTCGCCGTGGCGGCCGGCCCAGCGGGCGGAGAAGATGCCGGGGGCGCCGTTCAGGACGTCGACGCACAGGCCGGAGTCGTCGGCGACGGCGGGCAGGCCGGTGGCCTGGGCGAGGGCGTGTGCCTTGAGCAGGGCGTTCTCGGCGAAGGTGACGCCGGTCTCCTTGACGTCGGGGACGTCCGGGAAGGCGTCCGCGCCGATGAGCTCGTGGGGGAGTCCGGCTTCGGCGAGGATCGCCCTCAGCTCGGTGATCTTTCCGGCGTTGCGGGTGGCGAGGATCAAGCGGGTCATGTCCGCCAGTATTCCTCGCCGCCCGGTCACAGCTCCGCCTGGCCCGCGCCCGTCAGGGTGCGCAGGTCGAAGACCTCGGCCATGGTGCGGTAGCCCAGGTCGCTGGGGTGCAGGTGGTCGCCGGAGTCGTACTCGGGGCGCAGCCGGCGCGGGTCGTACGGGTCCCGGAGGGCCTTGTCGAAGTCGACGACGGCGTCGTAGACGCCGCCGGCCCGGATCCGTGCGTTGACCTGCTGTCGTACGGCTTCCCGGGCGGGGGTGTATCCGTGGTGGCCCTGGAACGGCATCAGGGTGGCGCCGACGACCTCCAGGCCGCGGGCGTGGGCCTGGCGGACGAGGGTGCGCAGGCCGGTGGCGATGCGGTCGGGGTCGGCGAGCCGGGGGTTGCGCAGGATGTCGTTGATGCCGAGGTCGATGACGACGACCTTGGCATTGGGGCGGTCGAGCGCGTCGCGGCCGAAGCGGCCGAGGCCGCTCTGGTTCTCGGCGGGCCGGCCGAGGCCGTCGGCGAGGACCTGGTTTCCGCTGATGCCTTCGTTGACGACGCTGTAGCGGGGCAGTTGCCGGCCGCTCTGGAGGGCGCTGCGGAGCCGGCCGGAGAGGATGTCGGGCCAGCGGTGGTTGGCGCCGGTGGTGGAGGTGACGCCGTCGGTGAGGGAGTCGCCGAAGGCGACGACGGTGCCGGTGGCCTCGTTGCTGAGCACGTCGAGGGCGGTCACGTACCGCCAGTACGGGGTCTGTCCGGTGTAGGGGGTGCCGGTGATGTCCTCGGTGCGGTCGCCGGTGGCGACGTACGAGATCTGCCGGGCGCGCGGGTGGTAGGTGACCGGCCCGGAGGGGGTGGGGGAGTAGGTGGTGATCAGGACGTCGGCGCCGTGCGGGAGGGTGAGGTGTACGGCGTCGCTGACGGTCTGGCCGCCGGCGGGGATGACGACGCCGGGGGCGCCGTCGAAGGTGAGGCGCCGCATCGTTTCCGCGTCGGCGGCGGCGCTGCCGTCGCCGAGGGCGAGGGCGAGGGAGGCGTGGCTGATGGTGAGGGCGGACTGGCCGTACAGGTTGGACAGCGTGACGCGGGCACTCGTACCGCCGACGCTGGTGTGGACGACGTTGCGGACGGAGTGGCCCGCGAGGCCGGCCGTCTCGGTGCCGGGTTCGCCGCCGACGGGGGCGGTGGCCCAGGCGCCGACCCAGGTGCCGGTGGAGGCGGGGGCGGCGTGGGAGTCGTGGCGCGGGCGGTTGTCGCCGAGGGCGCCGCGCGGGGTGCCGTCGTCGGCGGCGACGGTGACGTATATGGCGGCGGACAGGGCCGCGACCAGCGCGATGAGCGCGCTCAGGACGGCATAACCATGACGCTTGGTCACGCTTGTGTTGTTCTCCTCGACAGATGGGAGCCCGAGGCTCCGATCTTGCTCGCCACATGATGGGTCATGGGCCGGGGAGATGTGACAGGACCCTGCCATTACTCCCCTCCAGACAGACGCCGGGAACTCCTGTTTCGTTCCGGGAGTCGGTCAGGAAGGGACAATTGTGTGCGGGATCACCGAACGGGTGGAGCTGATGGAACCTACCGAGACGGGAACACCGGGGCGGGTCGTGTCGTACAAGACGATGACGGCGTTCACCCCGGCCGATGAGGAACGCAGGCGCGGGGTGCGCCGGATGAAGGCCACGGCGACGGGCATGTTGCTGTTCGTCGCGGTGGTCTACGTGCTGGCGAAGACGGCCGGTAACGCGGGTGCCGGGGCGTGGACGGACTATGTGGCGGCGGCGGCCGAGGCGGGCATGGTCGGTGCGCTCGCCGACTGGTTCGCGGTCACGGCTCTCTTCCGGCACCCGCTGGGGCTGCCCATCCCGCACACCGCGATCATCCCCACGAAGAAGGATCAGCTGGGGGTCTCGCTGGGCGAGTTCGTCGGTGAGAACTTCCTCTCCGAGGACGTCGTACGGCGGCGGCTGCACGCGGTCGGCATCGGCAGCCGGCTCGGGGCCTGGCTGGCCGAGCCGGAGCACGCGGACCGGGTGACGGCGGAGCTGGCGACGGCCCTGCGGGGCGCGCTGACGGTGCTGCGGGACTCCGACGTGCAGGCGGTCGTCGGCGAGGCGATCACCCGGCGGGCCAACGCGCAGGAGATCGCGCCGGGTATCGGCAAGACGCTGGAGAGGATCGTCGCCGACGGCGGGCACCGCCGGGTGGTGGACCTGGTGGTGACCCGGGCGCACGACTGGCTGGTGCTGCACCGGGACGACGTGATGGTGGCCGTGGAGGGCGGTGCGCCCGGCTGGACCCCGCGGTTCGTGGACCGGAAGGTGGGTGAGCGGGTCTACAAGGAGCTGTTGCGGTTCGTCACGGAGATGCGGGACATGCCGTCGCACCCGGCGCGTGGCGCGCTGGACCGTTTCCTCACCGACTTCGCCTCCGATCTCCAGTCCGACACGGACACCCGGGCGCGGGTGGAGCGGCTTAAGGGCGAGGTGCTGGGCCGGGGCGAGGTGCAGGATCTGATCGCGTCCGTGTGGACGGCGGTACGGTCGATGATCGTGGCGGCGGCGGAGGACGAGCGCAGCGAGCTGCGGACGCGGGTGCGGGCCGCGCTGCTGTCGCTGGGCGCGCGGATGGCGACCGAGCCGAAGGTGCAGGACAAGGTCGACAACTGGGTGGAGGGCGCCGCGGTGCACGTCGTGACGACGTACCGTGCGGAGATCACCTCGTTGATCACGGACACGGTGGCGGGCTGGGATCCCGAGCACACCACCCGCAAGATCGAGGCGCACATCGGCCGGGACCTCCAGTTCATCCGCATCAACGGCACGGTGGTGGGCTCCCTGGCCGGGCTGCTGATCTACACCCTCTCGCGCTGGCTGGGGGCCTGACCGGACTGTTCCGCGCAGGCCAGGGCACCCGGTAGTCCCGTCCTTCGACGTGGAGGGAGCGCCCATGAGCACAGCCGAGGCCGGCACCGGCCGGACCCTCACCACCGACATCCCCGCCCGACTCGACCGCCTGCCCTGGTCCCGCTGGCACTGGACGATCGTCATCGGCCTGGGAACCGTGTGGATCCTGGACGGCCTGGAGGTCACGGTCGTCGGCAACATCGCCAGTCGGCTGTCGGAGCCCGGCAGCGGCCTGCACATCAGTTCCGGGCAGGTCACCGGTGTCGCCGCCGCGCTGTACGTGGCGGGCGCCTGCCTGGGCGCCCTGTTCTGGGGCCGGCTGACCGACCGGTTCGGCCGCAAGCACCTCTTCATGATCACCTTGGCGGTGTACCTCGCGGCGACGGCGCTCACCGCCGTCTCCTGGGAGGCCTGGTGGTTCTTCCTGTTCCGCTTCCTGACCGGCTTCGGCATCGGCGGTGAGTACGCGGCGATCAACTCCGCGATCGACGAGCTGATCCCGGCGGACTACCGCGGCCGGGTCGACCTGATCATCAACGGCAGCTTCTGGCTGGGCGCGGTCGGCGGCTCCCTGCTGTCGATCGTCGCGCTCGACACCGGGCTGCTGGCGAAGGACGTCGGCTGGCGCCTGACCTTCGCGCTCGGTACCGTCCTCGCCCTGGTCATCCTGCTGGTACGGCGGCACGTCCCGGAGAGCCCGCGGTGGCTGCTGATCCACGGCCGGGACCGGGAGGCGGAGGAGATCGTCTCCGGCATCGAACGGCGGGTGGAGGAGGAGCGGGGCGAGCCGCTCCCCGCGGCCGAGGGCGAGCTGGAGATCCACCAGCGCAAGAGCGTGTCCTTCCTGGAGATCGCCCGTACGGTCTTCGGCCGCTACCGCAGGCGGGCGGTGCTCGGCTTCTCCCTCTTCATCGGCCAGGCGTTCCTGTACAACGCGATCACCTTCGGTTTCGGCGCGATCCTGACCACGTTCTTCGACGTGCCCTCCGGCCACACCGGCTACTACTTCGCGGTGATCGCGGTCGGCAACTTCTGCGGCCCGCTGCTGCTGGGCAAGCTCTTCGACACGGTCGGCCGTCGCGTGATGATCTCCTCGACGTACCTGCTGTCGGGCCTGCTGCTCTTCGGTACGGCCTGGCTGTTCGACCGGGGCTCGCTGAGCGCGGGCACGCTGACCGCCTGCTGGTGCGTGGTGCTGTTCTTCGCCTCGGCGGGCGCCTCCAGCGCCTACCTCACGGTGTCGGAGATCTTCCCGATGGAGACGCGGGCGATGTCCATCGCGTTCTTCTACGCCCTCGGCACCGCGGCCGGCGGTATCAGCGGTCCGCTGCTGTTCGCCGACCTGACGGGCACGGGCCGGGTCGGTGACACGGTCCTCGCCTTCTGCATCGGCGCGGCGCTGATGTGCGCGGCCGGGCTGGTCGCCGCGTTCCTGGCGGTACGGGCCGAGCGCCGCTCCCTGGAGGACGTCGCCCGCCCGCTGACGGCGGTGGCCGGCCGGGCCAAGGCCGCGGCCCAGGGCACCCGGCCGGGTTCGCAGGGCCGTGGTCCCACGGCGCCGCCGGCGGCGAGCAGGCCGTGACCGTCAGGCGCCGGTCGTGGAGCCCGGCCGGACGATCATCAGGACGGTCACCGCGGCCCACAGCAGGTTGAACAGCCCGGTGACCATGCCGAGCCGTGCGGCCCGCTCGGCCCCCGCGCTCCCGTCGAGGAGCGCGGACTGGGCGGGCAGCACGAGCGCCGCGAGGACGAGGGCGGCGAGGGCGGTGAGCAGGATCGACACGATCAGCCATGCGCTGCCGAGCACCCCCATCTCGCTCGCGGTGGCGAACCCGAAGACGGGGACGACGACGCCGACGACGGCGTAGACGCGGCAGATGCGGTGCAGCAGGCGCAGGGTGCCGGTGGGGTCGGGGTCGTCGCCGTGGCCGCCGGCGTCGCCGGGCCCGGTGGCCAGGGCGCGGCGGGCGGCGGGCGGGAACATGCTGGCGGCGACGGCGACGGGTCCGATGGCGAGGATCGCGGCGATGACGTGGACGGAGAGCAGGAACTTGGTCACGGGGGGACGGTAGAGGGCGCCGGGATCCCGCAGAAGTGGCGGGACTGCCAGTGATCGACGGATTCCGGCCAAGGGGTGGTCCTGCACCCTTCTCCGCTGCTCATCCCCGGTAGCGCCGGTCAGGCCGGTTGGCGGAGAACTCGTTGGGGGGCCGGTTGGCAGGATCCCGTCGTACGGCTGGTTGGCGGGAACCCGTCGTACGGCTACCTTCTTGCCATGCATACGGTGGCCGTACTGGCGCTGGACGGCGTCATCCCGTTCGATCTCTCCGCACCCATCGACACCTTCGGCTGGGCGCGGCTGCCCGACGGCCGGGAGCCGTACCGGGTGCGGGTCTGCTCGGTGGGGGAGGAGGTGAGCGCGGGCGCCTTCACGGTCCGGGCGCCGTACGGCCTGGAGGCGCTGGCGGAGGCCGACACGATCATCCTGCCCGGGGTGGCGCGGCCCCCGCACACGCTGCCGCCCGGGGTCGCCGAGGCCCTGCGCGCCGCGGCGGCGAACGGCACCCGGATCGCGTCGATCTGCGTGGGCGCGTTCCTCTTGGCGGCGACGGGCCTGCTGGACGGTCTGCGCGCGACGACGCACTGGGTCGCGGCCCCGGACCTGGCCCGGCGCCACCCGGAGGTGACGGTCGACCCGAACGTCCTGTACGTCGACAACGGCCAGTTCCTGACGTCGGCGGGCGCCGCGGCGGCCCTGGACATGTGCCTGCACATGATCCGCAAGGACTTCGGCTCGGCGGTCGCCGCGCACGCGGCCCGGATGTCCGTGATGCCGCTGGAACGGGAGGGCGGGCAGGCCCAGTTCATCGTCCACGACCTGCCCCCGGCCCCGGCCGGCACCACCCTGGAGCCCCTTCTGGCCTGGCTGGAGGACCACTGCGACCGGGATCTGACGCTGGCCGGGATCGCGGCGGAGGCCGGCATGAGCGCCCGTACCCTCAACCGCCGGTTCCGGGAGCAGACCGGTACGACACCCCTCCAGTGGCTGCACCGGGCGCGGGTGCGCAGGGCCCAGTACCTGCTGGAGACCACTGCGTACCCGGTGGAACGCATCGCCGTCCAGACGGGCTTCGGCTCACCGACGGCGTTCCGGGAACGGTTCCGGAGGGTGGTGGGGACGAGCCCGCAGGCGTACCGGAGGGCGTTCCGGGCGGGGGAGAGGGTGTGACGTGCCGGGGGCCGGGTCAGGCCTTGCGGTCGGCGACGGCCCAGGAGGCGAGGGCGACGGCACCGGCGACACCGAGGACGGACGGCCAGGCGCCGACCTTCTTGGCCAGGGGGTGCGAGCCGGCGAACGCGGCGACGTAGGCGGCGCTCAGCGCGCCCGCGGCCTTCCCGCCGGCCCGGGCGCGCCACTGCTGGGCCGCCGCGGCACCGGCGACGGCCAGGACGGCCCCGCCGAGCTCTCGCTTCTTGGTCCAGCGGGCGACGCCGTAACCGCCGACGAGCCCGGTGGCGGCGACGACCGCGCTGGGAACTCGGGCCATGATGGCCTCCTCGTGTCCGTTTTCCACTGCCGTTGGGTCTGGCCCGAGGCTAACGCCGTCCCGAGGCCGACGCGCAGGTGGGTGGGCGTACGGAGCCCGGGTCGAACCCCGGACCGAGTCGGACCTGAGCCGTACATGAGTCGAGGCTTGTCAAGTTTTCGGCGGGGAGTTATATAAGAAGTCGTAGGGCATCGGATCCCAGTCCTTGAGGGAAGGAGTGACCCGTGATGCTCATGCGTACGGACCCGTTCCGGGATTTCGACCGGCTCACGCAGCAGCTCTTCGGAGCGAACCCCCGTCCGTCCGCGATGCCGATGGACGCCTACCGTTCCGGAGAAGAGTTCCTGGTCCACTTCGACCTCCCCGGCATCGATCCGGAGACGATCGAACTCGACGTCGAGCGCAACGTCCTCAACGTCCGCGCGGAGCGCCGCAGCCCCGCTCCCGAGGACGCGGAGATGCTGGTCGCCGAACGGCCCACGGGTACGTTCACCCGCCAGCTGTTCCTGGGCGAGACGCTCGACACGGACCGCATCGACGCCTCGTACGAGGCCGGCGTCCTGACCCTGCGCATCCCGGTGGCCGAACAGGCCAAGCCGCGCCGCATCCAGATCACCGGCGGGGGCGGCGACCGCAAGGAGATCAGCGGCTGAGCCCGCGCCGCACAGGCCGTGTGACGCGCAGGGCACGGACGCGGCCCATGACACCCGACCGCGTGCCCCGCATGCCGCGCAGGACAGGCGGGGCACGCACACGCACACGCACGCCGCGGGCAGGGGGCCCGGGCGGCCCAGGGGCCCAGACAGCTCAGGGGGCCCAGGCAGCCCAGTCAACCCAGGCAGCTCAAGCAGCCCATGCGTCCATGGGGCCCACGCATCCCCTGCGTCCCCTGCGTCCCCTGGCCCCAGGCAACCCCTGCGTCCCATGCATCCCCTGCCGCACATTGGCCGAACTCCCGCCCATGTCCGCTGCATTACGGGGTACCGGGCATCCGGTGCCCCGAAGCGCCCCGGAGGAGGAGCCAGCACGATGACCGTGACGACCCCGCAGCCCAGAACCACCATCCCCACCCCGTCCCTGCGCCCGCGCGCCAAGGAGGAGGCGGAGAACGCCGACTGGCTTGAGCTGACCGAGGCGGTGCGTGACGCGGGTCAGTACCCGACGAGGGTGGAGGCGGAACGCGTCACCCGCATCGTCCTGTCGGCCTTCGGCGGCCACGTCACCGGCGACGAGCGCGTGGCCCTGGCCCAGGCCCTCCCCCGGGAGGCGGGCCGAGTCATCGCCTCCCAGATCCCGGCGACCCACCCGTTGACGGCCCGCGAGTTCGTGGAGTCGGTGGCCACCCGCATAGAGGGCTCGACCCCCGCGACGGCCCGCTGGGACGTCAGCTCGGTCCTGAGCGTCCTGTCCGACCACATCGGCGAACCCCTGACGACCCGCGTCCTCGCCGAACTCCCTCCGGGTTACGCGTTGCTGTTCGGGCGGGCGGAGTTGGCGGCGACGCTCTAGTGTCCTGCGCCGGAGATCCGTCGGCAGAAGCGGGCAAGGGAGTCGAGGATCTCCTCGGCTGTCTTGGTCCAGATGAACGGCTTCGGGTCCTCGT